>NZ_QWEZ01000001.1:1859794-2189692 GCF_003864255.1 Aestuariirhabdus litorea
CCCCGGCGGACCGACCCCACATTGCCCTCTCCATCGGCGAACCCAAACACCAGGCTCCCCCCTTTGTCACCGACTACCTGGCCGCAAACCTGACCGGGCTCAGCCACTACCCCACCACCCTCGGCACCCCTGAACTGCGCGAAACCATCGGCCACTGGCTGCAGCAGCGATTTAAGCTGAACCGCGCACCGGACGCCGCCAGCGAGGTGATTCCGGTCAACGGCACCCGCGAAGCCCTGTTCTCCTTTACCCAGGCGCTGGTCAACCGCCATTTACCCGCACCTCGGGTACTGATGCCGGCCCCCTTTTACCAGATTTACGAAGGGGCCAGCCTGCTGGCGGGTGCCGAGTGCCAATACCTGCCCTGCCTCGAGGAAAACGGCTTCCTGCCCGACTACGAGGCGGTCAGTGAAACGCAGTGGCAGCAGTGCCAGCTGCTGTTTCTCTGCTCCCCGGGCAACCCCACCGGTGCGGTTACCCCGCTGGCCACCTTGCACAAACTGATCGAACTGGCGGATCGCTACGACTTCGTGATCGCCTCCGACGAGTGCTACTCCGAGATCTACCCCGACGAGGCTCAGCCGCCGGTGGGGCTACTGGAAGCCTGCGCTCGGCTGGGACGAGATGACTACCGCCGTTGCGTGGTGTTCCATAGCCTGTCGAAGCGTTCCAATCTGCCCGGCCTGCGCTCCGGCTTTGTGGCGGGCGATGCCAGCCTGCTCAAGCCCTACCTGCTCTATCGCACCTACCACGGCTGCGCCATGCCCCTGCAGCACCAGCAGGCCAGCATCCTGGCCTGGCGGGATGAGGAGCACGTGCTGGGCAACCGCCGCCTCTACCGGCAGAAGTTTGCCGAGTTCAAGGCGATCCTTGGCGACCTCTGCCGGGTCGAGTTGCCCGATGCCGGCTTTTACCTGTGGCTGCAAACCCCCGCCGGATACAGTGACGAAACCTTTGCCCGCGAGCTGTTCGCACGGCAAAATATCACCGTGCTGCCCGGCAGCTACCTCGCACGGGAGGTTAGTGGCGCCAACCCCGGCGCCAACCGGGTACGGATGGCACTGGTCGCCTCGCTGGAGGAGTGCCGGGAAGCGGCCCTGCGCATTCAATCCTTTCTACAGAGCAACGACTGACGATGGTTACCCTTTACGGCATCAAAAACTGCGACACCATGAAAAAGGCCCGCACCTGGCTTGACCAACAGGGGATCGAGTATCGCTTCCACGATTACAAAACCGAGGGGGTTCCGGCCGAGGAGTTTGCCGGACACCTCCAGCAGCTGGGCTGGGAGGCGCTGGTCAACCGGCGCGGCACCACCTGGCGCAAACTCCCCGAGGCGGTCCGTGAGGGTACCAGCGCAGCGACCGCACTGGCCCTGATCTGCGAGCACAGCTCCCTTATCAAACGGCCACTGCTGGTCGCCGGCGAGCACCGCCTGCTGGGCTTCAACGCGGATCAGTACGCCGCCTTTTTTGACGCCCAGCCCTAACCCGACTTCCACCCTTGGCAATCACCCTTCCGATTCAACAACAGGACTTCCCATGAGCAACCCATTTTTCAGCTTCGCCCTCGGCATAGGTACCAAAAACAGCAAGGGCGAATGGCTTGAGGTCTACTATCCCAACCCACTGTTCGACCCTTGCCAGGAGCTGGTCAGCCGACTCGGTGAAGCGGTCGGCTACCAGGGGGGCAACCAGACCATCGAGTTGAACCAGGAGCAACTCAACGACCTTCGAGACCTGGTGGCCGACACCACCGATTTCCACGAGCAGTCCGCCATCCTCGATGAGCTGGTCCAGAGTCAACAGCCTGCGGTGGCCACCTTCCTGGAGACCGACAGCGCCCCCACCACCACACCGGAGGCCTACCTCAAGCTGCACCTGATCTCCCACCGCTACGTCAAACCCCACGGCACCAACCTCACCGGCATCTTCCCGCTGCTGCCCAACGTAGCCTGGACCAACCAGGGCGCCATTGACCTCAGTGAGCTGCCCCGGCGCCAGCTGCAGGCCCGTGCCCGCGGCGAGCTGCTGGAGGTCGCCTCCGTCGACAAGTTCCCCAAGATGACCAACTACGTGGTGCCCGCCGGTGTGCGCATCGCCCACACCGCCCGCGTGCGCCTGGGTGCCTACATTGGCGAAGGCACCACCATCATGCACGAGGGCTTTGTGAACTTTAACGCCGGCACCGAAGGCACCAGCATGGTGGAGGGACGCATCTCCGCCGGTGTGGTGGTGGGCAAGGGATCGGACCTGGGGGGCGGCTGCTCCACCATGGGCACCCTGTCGGGGGGCAACGATGTGGTGATCTCCGTGGGCGAAGGCTGCCTGCTGGGTGCCAATGCGGGCCTCGGCATCCCCCTCGGGGATCGCTGCACCGTGGAAGCTGGTCTCTACGTCACCGGGGGGTCCAAGGTCAATCTGCTGGACGACCAGGGACAGGTGGTGGAGACGGTCAAGGCCGCCTCCCTGGCGGGCAAATCGGACCTGCTGTTCCGCCGCAACTCCCTCAGCGGGGCGCTGGAGTGCAAGACCAACCGCTCCGCGATCGAGCTCAACGAAGAACTGCACGCCCACAACTGATCGTGGCTGGGCGCCTGCTGCCATTATTCCGGCAGCAGGCGGCCGGGGGACCATTGGCACCCCGCCCCAAGACAGGTAATCATTGAACGTTAACGGAAGCTGAACTGCTTAAACATAGCGCCCAGCTCGGCCAGTAGTGGCTGCAGCTCGGCGGGATCGATCCAGGACTCCCCCAGATCCGGGTTCAGGCAGTGGTCATCACGGCAATCCTGCAACACAAAGCGCTCAACCCCTTCGCATTTCAGGCGCGCTGCCAGCGCCACTACCTGCTGCGGGCTCATCAACCCCCAGTGCACCGTGGTACGCACCTCGTGCTCCACCCCGCTCTCCAACAGCAGGCGCAGGCTTTGCCAACTCTTGTCGCCACTGCTGGCGATGGTGGTGATGGCGGCGCAATCGGCGGGCAGCGCCTTGATGTCGAGGCCGACCCAGTCGAGCTTCGGCAGCAACTGCGCCAGGCGCTCGGGAATACTCCCAGAACTGTGCAGCGCCACCCGAAACCCCATTTCCCGGACAGTATCAATGGCGGGCTCCAGGCTGTGCTGCAGGAGAGGTTCTCCACCACTGAACACTACCGCATCCAGAAGCTGACGGCGCTGATCAAGGAAATCGAGTATCGATTCCCAGCTCACCAGCTCCTCGGCGTCCACCGCCATCAAGTGAGGGTTATGGCAGTAGTGACAGCGCCAGCTGCAGCCCTGGCAAAAAAGCACGGCGCTGAGCTGCCCGGGAAAATCCAGGCTGCTCATCGGCACCATCCCCCCGACCCTTAGGGGAACCGGAGGAAGGTTGCTGTTGACGCCAACGTCGATCACTGCATGCGTTCTACAAACTGCTTGCGCTCGGCGTACTCGGACTGCTTGCCCGGGTTGAAGGCAGATACCGGACGGTGGTAACCCATCACACGGGTCCATACCTCGCAGCGCTGACGTTCGTGCTCTTCCAGTTTGATCTGTACATCATTGCTCATGGTTGTGCTCCTTCGGTGTTAAACAGCCTGCTTCTGCTGGCTTTGGCTCTTGCGGATCTTCTCGGCCAGTCGCTCCTGGTCGCAGGTCGGGCAGAACTCGTGCTCGCCCTTCAGGTAACCGTGGGTTGGACAGATGGAGAAAGTCGGTGTGATGGTGATGTAGGGCAGGCGGAAGTTAGTCAGCGAGCGCTGAACCAGCTTCTTGCAGGCCTCGGTGGAGGAGATGCGCTCGTTCATGTAGAGGTGGAGCACGGTACCCCCGGTGTACTTGCACTGCAGCTCGTCCTGCATCGCCAGCGCCTGGAAGGGATCATCGGTGTGACCCACCGGCAGCTGGGAGGAGTTGGTGTAGTAGGGTTTGTTATCGGTACCGGCCTGGATGATGCCCGCAAAGCGCTTGCGATCCTCCTTGGCCAGGCGGTAGGTGGTGCCCTCAGCCGGGGTCGCTTCCAGATTGTAGAGGTGCCCGGTCTCCTCCTGGAACTCCTGCATGCGTTCGCGGATATGGTCCAGCAGGTCCACTGCCAGCTGGTGACCCGCCACACTGGTGATATCCAGCTGGTCGGAGGTGAAGTTACGGATCATCTCATTGATACCGTTCACCCCGATGGTGGAGAAGTGGTTACGCAGGGTGCCCAGATAACGCTTGGTGTAGGGGAACAGGCCCGCGTCGATGTAGCTCTGGATCACCTTGCGTTTAATCTCCAGGCTGTTGCGCGCCAGGTTCAGCAACTCGTCCAGGCGAGCAAACAGTCCCTCGCGGTTGCCCTTGAAGAGATAGCCCAGGCGAGCACAGTTAATGGTCACCACCCCCAGGGAGCCGGTCTGCTCGGCGGAGCCAAACAGGCCGTTACCGCGCTTGAGCAATTCGCGCAGGTCGAGCTGCAGGCGGCAGCACATGGAGCGAACCATATTGGGAGTCAGGTCGGAATTGAGGAAGTTCTGGAAATAGGGCAGGCCGTACTTGGCCGCCATATCGAACAGCAGATCCGCGTTCTCACTTTCCCAGTCGAAATCGGGGGTCACGTTGTAGGTGGGAATCGGGAAGGTAAAGACACGACCCATGGCATCACCCGCCATCATCACCTCGATGTAGGCGCGGTTGATCATCGCCATCTCATCGGACAGATCGCCGTAAGCGAAGGGCATCTCCTCACCGGCGATCACCGGAATCTGCTCGCGCAGATCCTCAGGGCACACCCAGTCGAGGGTGATGTTGGTGAAGGGGGTCTGGGTGCCCCAGCGTGAGGGTACGTTAAGGTTATAGATGAACTCCTGAACGCACTGCTTCACCTCGGCGTAGCTCATTGCGTCCTTGCGTACAAAGGGCGCCAGGTAGGTATCAAAGGAGCTGAACGCCTGGGCACCGGCCCACTCGTTTTGCAGGGTTCCCAGAAAGTTGACCATCTGGCCAATGGCACTGGAGAGGTGCTTGGGTGGTGCGGCTTCGATCTTGCCGGGAACGCCATTAAAGCCTTCGTGCAGCAGGGTACGCAGTGACCAGCCGGCGCAATAGCCCGCCAGCATATCCAGGTCGTGAACATGCATATCGGCGTTGCGGTGGGCCTGTCCGATCTCTGGCGGATAGACGTGGTTCAACCAGTAGTTGGCCACCACTTTACCGGAGACATTAAGGATCATCCCCCCCAGCGAGTAGCCCTGGTTGGCGTTGGCTTTCACCCGCCAGTCGAGCTGTTCCAGGTACTCATCCATTGAGGCTTCGACATCCAACAGGGTCTTGCGGTCGCTACGGATCTGCTTGTGGGTTTCCCGGTAGAGAATGTAGGCCTTGGCGGTCTGGAAGTATTCCGACATCGCCAACACCTGCTCGACCACGTCCTGCACCTGCTCCACCGTCGGGACTTCGCGGGTATAGCGGAAGCTGATAACTTTCAACACCTTCCTGGTGAGTTCAACGGCCTGCTCGGAGCCATACTCCTGGCTCGCCTGACCGGCCATCTCTACCGCTTTGAAGATCTTCACGGCATCGAATACACACTCCTTTCCGTCACGCTTTTTGATGGTAAGGGGCAGCGGCTCGTTGATCTGGATCTGGTCCTTAATCATTAATCTGTACCTGTGTTCTGGCGAATTCCGGCGATAAAACGATCAAAATCGACTGTTTGGATATCGCATATTTAGTGTTGTTGATATATATCAACCACTATATATTGTGGTTCTGGGTAATTTACTGAATAGAGCGGCCAGCTTTATTGACACAGATCAACAAATCAAAAACAGCAAAATCCCACGCCTCCAAATAGTGATAGAAACTCATAATAACCCCCAGATAA
The DNA here is from genome assembly GCF_003864255.1 of Aestuariirhabdus litorea. NCBI lineage: Bacteria > Pseudomonadati > Pseudomonadota > Gammaproteobacteria > Oceanospirillales > Aestuariirhabdaceae > Aestuariirhabdus > Aestuariirhabdus litorea. Next base: position 1,865,641 of record NZ_QWEZ01000001.1, read on the forward strand.
GACAAGGCCTTACCACTCGTCAACCCCCTCGCAGGGGGTCACCCTTTTTTTTTGCCCGTGCACTAACGGGAAGCCGCTCCCCCGCCCAAACAGGGCTGCAGCAGCGGGAGTCGGTTGATTTTTACGACAGATTAAAAAAGCGCCACTCGGGGATCCATCGACATAAGGCCTACAGGGGGATAGCAAGCACCCGTTGCGCCGGCGCAGAGCTGCCTCCAGACTCCGCGCCGTAGGACCCAAATGGACGCAGGGAGCGCCGGCTGCGCAGGAGCACCGCTGCCGGCCCGTACATCCCTTGTGATCGCTCCCGTCATCCATGACTCCCGCGATCTACGACCTACAGGACGCAGAGAGCGCCGGCTGCGCAGAAGCACCGCTGCCGGCCCGTACATCCCTTGTGATCGTTCCCGTCATCCATGACTCCCGCGATCTACCGCCCGCCCCTGGGCATAAAAAAACCGCACCGGGGGGTGCGGTTCGCCGTGGGCACAGGGGTTCACGCCGGAAGCCCCCCCTGCACCAAAAACCTAGCTGACCTCCTGCCGCAACATATCCAGCGAGGAGATGATCCCCACCACCTTCTTGTCATGGGTCACCAGCACGCGGTGAATATTGGCCTTCACCATAATGGCCGCCACCTTGTGCAGGGGAGTGTTCATGGTGACGTCATAGACATCGGTGGACATGATGTCCGCCACCCGTAGCGAATGATTGCGCTGCTCACCGGCATCGCGCCGCTGCTCCCGGGAGCTAAACTGCTCGGGGGGGCGGTAAAAGTCATCGTCCAGGCGCTGGCGCACCACATCGGTGAGGGAAACCACCCCCGCCAGGCGACCACTGCCATCGATAACCGGCGCCCCCGAGATGCGGTGCTCCTTGAAAAAAACCGCCAGCGCCTCCACCGGCCAGTCGCTGCTCACGGTCAGGACACGGCTGGTCATGATCTCCGCGGCAACACGGTCATCCAACACGCTGCCACGGTGGGAGTTTCGACGGGGATCCAGGCTAAAGATCTTTTCGTTCATGGGGGGCGTTCCACCTTGGGGCCCCGGCTCGGTAATAATACGCGGGGCGACTGTGGAGCAAAGTCTGACCAGTGGTCGCTTTTTTCTCATTGATATGTGTCAAGCGGGGCCCCCGCACCGGTTGATGCATATCAAGAAAGCTCGCAACAGGGTCCCACGAAGCCTGAGGTCCCGCCTAAAGGGAGGCCATCACCCCACCGGTAATGCCTATCACCAGGGCGTAGCGCCCCCCCTTGGCCAGCAGCACCAGCAGCAGGAAGGTGGCGAAGCGCACCCTCATCACTCCGGCCGCGAAGGTAATGGGGTCACCGATCACCGGCACCCAGCTCAGCAGCAGTGACCAGAGCCCCCAACGGTTAAAACGGCTCTGGGCGCGCTCCAGCTGCTCGCCACTAAAGGGAAACCAGCGACGTTCCTGAAAGTGCAGCAGGTATCGGCCCAGCTGCCAGTTCACACAGCTTCCCAGGGTATTACCGAGGGTGGCCGCGCCCCACAAGGCATAGGGGTCCAGCCCCCTGAGCTGCATGGTCGCCAATAGCGCTTCCGAGGAGAAAGGCACCAGGGTCGCGGCCAAAAAGGCGGTACCCGCCAGCAGCAACAGCTCCCCTACAAAGACGTCAAGCACCTGGGGAACTAACCCTCATCGCGGTTGATACGACTGGCAACCGCGCCGCTCTGGTTATGGTACTTGGCGTTGGTCCGGCGGTTGTAAGGCTTCTCGGCGGGACCGCTGAGGGCTTCAAAGTTGATGGCGCCGATGGTCATGCCGGGCTTCAACGCCAGCGGCAACTTACCCCCATTGAAAAACTCCAGCACAATCTGCCCGCTCCAGCCCGGATCGATGCGATGGGCCGTCACATGCACCATCAGCCCGAGGCGGGCAAGGGAGGAGCGGCCATCGAGCCAGCCGACAATGTCGTCCGGCAGGGTGACCGATTCAAAGGTAACCGCCAGCGCCAACTCGCCGGGATGGAGAAAGAAGGACTCTTCTTGCGTCAGCAGGATCTCCCGACTCATGATGGAGTCGAGCACCCGCTCGATCTCCTCCCGCGGCCCGCTCAGATCAACAAAGGGAGCGGTATGATCGGTAAAGACGCGAAAGCTGTTGCCGAGGCGCAGGTCCACACTCACCCCGCTGATCGCCTCCTCCGGTGGAGGGGGTTCGATCTGGATGCGACCCTGTTGCAGTAACTGCTTGATGTCCCGGTCACAAAATCGCATCGCACGCCTCCTAGTCTTCGTTGATCGATATGGTGGGTGCCGCTACCGCCTGTTCGGCCCTCAGGGCCAGGGTAGCCCCCACCTGGCGTGCTACCTCACGGTAGAGGGTGGCGAGCTGGCCATCGGGCTCGGCCGCCACCGTCGGTTGCCCCTTGTCCACCTGCTCACGGATGCTCATCGACAGGGGCATCGAAGCCAACAGGTCGGTGTCGTAAAGGTCGGCGATACGGGTGCCGCCCCCCTCACCAAACAGATGCTCGGCGTGGCCGCACTGGCTGCAGATATGGACCGCCATATTCTCAACAATACCCAGCACGGGCACGTTGACCTTGTTGAACATCTCCACCCCCTTTTTCGCATCCAGCAGCGCCAGATCCTGAGGGGTGGTGACAATCACCGCGCCGGCCAGCGGCACCTGCTGGGAGAGGGTGAGCTGGATATCGCCGGTGCCGGGGGGCATATCCACCACCAGGTAATCGAGCTCGCCCCACTCGGTCTGGGTCATCAGCTGCTGCAGCGCCCCGCTCGCCATGGGGCCACGCCACACCACCGGGGTGCGATCATCGGTCAGGAAGGCCATCGACATCAGTTTCAATCCCTGCGCCTCGACCGGAACAAACCACTTCTGGTCTCGCACCTGGGGACGGGTTCCCTCGGCAATACCCAACATCAGCCCAAGACTGGGTCCGTAGATATCGGCATCCAGGATTCCCACCCGTGCTCCCTCGGCACTGAGCGCCAACGCCAGGTTAACGGCGGTAGTGGATTTACCCACCCCCCCCTTACCGGAGGCCACTGCCACCACATTCTTGACCGACTGCAGGGCTTCCAGGTTGTGCTGGCCCGGGTGGGCAGCTACTTCAAAGCGGACATTAACCTGGGTGTCGGTGACTCCGTCCAGGTTGCTAATAGCACTGCTCACCAGCTGCCCGATGGCGTTGCACAAACCACCGGCCGGATAGCTGAGGCAGATGGCAACCCTGACCTTGCCCCCCTCAATCTCAATCGACTCCACCGCGCCGGCAGCGATCAGGTCCCGCTTCAGGTAAGGGTCCTGGTAATTGCGGATCGCTTGCTCTACAAGCGGACGACTCAGTTCGGACATAGGGTCACTCCATCTTCAGGTTGGGTATCAGGTAAGGTTGGCGCCTAGGGGCGCTCCATCTTTTTCTTTAAATCCAGAAAGGCCTGGCGGCCAGCGGCGGGGTCGATTCCCTGCTGCTGCATACGCTGCTGCATCTGCTCTGAAGCAGTGCGTTCAAGCTCTGCGGCCAAGGCCGCCTGGCGTGGGTTCTCGAGGGCACTGGCCACCATCGCCTCCAGGTCCTCCCCTTCGAGCACGCGGTTGCACCAGAGTTCATAATTCTGTTCGTAAAGAGGAAACGCCAGTCGCTGCTCCTCCCCGCGGAGGGTTTGCCAGCCGGTGTCCCGAGCCGCCAGATAGACCGCAATGTGGCTCCAGGGGTAATCCAGCGACGGGTGGGGGGCATTACAAGCTTCGTAGTAAGCCTGCAACGGCTCCTTCAGGCCGTGGCGCGTATAGGCAGCGCGACACAGACGGTAGATCTCCGCCAGGTCCGGGAAGTACTTGCTGGTTTTGATCGCTTCCCGTGCCACCGACACAATCAGCGGGGGCGGGAAAACCTTGAGGGAAGACATCCACACCCGTTGCGCGCGCTCGCGATCTTCGGCACTGCGAAAAGCGTGTTTGAATTTGGTGGGAAAAGCGTCTTCGAGCAGAGTAAAAAGCACATTGACCGCCTGCGAAAGCTCCTGCTTCTGCTGCGGGGTCAGTTTACGCTCCGAATCCTGGATATCGGCGCGGTGGTCAGATATCGAGGGAGTCTGCCCAGCTGGTGTCTGTAAGCTTTTCAGCTGTTGTCCGATGAGGGTTTTGCTCTCTTTCACTCTGCTGCCGCTTCCACTGATAGATCACATGGTTTTTGAACTTGTTTTGCCACGCCTTTCGAGCCTCACCGGTTTCGAGCCAGTAGAGCTTAAAATCGGGCAGCTGTTCCAGGGTAAAGCTCGGGGGGATACCGTAGTGCTGTTGCAGCCACTCGATATAGGCCACCTCCGGCATAAAGTCTTCGGGCAGCGGCTCTATCGCAGCGCTGGAAAAGGCGGTCGTGTGAGAAGTGGTTTGCAGGGTACGGGCAAACACCGGCGGCACCGGTGCGGTGGCCGCATCGAGTTCCCACATGGATCCCCCAGCATTGAGCATTCGATGATAAGCCTTGTGATCGTCGTTACTCATCACAGCTCCCCCACTGACAACACCCCAAAACAGACTCCCGTTACCTTAGGTCGACTACAGTCAGCCGCGGATCACCCCCGACCCGTCGACGACATTGACTATGCAATCAGACATTCTACGGCCTTGCCGCCAACCTTCGCCAATAGTTTTTTATTAATCTCGGGAGCGCTCCAATTAGCGAGCCGCCGCCGCCAACGGCTCGTGAGGCTGCAGGCCACGGCTCGCGGGATAGAAATGGAGATGGCGATCGGTAGCAACGGATGATCTACCCCTCAAAAGGGGCTATAATCGCGCTCCTTTGCAAACCACCGAACCAATCCGTCCACCAATCCTGACTTCTGTCGATGGCCCCTATGACGCAAAAATCCCGTAATATCCTTGTGACCAGCGCCCTACCCTATGCCAACGGCCCCCTCCATATGGGACACCTGGTCGAATACATCCAGACCGACATCTGGGTACGCTTCCAGAAGCTGCGCGGTCACCGCTGCACCTACGTCTGTGCCGATGACGCCCACGGTACCGCCATCAGCCTGCACGCCGAAAAGATGGGAATTTCCCCTGAGCAGTCGGTCGCCCTGATCAATGCCGAGCGCAAGCGGGATTTCGGCGAGTTCCTGGTGGAGTTCGACAACTACTACTCCACCCACTCCGAAGAGAACCGCCAGCTGTCGGAGTCGATCTACATAGCGCTCCGGGACAAGGGGCACATTGCCCGCCGCACCATCCGCCAGGCCTTCGACCCCGAGAAGCAGATGTTTCTCGCCGACCGCTACATCAAGGGCGACTGCCCCCGCTGCGGTGCCAGCGGCCAGTACGGTGACAACTGCGAGGCCTGCGGCGCCACCTACTCGCCCACCGAGCTGAAAAATGCCGTCTCCGCCCTCTCGGGCGCGACCCCGGTCGAGAAGGATTCCGAACACTTCTTTTTCAAACTCACCGACTTCCAGTCGTTCCTCCAGCAGTGGACCCGCAGCGGTGCCGTGCAGGAGGAGATCGCCAACAAACTGGCCGAGTGGCTCGACGGTGAGCTGCAAGACTGGGATATCTCCCGCGACGCCCCCTACTTCGGCTTCGAGATCCCCGGCGAGCCCGGCAAATACTTTTACGTCTGGCTGGACGCGCCGATCGGCTACATGGCCAGCTTCAAAAACCTGTGCGAGCGCCGCGACGACCTCAACTTCGACGACTACTGGAAAGCCGGCAGCGAAGCCGAGGTCTACCACTTCATCGGCAAGGATATCGTCAACTTCCACTGTCTGTTCTGGCCCGCCATGCTTCAGGGTGCCGGTTACCGTACCCCGACCCAGGTCTGCGCCCACGGCTTCCTGACCGTCAACAACGAGAAGATGTCCAAGTCCCGCGGTACCTTCATTACCGCGCGCACCTACCTGGACCACCTCAACCCCGAGTACCTGCGCTACTACTTCGCCAGCAAGCTCAACAACCGTATCGACGACCTCGACCTCAACCTCGAGGACTTTTCACAGAAGGTGAACTCGGACCTGGTGGGCAAGGTGGTCAACATCGCCAGCCGCTGCGCCGGTTTCATCAAAAAGGCGGGAGGCCAGCTCGCCAGCAGCGATAGCGAAGCCGAACTCTGCGCCGAGTTTATGGCCGCCGCCGATCGCATCGCCGACCATTATGAGCAGCGCGAATACGCCCGCGCCATCCGCGAGATCATGGCACTGGCCGACAAGGCCAACGCCTACATCGCCGACAAGGAGCCCTGGGCCCTGGCCAAGCAGGAGGGGACCGAACAGCAGGTGGCCGACATCTGTTCCGTAGGGATCAACCTGTTCCGCCTGTTAATGATTTACCTCAAGCCGGTGCTGCCCGCGCTGGTGGCCAACGCCGAGCAGTTCCTCAACGTTGAGCCCCTGCGCTGGAGCGATGCCACTGAGCTGCTGACGGCGGGCCACAGCATCAACAAGTTCAAGCCCCTGCTGACCCGGGTCGAGAGCGACAAGGTAGCCGCCATGGTCGAAGCTTCCAAAGAGCTTCTGGCCGAGCAGAGCACCCCCAAGGTCGCGGATACCGAACTCTCCCGCGACCCTATCACCGAGGAGATCGAATACCCCGACTTCGCCAGGGTCGACCTGCGGGTGGCGCGCATCGCCAAGGCCCAGCATGTGGAGGGGGCCGACAAGTTGCTGCAACTGACCCTGGATCTGGGGGGTGAAACCCGTAACGTCTTTGCCGGCATCAAAAGCGCCTACAGCCCCGAGCAGCTCGAAGGCAAGCTCACTGTGATGGTGGCCAACCTCAAGCCCCGCAAGATGAAGTTCGGCCTTTCCGAGGGGATGGTGCTGGCGGCCGGCCCCGGAGGTAAGGAGCTGTGGATTCTGGAACCCCACGAGGGAGCACAGCCGGGGATGCGTATCTGCTAGCCTAAGGATAGGGGTGAGTCAACTGCGGCTCCCCCACCCTGCTTTGCTTAAGCTTATAGTTATTTTGACTTATAAGTGCCAGCCATATGCCTTGTGCGGAATATTGTGCTACCTGATAATAGACAGGATGTGAGCCACGGCGCCTGCGCCGGTCAGCGCTCCCGACCAACCCGACGAAAACCCGGAACTTCGTAATGCCAGAGATCGCCACTGAACTGACCCTGATTCTGGTCAGCGCCGTTTTGGTGAACAACTTTGTGCTAGTCCAGTTTCTCGGCCTCTGCCCCTTTATGGGCGTGTCCAACAAACTGGAAACTGCCATGGGCATGTCGCTGGCAACCACCTTTGTGCTGACCCTGGCCTCGGTCTGCAGCTACATCAGCTTCGAGTACATTCTCAAGCCACTGCAGCTGGAGTTCCTCAAAACCATCACCTTCATCGTGGTCATCGCCGTGGTGGTCCAGTTCACCGAGATGGTGGTCAAGAAGGTGAGTCCCCTGCTGCACCGGGTACTGGGGGTATTCCTGCCGCTGATCACCACCAACTGCGCGGTATTGGGGGTCGCCCTGCTCAACAGCAACCGCATGAACAGCAGCTTTGTGGACTCGGCCACCTACGGTTTCGGTGCGGCCCTCGGCTTCTCCCTGGTGCTGGTGCTCTTCTCCGCCATGCGCGAGCGGTTGGCCGCCGCCGACGTTCCCCTGCCCTTTCGCGGTGCCGCCATCGGCATGATCACCGCCGGCCTGATGTCGCTCGCGTTCATGGGCTTCACCGGCCTGATCAAACTCTAGCGGAGGCGGTGGTCGACTTTCTATGGATATCCTGCTTTACGCCATCCTCGCCATGCTTGCCCTGTCGCTGATTTTTGGCGCCGTGCTGGGCTTTGCCGCTGTGCGTTTCAAAGTGGAGGGGGATCCGCTGGCCGACCGCATCAACGAGCTGCTGCCCCAGACCCAATGTGGCCAGTGCGGCTACGCAGGCTGCCGCCCCTACGCCGAAGCGATCGCCAGCGGCGACCTCATCAACAAGTGCCCCCCCGGCGGGGAGGCCACCATCGCCGCGCTGGCAGACCTGCTGGATGTAGAACCTATGCCGCTGGACAGCGAGCATGGCGAGGAGAAACCCCGCTCCCTGGCGGTAATCCGTGAGGAGGAGTGCATCGGCTGCACCAAATGCATCCAGGCCTGCCCGGTGGACGCCATTCTCGGGGCTGCCAAGCAGATGCACACCGTCATCGCCTCCGAATGCACCGGCTGCGAACTCTGCGTTGAGCCCTGCCCGGTCGACTGCATCGACATGGTTCCCGTCGAAACCAACATCAAGAACTGGAGCTGGGATCTGCCCGTGCCCGCCGAACAGCTGATCATCACCGACGCCGGTCGGGGGAGTGCCGCATGAGCCGTCGCCTGTGGGAGATCCCGGGCGGGGTTCACCCCCCCCTGCGCAAAGAGCAATCAAGGCAGGCGCCCATTCAGCCGGTGGCCCTGCCACCACGGCTGGTACTGTCCCTGCAACAGCACATCGGGGCCGCCGCTACGCCGCTGGTGAAGGTGGGCGACCCGGTTCTGAAGGGACAGAAGATCGCCGAGGCCAAGGGTTTTGTCAGCGCCCCCCTGCACGCTCCCAGCTCGGGCACCGTGGTGTCCATCGAGCCCCATCCGGTTCCCCACCCTTCGGGGATGGAGGAGCTGTCGATCATTATCGACACCGACGGCGAGGAGCGTTGGTGCGACCTCGCCCCCTGCCCCGATTACCACCAACTCGACGCCAGCGAGCTACTGGCCCGCATTCGCGAGGCGGGCATCGCCGGCCTTGGGGGGGCGGGATTCCCCTCGGCGGTCAAGCTCAGCGCGCGCCCCGAGCAGGAGGTGCGGACGCTGATCATCAACGGTACCGAATGCGAGCCCTACATCAGTGCCGATGACCGCCTCATGCGCGAGCGCAGCGAGGCGCTGGTGACCGGCATCGACATACTCAACCAGATCCTCAAACCCGAGGAGGTTCTGATCGCCATTGAGGATGACAAGCCGGAGGCGATCCAGGCCCTGCGTCGCCAGATCAGCGACCAGCAGCGCCCCTTCGAAGTGGTGGTGTTGCCGACCAAATACCCCTCCGGGGGCGAAAAACAGCTGATCCAGATTCTCACCGGCTGCGAAGTGCCAAGTGGCGAGCTGCCCGCTGACCTCGGCATCCTTTGCCAGAATGTAGGCACCACCGCGGCGATCCGTGATGCCGTCATTGAGGGTCGCCCCCTGATCTCCCGTATCACCACCCTGACCGGCGAGGCAATTGCAGAGCCGGGCAACCGCGAAGTATTGATAGGCACCCCCGTGAACCACCTGCTGGCCTTGGCCGGTGTCGATGAGCAACGCCTCAAACGGCTGGTCATCGGCGGACCGATGATGGGCTTTAGCCTCGAACAGGCCCAGGCCCCCATTACCAAGACGGTCAACTGCGTGATCGCTGCCACCGCCAGTGAGCTGCCTCCGCCGCCACCGGCACAGGCCTGTATCCGTTGCGGCGCCTGCGCCGAGGTGTGCCCGGTGAACCTGCTGCCCCAGCAGCTCTACTGGCACGCTCGAGCAAAGGATTACAGCCAGCTGCGCCACCACAACCTGTTCGACTGCATCGAGTGCGGTGCCTGTTCCTACAGCTGTCCCAGCCACATTCCCCTGGTGCAGTACTATCGCGCTTCCAAGGCAGACATCCGCGCCCATGAGGCGATGCAGCAGAAGGCAGAATACTCCCGCATCCGCTTTGAGGCCCGTGAGGCGCGCCTGCAACGGATGGAGGAGGAGAAGGCCGCCAAGCGCAAGGCCAACGCCGAAAGGGCCGCCAAGCTCAAGGCTGCCAAGCAGGCGTCGGCCAGTCAGCCGGCTGCCCCCGCCGACAGCGAAGACAAGGCGCTCAAGATCCAGCGCGCCAAGGTCGCGGCCGAGATCAAGAAGCTCAACCGCCAGCTTGAGGCCGCCGCCTCTGAAGAGCAGTCTGCGCTAAAGGCCAGCATCGCTGCGCTGGAGTCGCAGCTTGAGCTGCTGCAGCCGTCCCCCAGCGCGCCACCCCCGCCCTCCAGTGATGACAGTGCCAGCGACGATAAAGCGGCCAGAATCAAACTGGCGATGGCCAAGGCCGCCGTCAAGAAGGCGGAGCGTGCATTAGCCAGCGCCGAGCAAGCCGGCGCTCCCCTTGAGGCCTTAGAGGCCGAGCTGGCGCAGCAGCGTGCGGCCCTGCAGACGTTGGAGCCTGCTTCTGGCGAGGCCACAGTCCCCACAGGGAGCCGTCCCCCCCCTTCCCGCGCGCCCCTGAGCGAGGCGCAAAAGAAGCTGAAGATCGAGGCCGCTATGGCCCGTGCTGCCCTCAAAAAAGCGGAGCGTGCCTATGCCGATGCGGCCCAGAGCCAGTCGGCCGGGCAGCAGGGGTTGGAGGAGGAGGTGGCGCGCCTGCGTGAGGACCTCGACAGCGCACTCGCCAAACTCGAAGCCTCTGCCGATGCCGCCCCGCAGGAGGCAACGCCTGCGGTGTCGACACCCGCCCCCCAGCCGGCGGAGGATGGGGAGGCCGAGCTCAAGCGCCTGAAGATACGCCAGGCGATGGCGCGGGCGGCGCTCAAAAAAGCACAGCGTGCCCTCGACAAGGCCCCGGACAACAGCGACCCCGGCTTGACCGAAGCCCTCAAGGCGGCGGAGCGGGAGCTGGCGCAGGCCACCCTTGCGCTCGACGGCGCAACCACAGAAACCAGCGGAGGCTAATCGGCAATGGCGCTGTTGCGAGTCAGTTCACCCCACGCCCACGGCCCCGGATCCACCGCCCGCTTGATGCGGTTGGTGATCCTGGCTACCCTGCCCGCCTTCCTCACCCTGAGCTTCTTTTTTGGCTGGGGTACCCTCATCAACCTGGTGTGGGCGAGCCTCATTGCACTGGGCTGTGAAGCCGCCGTGCTCAAACTGCGCAAGCGCCCCCTCGCTTTTTACCTGAGCGACAACAGTGCCCTGCTGACCGCCGTACTGCTGGCGCTTGCACTGCCGCCGCTGGCCCCTTGGTGGCTGACCCTGATCGGCGTCGCCTTCGCCATCCTGGTTGGCAAGCACCTCTACGGTGGCATGGGCTACAACCCCTTCAATCCTGCCATGCTGGGGTATGTACTGCTGCTGATCTCCTTCCCGGTGCAGATGAGCGCCTGGGCGGCACCGGCTGGTGTGGAGGGGGCCATTGGCGTGGAGGGCTTTAGCGCCGCCTTCAAAACCATCTTTCCCCTGTTCGGCGACCCCCTGCCGGTGGACGCCTACACCCTGGCAACCCCGCTGGAGCTGATGCGCGAGAACAAGAGCCTCACCCTTGACGAGCTCTGGGCGCTCCACCCCGTGCTCTGGGGCCTTGGCGGCCAGGGCTGGATCTGGGTCAACCTCGCGTTCCTGGCGGGCGGACTGTTCCTGCTTAACCAGCGGGTGTTCACCTGGCACGCCCCCCTCTCCATGCTGATCGCCCTGTCGCTGATGAGCCTGTTCTTCTATGGCGGCGATGATTCCTCCAGCAAAGGCTCGACCGCCTTCCACCTGCTGAGCGGCGCAACCATGATGGGTGCGTTTTTTATTGCCACTGACCCGGTCACCAGCGCCGTCAGCAGCCGAGGGCGAATCCTCTACGGGGCGGGAATCGGCATACTGGTGTATGTGATCCGCAGCTGGGGCGGCTACCCGGACGGGGTCGCCTTTGCGGTACTGCTGATGAACATGGCGGCCCCCACCATCGACTACTACACACAGCCGCGTACCTACGGCCACAAGAAGCCCAATAAAGGGCTTGCCAAACCGGACTGACCCGATGACGACGCTCACCCAATCGATCACCCGAAACAGCGTTTCCCTCGGCCTCTTCTCGATCTTCACCGTGGGGCTGATTGCCCTCACCTACGTGATGACTCAGGAGCGTATCGTCGAGCAGGTTCGCGCCTTCGAGATCAAGGCCCTAAACGAGATCGTACCGCCCGATGCCTACGACAATGATCTCCTGCAGACCCTGGTCACCGTCGATGACGCTCCCCTGCTGGGGCTGGACGGCTCCCACAAAGCCTATTTCGCGTTCCACCAGCAGCAGCCGGTGGCGGCCATCCTGCCGGTCTGGGCACCCGATGGCTATAACGGCCGCATCAGTTTGCTGGTGGGGATTCACTACAACGGTGAGCTGGCAGCAGTGCGGGTCATTACTCATCGAGAAACCCCGGGCCTTGGCGACGCCATCGATACCAAGGTATCAGACTGGATCCACCAGTTTCAGGGTCTGTCACTGCTCAACACCGCTCCACGGCAGTGGGGCGTGCAGAAGGACGGTGGCCAGTTCGACCAGTTCACCGGCGCCACCATCACCCCCCGTGCAATCGTGGGTGCAGTGCATCGCAGCCTGAAGTATTTTGATGAGCACCGCGATGCACTCTTTGCCGAAGCTCGCCTTCAGTTTGAGCAGGCTACCCCCCAGGAGGTCCAATGATGTCCAAGCGCGCCGACTACCGCACCATCAGTCTTAACGGCCTCTGGAACAACAACCCCGCCCTGGTGCAGTTGCTGGGGCTCTGCCCGCTGCTGGGGGTATCCAACTCGGTAGTGAATGCACTGGGCCTGGGGATCGCCACCATCTTCGTACTCACTGGCTCTAACATCGCGGTCTCACTGATCCGTACCCAGGCCAGCGAAGCGATTCGGCTGCCGGCCTTTGTCATGATCATCGCCTCGCTGACCACCTGCGTCGAGCTGCTGATGCAGGCCTTCACCTACGAGCTGTACCAGATCCTGGGCATCTTTATCCCCCTGATCGTCACCAACTGCGCGATTCTGGGGCGCGCCGAGGCCTACGCCGCCAAAAACCCGGTGCTGCCCTCGGCGGTGGACGGTTTTATGATGGGCACAGGCTTCGCCCTGGTGCTCTTGCTACTGGGGGGCCTGCGAGAGCTGATCGGCAAGGGTACCCTCTTCTCCGGAATGGAGCTGCTGCTGGGTCCGGGTGCCGCACACTGGGAGCTGGTGGTGTTTGCGGACTACCAGAAGTTCCTGTTCGCCATCCTGCCCCCCGGCGCTTTTGTTATTATGGGGTTCATCATTGCCGGCAAAAACCTGGTGGATGCTCACCTTAAAGCACGCCAGGCCGCAACCCCCAAACCGACCCCTGCCCTCGAAGATGCCGAAGCCCCATGAATCGAGCCAAGCGAGAGGCGATTTTCAGCCGCTGGCGGACGCTGAATCCCGAGCCCAGGACCGAGCTCAACTACAGCTCCCCCTTCGAGCTACTGGTGGCGGTACTGCTGTCGGCCCAGGCCACCGATGTGGGGGTCAATAAAGCCACCGCAAAGTTGTTTCCGGTGGCGAACACCCCCGAGGCGATCCTGGCCCTCGGAGTGGAGGGGCTCAAGCACTACATCAAGACCATCGGCCTGTTCAACAGCAAGGCGGAAAACCTGATCAAGACCTGTCGTATTCTGGTCGAACAGCACAACAGCCAGGTCCCCGACAATCGAGAGGCTCTGGAGGCCCTGCCGGGGGTGGGGCGAAAGACTGCCAACGTCGTCCTCAATACCGCCTTTCGTCAACTGGCGATGGCGGTCGACACCCATATTTTCCGGGTCTCGAACCGCACCGGTATCGCGCCGGGTAAAAACGTGCTGGAGGTGGAAAAGCGCCTGCTGCGGTTAGTACCCGCGGAGTTCCTGCTCGACGCCCATCACTGGCTGATCCTGCACGGACGTTACATCTGCAAGGCGCGCACGCCCCAATGCACCGCCTGCCCGATCGAAGACCTGTGCGAGTACCGCAAGAAAACCTCTGAAAAATAGCGCCCCGAGCGTTAGCCCGGCGCCGCGTCGGGATGCCCTCTGAACAGGGCTGCAATCAAGGGGGCAGTCTCAGGCGCTGGCCTTGCTGTAGTACTGGTCGTGGTAGATCCGCTCAATCCGCGAGAGGCTATTATCAAAACTGACGTCGTACTGCTCCTCCTCCTGCCAGTAGAGGAATACTGCGCCCACCCGGAAACCCTCACCGCTGCGCTCACAACTCACCACCTGAGCAGCGACATTATCCAGCGAGATGTAGGGACCACGAAAAGAGAGATAGAGGCGATTGCCCTTCTTGTAGGGCATATTGCACTGCAGGGCGAGACCATAGCGATTAAAATCGACCCCGGCGGCAGCCCGCCAGTCTGACGCCAGAGAGAAGATTGAACGCTGCCGCACCCGAATACTCAGATCCGGAATCGGAAGACGCTCCTTCATGCGGCGATTGGGGTTAACACCCTGATCTTTCTTAGCTCCCATAATCCCTGCCAACAGCTATCCATTTCTTGAACGCTAACTGTACCACATTGGCAATGATCCTGGGCAATCCCACTGCATATTGTGACTCACTTTGCTAGAATGCCCTCCCCCTCTCACAATACAGATGCCCCCATGTCCGAGCTATCCCCCACACTGCAATTTGCCATGGACCTGATCCGCCGCCCTTCGGTTACACCGGACGATGCTGACTGCCAGCAGATGATGATCTCGCGCCTGCAGCCCCTGGGCTTCGAGGTGGAGCAGATGCGGTTTGGGGAAGTCGATAACCTCTGGTTGCGGCGAGGTAGCGAAGGCCCTCTGTTTGCCTTTGCTGGCCACACCGACGTGGTTCCCACCGGTTCCCTGGAGCAGTGGCACAGCAACCCCTTCCAGCCGGAAATCCACGACGGCATGCTCTTCGGCCGCGGTGCCGCGGATATGAAGGGCAGCCTCGCCGCCTTCGTCACCGCCTGCGAACGCTTTGTCCAACGGCATCCCGACCATAAGGGCTCCATCGCCCTGCTGATCACGGCCGACGAAGAGGGGCCGGCGATCAACGGCACCCGTAAGGTGGTAGAAGCCCTGCAGCAGCGCGGCGAGACCATCGACTGGTGTCTGGTGGGGGAACCTTCCAGCACCGCCAGCCTGGGTGATGTGGTGAAAAATGGCCGCCGAGGCTCCCTCGGGGCTGACCTCTGGATCAAGGGGATTCAGGGACACGTGGCCTATCCACACCTGGCGCAGAATCCGATCCACCAGGCGCTGCCTTTCCTGGCCGAACTGGCGGCCACCGAGTGGGACCAGGGCAATGCGTTCTTCCCACCCACCAGTTTTCAGATCTCCAACATCCAGAGTGGTACCGGCGCCACCAACGTGATCCCGGGGGAAGCCCACGTCATGTTCAATTTCCGCTTCTCCACCGAAACCTCGGCCCCTGAGCTGCAGGCCCGGGTGGAGGCGATGCTGGAACGGCACGGCGTCGACCATGAGATCGAGTGGCGCCTGTTTGGCGAACCATTCCTCACCTCCCGGGGCGAGCTGGTCGATGCCACGGTGGCCGCGATCCGTGATGTAACCGGCACCGACACCGAACTCTCCACCTCCGGAGGTACCTCCGACGGACGCTTTATCGCCCCCACCGGCGCCCAGGTGGTTGAGCTAGGCCCTTGCAATGCCACTATCCATAAGGTGAACGAGTGCGTTAAAGCCAGCGATCTCGACCTGCTGAGCCAGGTCTACCAGAACATTCTCCAGCGCCTGCTGACGGATACCCCCTGATGCCCGGCCTCAGTCACTGGTGCTGTCCCCACTGCCGTTGTCCCCTGCAGGCGGAGGGAAACAGCTGGCGCTGTGCCAATAACCACAGCTTCGATCGAGCCCGCCAGGGCTACGTCAACCTGCTCCCCAGCAACCGCAAACAGAGCAAGCAACCCGGTGACAGCCCGGAGATGGTTAACGCCCGCAGTCGCTTTCTGGACACCGGTCACTACCACCCACTGCGCGAGGCGGTTCTCTCCCTGCTCCAGGGTCGATTCGATGACACAGCGGGCAGCTGGCTTGATGCCGGTTGCGGCGAAGGCTGGTACACCGCGGCCCTGGCATCGGCCTTACCCGCCATGCAGGGATTTGCGTTCGACATTTCAAAGTGCGCAGTCAGTGCCTGCTGTCGACGCAGCAAAGCCATCGAGTGGGCGGTCGCCTCAGTCGCCGACATCCCCCTGGCCGATGCCAGTATGCGATTTATCCTCAGTATTTTTTCTCGCATCGACTGGGTCCAGTTCGAGCGCATCCTGGTCAACGAGGGGCTGCTGCTGGCGGTCACCCCCGGTAGCCACCACCTGCTCGAGCTACGCCAGGCGATCTATCGCGAGGTGCGCCTGCACGAGGAGGAGAAGCCCCTCAAAGAGATGCCAACCACCTTCGAGTGCATCGCCACCGAGTCATGCCAGTTCAATGTTCACCTCGAGAACCAGCAGCAGATTCAGGACCTGCTGGCCATGACCCCCCACTACTGGCACATCAAGGCCGACCAGCGCGAACGATTAGCACAACTACCGAACCTCACTACCCGAGCCGATTTCAGGTTAACCCTGTTCCAGAAAAAATCCGCCCAAGCTCCGGCGCTAAACCCCTGGGCTAAACCCTGACAACTGATCCCACCATGAACAAACAGCAGCTGCGTCTTCATCTTTTGCGGATGGCCCAAAACCCCCAGCACAGTTTCCAGATCTTCGTTGCAGGAGTATTTCTGTTTTCTGTGGGTGTCGGCGCTATACTGTACGCCGAGCACCGCCTGGCTCCATCGGTGTCGCGGGAGTTGCTGGCCAGCCTGGGGATGCTGATCGCCGGCGCCGGTGTGGTGGTGACTCTTAGCGGTTATTTGCGTCTGTGCGCGGGACGCGTTCTCAAACTCTTCTTCGGCGACTGACCATGCTGCAACCCGATATAGAAATCTACATCAAAAACACCAGTATCAATGCCATCCGCGACTGGTTGAGCGCAACCTTTGAGGCGGTTGAAGAGGGGCAGCACCGTGGCCACAGCTACCGATTCCAGGTGTTTCATGAGGGTCAGGGAATCCCTGTGATGGTGGTAGAAAAAGCGGCGGGGAAATCCTTTACCAGTGTCTGGTTTGACTCCAGCGCGACCCCCTGGAACGACGACCTCAGCTGCGCCCGTGACGCCCATCGACAGCTGGAGCGCCCGGTTCGATGCAACGGCGGTTTCTGGGAGGATGGCAGCGAAGCAATGGACACCTGGGTGGAGGTATCGGAGCAGGGCGAACAACTCATTGAGTGGGCGCAGACTGAGAGCTAAGTTGGTCCCATTGCTCACCCGAGGGCGTATAATAGCCCCCGATTCCACAGGTCCCTTACTGCCGCCTCCATGAACCGACTCTTTACCTCCCGCTTTCTCTTTAACCTGCTCAGACCACTCCAGAATCTCTGGGTTCGCCCGACCCTGGACGGTCTCGACAACCTCAACCCCCTCGATCCCGAGCGTCCTGTCTGTTATGTGCTGTCACAACGGTCACTGAGCGACCTGCTGGTACTGGAGCAGCAGTGCATCAAGGCGGGGTTACCGAGGCCCTATCAGGCGATGCTGCCGGCCGAGATCGAGGAGCCCCGTGCCTACTTTTACCTGTCCCAGGCCCAGGGACTGATCCTGCAACGTGACCGTATGCTATCGGCCCAGCGGCTTGCCCGCCTGCTGCATTGGGTTGGGGAAGCGCCTCACCGCGATGTACAGCTGGTTCCCGTGAGCTTTTTCTGGGGACGTGCGCCGGATAAAGAGGAATCCCTGCTCAAGTTGCTGTTTGCCTATAACTACAGCGTGGGCGGTCGCTTTAGAAAGTTCATCACCACCCTGCTGCTGGGCCGCCAGACGATGATCCACTTCAACCACCCTCTGTCACTGCGGGAGCTGGTGGATGAGGGGATGGACCCGGCGCGAACCATGCGCAAGGCCAACCGTATTTTAAGGGTTCACTTCCGTCAGCAACGTACCTCGGTGGTAGGGCCCGATCTCTCCCACCGGCGCACCCTGGTGAGCGGCTTGGTGAAGACCCATGCGGTTCAGCTGGCGATCGAGGAGGAGGCAAAAAGCAGTGGTCTCAAGCCGGCCCAGATTGAGGGTCGCGCCCGCCTCTACGCCAACGAGATCGCATCCGACTACACCATCTCCGCCATCCGCTTTCTGGAATCCCTGCTGAGCTGGTTCTGGAACCGGATCTACCAGGGCATCGAAGTCCATAACCTGGAGCAGATCAAGGAGTACGCCAAGCGCCAACACGCCCTGGTCTATGTGCCTTGCCATCGCAGCCACATCGACTACCTGCTGCTCTCCTACCTGCTCTATCGCAACGGCCTCACCCCGCCCCATATCGCCGCCGGCATAAACCTCAACATGCCACTGGTTGGCGGCCTGCTTCGTCGCTGTGGCGCCTTTTTCATGCGCCGTAGCTTTCGCGACAACGCACTTTACACCGCCGTCTTCAACGAGTACCTGCACACCCTTTTCACCCGTGGTTTTCCGGTGGAGTACTTTGTTGAGGGGGGGCGCAGTCGCACCGGCCGTACCCTTAAACCCCGCACCGGCATGCTCGCCATCACCCTGCGCAGCTTCCTGCGCGACCACCGTCGACCAATCACCTTTGTGCCAATCTACGTGGGGTACGAACGGGTGCTCGAAGGCAACACCTATCTCGGAGAACTGCGCGGCAAGAGCAAGAAAAAGGAGTCTCCTCTCGATATTATTCGCACCCTGCGCGGCCTCAACAGCTCCTTCGGCAAGGTGCGGGTCACCTTCGGCGAACCCCTCGAGCTGGAACCCTTCCTGGACGCCCACAGCGATCAATGGCGCACGGCCGACAAGGACCCCCGCAGCCCGGCTCCCGAGTGGTTATCCCCCCTCACCAACCAGCTGGCCACCCGTATCGCCAGCCACATCAATGGCGCTGCCGCCATCAACCCGGTCAACCTGATCGCCATGGTCCTGCTCTCAACCCGTAACCAGGCACTGGGAGAGGAGGTGCTGGTGAGCCAGCTTGACAGCTACCTGAAATTGCTGCAGCAGGTTCCCTACGCCCCCCATGTCACCCACCCGGAGATGAGCGCGGCGGAGCTGATTCAGTATGTGGAAAACCTGGGACTGGTGGCCCGCCGCAGTGACTCACTAGGGGACATCCTCTTCCTGGAGGGCAACAACGCGGTATTAATGACCTACTACCGCAACAACATCCTGCACCTGTTTGCCATTCCTTCGCTGCTGGCCAACTATTTCATCAACGCCCACCGGGTGTCAGAGGCGGAGCTGATCGAGTTCAGCGCGCTCCTCTACCCCTATCTCAGCTCTGAGCTGTTCCTCCACTACGACGAGTCGCAGGTACCCGAGCTGATCCGCCGCTGGCTGGCGGCCATGGTGGAGCAGGGGCTGTTGATCGCCGAACAGGGGGATTATCGCCGCCCCGACAGCAGCTCCCCCGCGTTCGTGATTCTCAACCTGCTGGGCAAAGCGATCGCACCCACCCTGGAGCGTTTTTACATCGTGGCGAGCCTGCTCGACAGCAGTCACCACCACCCCATGACCGCCCAGGAGCTGGAGAACCAGTGCCATGACCTGGCCCAGAGGCTCTCCATCATTAACGGTCTCAATGCACCGGAGTTTTTCGACAAGGCGCTGTTCCGCAACCTCATCAACACCTTACAGCAGAGGGAGGCAGTGGTTCAGGAGGCGGATGCAACGCTCTGTGCCAGCGATCCCCTGAGCGGATTATTGACCAACGCCCGGCGGGTGCTGACGGCGGATGTGCGTCACAGCATCACCCAGGTGACGCGGGGGAATCAGTAGCGGCGGGCAGGGCGGCCCGCACGTAGAGGTCGAAGCGCCCCGATTTTCCCTCCAGGCTGTAGTCGGGCTTACGCTCCCCCAGCCAGGGGGCCTGGCGCGGGCGCTTGACCACCACCCGATAACGGGCCACCTCCCAGGCCAGTGGCAGCAAGCTGTCGGCATCCAGGTCGTCCCCCAGCAGCTCCCGGAAGACTCGCATCTCCTTTTTAACCAGTGCGGATTTGGTGCGATGGGGGAACATCGGGTCCAGGTATACCACATCCCATTGTGTTCCCTCGGCGGCAGCCTCCGCCAGAAACGTCTGCGCATGGGCTCGCTGCAGACGCATCCGACCCAGCACCTCGGCCACTTCGGGCTCGTACCGTCCTCGCTCCAGTCCGTCACGCAGCAGGGTATAGACCGCCGGTGCCCGTTCCAGCAGGGTCACCTCACAGCCCTGGGTCGCGAACACAAAACTGTCACGTCCCAATCCCGCGGTGGCATCCAGTACACTGGGACGGTAGCTCCCCTTGAGACCCAGGGCGCGAATAATCGACTGTCCCTTACCGCCGCCAAAGCGCCGACGATGATCAACGGCGCCACTGGCAAAATCGACCCGCACCGGACCGGGAGCCCCCTTCCCCCCCTGCTGTAAACTCCAGCCATCCTCGCCCAAAACCAGGGCGACACGGTTTGATGGCAGCTCTGCAGGCGCCTCCTCCAGGAAGCTAACCTGTAAATCGCCAGCCGTGTCACGGGCCTGATCCACCCATGCGGGGCTTTGCGCTATAACAACCAGATCCAACACGATCGATAACCTATCAACAAACAAACTAAAGGGAGGCTCAATTTTATCCCATTCGCGCCGATAAACCCCATTAAGATTGAGCCTCGGACCCCTTACTGTGGATATCAGTGCCTCCCCTCTCCCTAACCCCCACTCCGCCGCCGATACCCAGGGGCTGGATCCCCGCAGTTCATTGCGTTACCAGATACTGGCGCACACCTTTGGCGTCCGTATTGAGGCGCCACTGGGGCTGGGCAAGGCAGAGGCAAGTAGTGACCCGGTCGCCCCCAGGGTAAACGCCGTCAGCGCCTCTGCACAGCCGGTGCTCGAGCGCAGCAGCAGCCGCGTCATTAACCAAAGCCAAAGCTTGCAGGTCAGCGGTCAAGCGGAGAGCGAAGTCGTAGTGAATGATCCGCTGGCGATTGATTTGGGAGGCGATGGTTTCTCCACCACTTCGGTCGAGCAGGGAATCTGGTTTGATATCAATGGCGACGGCCACAAGGAGTTGACCAGTTTCGTCACCGGGAACGATGCCTTTCTCGCACTGGACCTCAACAACAACGGCACCATCGACAGTGGCCGGGAGCTGTTCGGTGACCAACTGGGAGCGCGAAACGGCTTCGAGCAGGCCGCCAGCCTCGACAGCAACGGTGATGGCTACCTGGACGCCATGGACGAGCAGTTCCATCGGCTGAGCCTGGTGACTCTGGGCGAAGATCGGCAGCTTCAACAGCAGTCTCTGGCACAGGCGGGGATCAGCCGTATCGGGCTCGCCTATCGCGACACTCACCAGGCAATTAACACCTACGACAGTATCCGCCAGCTGGGCACCGTCGATACCGTCGACGGGCTACGCCTCGACAGTGCCGACCTGATGCTGGGAGCCCGCAGTCCGGCTCAGGAAAAATAGATCAGGAACAGCAAGGCAGCCAGCAGCACCCGGTACACCACAAAGGGCAGCATACCGATCCGATTGATCACCGCCAGGAACCAGCGGATGCAGAGCCAGGCGCTGACGCCCGACAGCAGTGCCCCGATAAAGAGAACCGACCACTGCACCGGTTCAGCCTGGGCGATCAGGTCTCGGGTTTTCAAAGAACCCGCCGCCAGGATAATCGGGATGGACATCAGGAAGGAGAAGCGCGCCGCTACCTCGCGGGAGTAACCCAACAGCAGCGCCGCAGTGATGGTGATGCCGGAGCGCGAGGTACCGGGAATAATGGCCAGGGCCTGCGCCAACCCGATCAGCAGGGCATCACGCCAACCGATAGCACTCATGGGCTTTCCGCGAACGAAGCGCTCGGCCACCCCCAGCAAAATACCAAAAAGCAGTGTGGTGGTGGCGATCACCGCAATCGAGCGCATCGCCTCATCGACGCCACTGATGCTGACCGCCAACCCAAACAGCACGGCCGGGATGGTTGCCAACACCAGCAGCAGGGAGAGGTGTAGTTCGGCATTAAACTGCCGCGCACTCAACGCCTGCTGGCAACCGCGGGTCAGCTGCCACAGGTCGGAGCGAAAATAGATCAGGACGGCAGCCAGGGAGCCGAGGTGGACGGCAACGTCAAACGCCAGCCCCTGATCGGGCCATCCCAGTAGCTGCGATGGCAATATCAGGTGAGCCGAGCTGGAGATAGGAAGAAATTCACTGATACCTTGAATGAGTGCCAGCACAACTACCTGAACCGTTTCCATCAATGGGTCCTACCCTCTGCAAGCTGGCAACATAAACAGCAGCGGAATCCGTTCAACACGGAAACGCCGCACCGGCGTTCAACGCTCATGGCGTTTTTTGGCGACGCGATCACGGAGATAAACCGGCAACGCCTGCGCGGCAGCTACACTCTTACCCTGCTCGAAGAGCGGAACGGCCAGGCGCACAATATCCTCAGCCAACGGATAGGCGTCCACCTCGACCCGCGCCGGTGATAGCGGAATGCGGGAGCCCAGCCCCCAACCGGTACCGATGCCCATCCACCCCTGGGTATCTGCGGGCAGCACCACCTGCTCGGGCGCGCATACCTGCTCGGGAATGATCTCGACCACCCCATCGTCGCTGCAGTGATATCCGGCCCAGTAGATCTCGTCCATGCGAGCATCAATGGCGGCCAGCACGCGGGTGGCCTGATGGCACCTCGCGGCCTGTTGCGCCAGAGCTGCAAGGGTGGAGATCGGCAGCACCGGCTTATCGGTTGCGAAGGCAAGTCCCTGCACAATCGCGGTGGCGATTCGAACCCCAGTGAAGGCACCAGGACCGCGGCCAAAAGCGATGCCGTCAACCTGCGACAACACCAGGCCGGCACTCGCCAGCAGGCGGTCCACCATGGGCAAAATCATTTCACTGTGCTGGCGGGGAATCAGTGCCCACTCGGAGAGCGTCTCGCCATTCACATCAAGGGCGACGGAGCAGGCTTCGGTCGCAGTATCAATCGCTAGTAAGGTGCTCATGGATCCGCACAGCATGGTTAGGGGCCGCGATTATAGCAACAGTCAGCGACGACAACAAAAAGGCCCCCTGAAAAGGGGGCCCTGGGGCGGGTCATGCGATCACTCCGGCCTATCCGGCTTGCCCCTCCGCGGCCGGAGCCGCCGCTGGCGCGGCCGAAGCGGATTTTTTCGCAGCCGGTTTCCTGGTGGCCGTTTTTTTGGCTACCGGTTTTTTGGCCGCTGTCTTTTTGGGGGCTGCTTTTTTGGCAGGCGCTTTTTTGGCAGGCGCTTTTTTGGCAGGCGCTTTTTTGGCAGACGCTTTCTTCGCGGGAGCTTTTACCGCCGTTTTTGCTGCGGCTTTCTTGGTGGTTGAGGCCTTGGTGGTTGATTTTTTAGGGGCCGTTTTTTTCGGGGCTGCCTTTTTAGCCGCAGGCTTTTTAGCGGACTCGGCTTTGGCCGCGGGCTTCTTGGCAGCCGCTTTTTTGGTGGGGGCTTTGGCCTTGCCAACGCTCTTGGCTTTGACGGCTGACTTCTTCAACGCAGCCTTCGCCTTCTGCTCGGCTTTCTTCTCGGCCGCCTTTATTTTTGCAGCCGCTTTTTTTGCCGCCGCTTTGGCCTTGAGCAGCTCCTTCTTTTCCAACGCTTTCAAACGATCGGCTTCCGCCTTCTGTATCGCCTTGGCCTTGGCGGCTGCTTTTTTGGACACTTGCTTGAGCTTAGCCTTCTCCTTATCAGCCCGTGCTTTTACCTTGGCAGCATCCACTTTCGCACGGGCCTGCTTCCATTTGTTTTCAAATACCTTGACGGCTTTGACCAGCTCCTTGTCCGCTTTCTCCTGCAGCTTCTCTTTGAACAGCTCTACACGCACCTTGAGTGCCTCTTCCGCTGCCACCAGTGATGCTTTCACAGAGGCTTCCGCCAGGCTGGTTTTTGCAGCGCGCACACTGTCCTTCTCTTTTTGCAGCTTAGTTGCAAGACGCTTGGCAGCGCTGGCCGCTGAAGCCGCTGCCCGTTTCGCGGCTGCAGTGGAGGTCTTAGCTGCCTTATCCTTTGCCGCAGCCGATTTCTTTTGAGCTGCATCCAGTTGCTTTTGCACCGCTGTCACATTTTTTTCTGCTTTAGCAACAGCATCCTGGGCTTTGGTTAAAAACGCAGGAACAACGGGCTTCTTTGAAGCCTTGGGGGTTGCTTTCTTCGCTACCGATTTTTTGGCAGTCGGTTTTTTTGCCACGGTGGTTTTTTTACCTTTAGCCATCTCGCGATCTCCTGGAACAACTCAACAGTTTTTGGAACGAACCTGCTAAAACATAGCACAATAATTGTACGACCAATAAAACAAAGCCCGCTTTAGCGGTAGCAATGAAAAAAAACATTGAAGAGTAACCATCGTTTCTGCGTTTGTTTTTTCCGAGTCCCTTTCAGTCATCCATACAAGCACGTGGATTTATCACCTGAGGAGCGGAAAGTGAGCCCAGCGAGCCCGTGGATGCAGTAATCCACAGCGCCTGTTTGCTGGCGATGGGGTTTGAGGCCAGCACAGAAGGAGCTGCCAATACTTCTAGGAACAGACTCTGTTTTTGGCGGTTGCTGCGGTCTTTAGGGAGTCCCCTGGCTACAGATTCCGGGCGAAAAAAAACCGGGGTAAGCCCCGGTTTTTTTTCGCCCTGAAACTAGCTTAACGCGGAAAAGACCGACTGCGTTATCTGGTCGACACTGCCTACCCCCGCGATGCGGACGTAACGCGGCGCGTCATCCGCCTGCAGGCTTTGGTAGAAGTCGATCAGCGGAGCGGTCTGGCTGTGATAAACCTGCAGCCGCTTACGCACCGTCTCCTCTTTGTCATCCTCACGCTGAATCAGGGGTTCCCCGGTAAGGTCATCCTTGCCCTCAACCTTGGGAGGGTTATAGACAACGTGGTATACGCGACCGCTACTTTCGTGCATGCGTCGACCGCTCATACGCTTGATGATCTCGGCATCTTCGACCGCGATCTCCACTACATAGTCGATGGCAACACCGGACTCTCGCAAGGCTTCGGCCTGGGGAATGGTGCGGGGGAAACCATCAAACAGAAATCCCTTGGCGCAGTCGGGCTGCTGGATGCGCTCCTTGATCAGGTCAATGATGATCTCATCGGATACCAGGCCGCCCGACGCCATCACCTCTTTCACCTTGAGACCAAGGGGACTGCCGGCCTTGACCGCTGCACGCAACATATCACCGGTGGAAATCTGCGGAATCTCAAACTTCTCGGTAATGAATTGCGCTTGTGTACCCTTTCCGGCGCCCGGGGCACCCAACAGAATAACTCGCATGAAAACACTCCTTCACCACTATTCAGAAAAATCTTTCCCTTTTGGCTCTGATCAGGAACCACGCACGCACCGACTGCCGGGCAATTACGCCCGAAAAAGGGGCCCACAAGCATACTCAGGTCTGTGCGGCAGTACAAGCCGCCAGCGGATTGGGATTATCCCAAGTTAGCGGTGGTCAATTAATACGACTTTGGGCTACGCAGGTCCCGACCTGCAACGGGAGAGAGGCGGAGTTTCAAGCCGCCGCCATAGAGGAGGAGATCTGCTCAATGGAGTCACTTGACTCCAGTAGCGCTTCGAACTCAGCCTGGGCCTCCTCAATGGAGATACCCAGCAGCGCGCACACCTGGGAATCCAGCTGTGACAGGGTTGTGTACTCAATCTGGTTGCGGGTCAGCAGGTAGTTCACCAGCTGCATCAAGGCCACATAGGGCTGCTGCTCATAGTTCACCCCCGGTTGGGTATGATGAATGGCAGCGGACACCAACTCCGCCGGCATCTGCCACTCCTCCAGCAACCAGCCACCGATGCGACCATAGCCCAGGCTCAATATATCCCGCGCCTGGCCAAACCCCATCACCCGCTTTTCCAGCTCGAACAGCGGCTCCTCAGGCTCACGCTCTACCAGTCGGCAAAACAGGTTGAACTCAGGTGGGAACAGGTGCGCCAGCAACACCAGCCCAAACTGGTGCAGCATGCCGCATAGATAAGCCTTGGCGGGAACCAGCTTCAGGCTCGGGTTGGATTTTGCGGCAAGCCGCCGTGCCAGCTCGGCGCTGTAGAGGGAGTGGCGCCAGTAACGTCCGAGCGACAGCGGGCCACTGGAAGGCATGTGAAACGACTGACAGGCGGCGAGCCCGAGTGCGATGTTGCTGACCAGGTCGAAGCCCAGCACTCGGGTTATGGCATCCTGCACCGTCTCCACCTTGCCCCGGTACCCGAACAGGGCCGAACGTGCATGCCGCATGACCTGCAAAGAGAGACTGGGATCGGTCTCCACCAGCGTCGCCAGATCACGGGCACTGCTGTCAGGATCGTTGACCAGCTGTAGAATGCGCACCACATTGGCCGGCATCGGAGGCAGGCGCTGAAGGGATTTCAGCTTGGCACAAACCGCCGCTTCCAGGCCCGTGGCAGAGAGGCACTCAAGGTCGTCACAACCCGGCTCGCTGAAGCGGGCCACCAGGGCTCCAGGATTCAGGAAGCGAAACTCATCCAGGTCGGTGGCAATCAGGGTCTGTTCGCAGCCCGCTCTAAAGTAGACCGTCTCATGCTTGAGCAGGGCCGGATCGATCACCACTTTGAGACCATAGGGGGCGCCTATGGGGGGCAGTGCGTTGACGGCACAGTCATCAAAGAGTGTTTCAACCTTGTGCAACTCGCAACATCGGGCCTTGGGACCCAAAAGCGCCTTGATCTCATCTTCAGACAGCTTGTGGGTAAGGGGGTAAACCAGCAGGCTTTTACCGTTTCGGTGCTCGTAGACCCTGGCAAACGCCACCGCTGAAGGCTCGATACCCCGGCCGCTAACGGCCTCGCAGACAGAGAGTACAGGAGAGGCGAGGCGGTGCACCTTAAAGCGTGCCCCATTGGCCTGAAGATATCGTTTTACACGCGTGGCGATCGGCATACTACAATCCTGCAAATCCTATACGTTCAACCGCAACTATACGCCGACGATACTGGGACGATAGTAACCCTTTCACAATTTAACCTGTACAAACTGATCAATCAACCGCCATTTTCCGCCACCTTCACCCGTTGCCAGAGCGCCTCCATCTGCTCCAGGTCCGCCTCCTGGAGAGAGCTTCCCGCTTGCCTCAGCTGCGCTTCGACCCCTTCAAACCGACGCTGGAATTTGCGGTTGGCCTGCGACATGAGGGACTCGGCATCCGTGCCCAGATGGCGCGCCAGGTTGACACAGGCAAACATCAGGTCACCCAGCTCCTCGAGCGCCGCTTCGCGCCCTTCATCTTTGAGGGCCCGCTCGAGTTCATCCACCTCTTCAAAGATCTTGGCCACCACCGGCTGCGGGCTGTCCCAGTCAAAGCCCACCTCAGCGGCCCGTTTCTGCAGCTTTTGCGCACGCTTCAAAGCCGGCAGGCTTAGCGGCAGGTCGTCGAGCCACCCGCCCGGTTTGTCGTCGCCCCGGCTCTGTTTCAGCGCTCGCTCCTGCTGCTTGATGCGATCCCAGGTCGCCTTGATCTCCTGCTGGGAAACGGTCTGTTGAGGTGAACGGCGAGACGCCAGGGTACCCTCGGGAAACACATGGGGGTGGCGGCGAATCAGCTTGGCTACCAGGTTGTCGAGGATATCCGCCAACTCAAACAGCTGCTGCTCCTTCCCCAGCTGGGCGTAGAAGATCACCTGAAACAGCAGGTCCCCCAGCTCATCCATGACATGGGGATAATCCTCCCGCCGGATCGCATCGGCCACCTCGTAGGCCTCCTCCAGGGTATAGGGCACGATGGTCTCGAAGCTCTGTTGCAGATCCCAGGGGCAGCCGGTCTCCGGGTCCCGCAGACGCTCCATCAGTAACACCAGGTCCTCCAGCTGGTATCGAGCCATCCCTTAACCCCGCCGACTGCGCGATGCTTCGATCACGTTGGGGAGCTGGTTGATACGCGCCAGCACCATGGAGAGCGAATCCAGGCCATCGACCTCGATGGTCAGGGTCATGCGCGCCATGTTGTCGCGGGTATCCGAGAGGGTGTTCAGTGCAATCACGTTCACCTTCTCGTTAGCCAGTACCATGGTGATATCCCGAATCAACCCGGGCCGGTCGTAGGCCAGCAACTCGATCCCCACGGCATAGGTATTTTCCGGTTGACCACCCCAGTCCACCTCGATGAGCCGGTTGGACTCCCGCTCCTGCAGGAGCAGCGCCTGTTGGCAATCCTGGCGATGGATGGTCACACCCCGACCGAGGGTGATGTAGCCAATAATGGGGTCCCCCGGCAGTGGGTGGCAGCAACCCGCCATCTGGGTCAGCAGGTTACCCACCCCGCGAATGCGGATATCACCATCGGATACCTTGGCCTTGGGCATACGCAGCTGCAGTTCAAACTGCTTCTCATCGTCGTAGCCAACCTGGCGCTGGGCCGCATGGATCACGTGGGCCTGGCGAAGATCCCCGGCGCCTACCGCAGCGAACATATCCGCCGCCGTTTTGTAGTTGAGTTCGGGAGCCAGGGCATCGAAATCGACATCCACCAGCGCCAGGCGCTTGAGTTCGTGCTCGATCTGCTGGCGCCCGGCCAATTCGTTCTGGTCCCGGTCCTGCTCCTTGAACCAGTGCATCACCTTGGAACGCGCTCGACTGGTGGTGATGTAGCCCAGGTTAGGGTTCAGCCAGTCCCGACTGGGGGAGCCCCCCGCCGCGGTCAGGATCTCCACCTGGTCGCCGGTCTTGAGGCTGTAGGTCAGCGGAACGATGCGTCCTCCCACCTTGGCGCCCCGGCAGCTGTTACCCACCTCGGTGTGGATGCGGTAGGCGAAATCGATCGGGGTCGAGCCCACCGACAGATCCACTACGTGACCGTTTTTAGTAAACACGTAAATACGATCGGATTCGATATCGCTGCGCAGCTGGCCTGCCAGGCTATCGAGATCGCCAATATCTTCATGCCACTCCATCACCTGGCGCAGCCAGGCAATCTTCTCCTCGTAGCTGCCGCTGGCCTTGGTGTCGGTTCCCTTATAGCGCCAATGGGCACAGACCCCGAGCTCCGCTTCTTCGTGCATCTCGTGGGTGCGTATCTGCACCTCCAGGGTTTTTCCGCCCGGGCCAATCACCGCCGTGTGCAGGGAGCGATAGCCGTTCTCCTTGGGGGTCGCAATGTAATCATCGAACTCGCGGGGAATATGGCTCCACAAGGAGTGCACGATACCAAGGGTGCCGTAGCAGTCACGCAGCTGCGGTACCAACACCCGTACCGCGCGGATGTCGTAGACATCACGAAAATCGATCCCCTTGCGGCGCATTTTGCGCCAGATACTGTAGATATGCTTGGCCCGGCCGCTGATCTCGGCCTTGATCCCGGCCTCCGCCAGCGCCTGCTGAAGCTGCTGCATCACATCATCAATGTATTGCTGGCGGTCGAGGCGACGTTCATCCAGCAGGCGGGCGATCTTTTTGTAGTCCTGGGGTTTCAGGTATCTAAACGAGAGATCCTCAAGTTCCCACTTGATGTGACCGATTCCCAATCGATGGGCCAGGGGAGCATAGATCTCGAACACCTCGCGGGCCACCACCAGGCGCTTGTCCTTATCGAGATTCTTGACCGCCCGAATGGCGCAGGTACGCTCGGACAGTTTTATGAGGGCAACGCGCACATCGTCGATGATCGACACCAGCATCTTGCGCACATTCTCCAGCTGGCCCTGCACCTGGCCCAGCACCGCACCATGGCCCGGAGTCTGGATGGCACTGATAGCCGCCATACCCAGCACGCCCGAAATCAGCTTGGCCACACCGGCACCGAAGCGCTCTTTGACCAGCTCCAGCTCCAGTTTCCCTTCACGCACCCCGCGGTAGAGGATAGCGGCAATCAAAGACTCCTGGTCCAGGTTCAACTCCGCCAGGATCTCGGCCATCTCCAGGCCGGTGCGGTAGCTGTTGCTGTCCTGCCAATGGTCATCGCGATCGCCGCCCTGCAAGGAGGCGTCGCAGGACATCTGGCAGGCGGCCGTAATCAGCTCGACGTCACGAACATTGCTATCGCGGCCAATACGCGTCAGCCAGGCATCGATATTAACCGAACCATCTTCGTGAACCGGGTGATCTTCTCTTACTTTAACCATATTACGTCTTCACTTTCCTTCCGCACCTGCAGGAGACCCCAAGGAACGGGTTGGCTCCCACACTGTTAGTTTCCGGACTGCACGAAAAGTGCCATTGACTCTATGTGACCGGTCTGGGGAAACATGTCCATGACACACAGACGCTGCAGGCGGTATGCCCTGTCCCTGAGCAAGCCGGCATCCCTCGCCAGGGTGGCAGGATCGCAGGAAATATAGAGTATGCTGGCGGGGCCCAGCTGGCAAATATCGCTTATTGTCTCGGCGGCCCCAGCCCGCGGGGGGTCCAGCACCACCTTATCGACCCCATTGGGGCAGAGTGACCGCAACACCCCCTCTTCGGTCAGGTCCAGAACGTGGAAGCGGGCCGTCTCGATGCCCGCTGACTGTGCATTGAGCTGCGCCCGCTGCACCATGGTAGCACTTCCCTCCACACCCACCACCTCGGCCCCCAGCCGCGCCGCCGGCAGGGAAAAGTTGCCCAACCCGCAGAACAGGTCCAGCACCCGCTCGCCGGGCCCGGGGTCAAGCCACTCCATGGCCCGGGTTACCATCGCCTCATTGAGGGGACGGTTCACCTGGGTAAAGTCCAGTGGCTGGTAAGCGAGGGAAAGCGAAAAGGCCGACAAGGGGTAACTCAGCCGGGGGTTCCCCTCCCGGCTCCAGAAACAGTGCACCGAATGGCTGTCGCCCTGCAGATAGAGCTGCTGCAGGTGCTGCTCTGCGAACGCCTGCAAGCGCTGCTGATCCTCCTCGCACAGCGGCTGCAGGTGACGAAACAGCACCGCCGGCCCCCGTTCGCCCAGTAACAGCTCAAGGTGCGAGACCTGGTCGAAGGCCTTCAGGGAGCCAATCAGTTGCTGCAGGGGTTGCAGCAGGCACTCCAGTTCAGGGGCCAACACCGGGCACTGCGCCAGGGAGATCACCTGCCGACTGCGCGCTTCGCGAAAGCCAACCAATAGCTGCTTCTGTTTGCGGTGATAGTAGACCGCCAGGCGGGCCCGCGAGCGGTAACCAAAGGGCTGGGAACCAAGTGGGGGGGCCAGCTGGTCGGGCTGAACAGCGGCAAAGCGCTCCAGTTGACCCAGTACCGCCTGTTCCTTGTGGGTCAGCTGGGCCTGGCTGTCGAGATACTGCAGGGAACAGCCTCCGCAGCGGCCGAAGTGTTGGCAGCGAGGAGAAACACGCTCCCGGGAGGCCTCCTCAATGTGCAGGGCCCGCCCTTCGAGATAGCGCCCGTGGCGACGTTCGATCCGCACCGATACCTGCTCGCCGGGCAGAGCATTGTCGATAAAGAGGGGTTTCCCCTCATGGCGCGCAATTCCGCGCAGGTCGTGGGTCATCCCCTCCACGTGCACCCGCACCGGCTTCTGTGGCTGTTGCCGGGAGCGTCCCGGCTGCTGGTAGAACTTCACATTAACCCCATCAATGGGCGCCCCCCAACGGGGTGCGAGCTTAAAAGCCGCTAATTTTACGTGATATCGATCGGTTTATCAGCGCTTCACAGGGCACTGCCGGAAAATACTCCGGTGGAGAGATAGCGATCGCCGCGGTCACAGATGATCGCCACGATGGTCGCGTTCTCCAGCTCCCGGGAGAGGCGCAGGGCACCGGCCACCGATCCGCCCGATGAGACGCCACAAAAGATCCCCTCCTGGCGGGCGAGGGCGCGCATGGTGCGCTCCGCCTCCTCCTGCCCCATATCGATCACCCGGTCGACCCGCTCGGGCTCGAAGATTGAGGGCAGGTAAGCCTCGGGCCAACGTCGGATACCGGGGATGGAAGCCCCCTCCCTTGGCTGCAGGCCAACGATCTGCACGCTCGGGTTCTGTTCCTTGAGGTAGCGCGACACCCCCATGATGGTACCGGTGGTCCCCATGGAGCTGACAAAGTGAGTGATCTCGCCGCCGGTCTGGCGCCAGATCTCGGGACCGGTCCCGCGGTAGTGAGCGCCGGGGTTATCGAAGTTGCCAAACTGGTCGAGTACCCGCCCTTCACCCCGTTGCTGCATCGCCAGCGCCCGGTCACGAGCTCCCTCCATCCCCTCCTCACGGGTCACCAGCACCAGCTCGGCGCCATAGGCGGTCATCGCCGCACGCCGCTCTGCGCTCATGTTATCGGGCATGATCAACACCATGCGATAGCCCTTGATGGCGGCAGCCATTGCCAGGGCGATGCCGGTGTTGCCGCTGGTAGCCTCGATCAGGGTGTCGCCGGGGCAAATATCCCCCCGCTCTTCGGCCTGCTGGATCATGCTCAACGCCGGCCGGTCCTTGACCGATCCTGCGGGGTTGTTACCCTCCAGTTTAACCAGCACCCGATTGCTGGTCTGCCCGGGCAGGCGCTGCAAACGAACCAGCGGTGTCTCACCGATTAACTGTTCGATGGTGGGGTATTCCATGCCAGCGTTCTCCTGCCTGTCAGAGGGTTTATGAAAGGTGGCTTGCGCAACCGGTGAGGGGCAATAGTTGACGGTTTCGCTCAAAAACAAGGACATGATACTGTGATTCCTGAATCCATTATAAATACCCAAAACCTATATATTTATAAGAAATCAATTGGACCTATTTTATTCTCTAAATAGAATCCTGACTTCAACGGATACTTCCCGTAACCAAGGGTAAAATGTCGATGTTCCTGGCCGGAAAAAACAGTGGTATCAAACAGCGCGTGTTGGCCATGGCGCTACTGCCCACCCTCTCAATCACACTGATGTTGGGGGTCTTCTTTACCCTGACCCGCCTCAAGGATCTCGACAACCTGCTGTTTGAACGCAGCCTGACGATTGCCGAACAGTTTACTGCCACCGCCAGCTTCGGTTACCCCGCCGACGACTCCCCGCTGTTGCAGGAGGTTGCCAATGCCGCCCTGGAAAAAAGCGATGTGCGTGCCATCAGCCTCTACAACGCCGCCGGCACCCGTATTATCCACTCCGGTCCCGGCATGCTGCCGGTTCATCACCCGGCCAGCCCCTTCGGCAGCCAGCAACAAATTCTCCAGGGTGACCGGTCGTTACGCATCATCACCCCCATCTATCCGCCCGCCGAAAACCACTTGCACAGCGCCAATGAGTTACTCGCCCCACTGGGATGGCACGAGATCGAGTTTTCCACCGCCAATACGGAGATCAAGCAGTACCAGACCCTGCTCGGCAGCGGCGTACTGATCATCGTTGGTGTATTACTGAATATCTTTCTTGCACTGCGTATCGGTAGCCACATCACCCGACCGCTGCAAAAGATCTCCAACGCCGTCAGCCATATCCGCAACGGCAATCTGGATACCCGCATCAACACCGAAACCGGCGGTGAACTGCGCACCCTGGAGTCGGGTATCAACTCCATGGTCTCCTCCCTGCAGCAGGCCCATCATGAGATGCAGCAGAACATCGAGCAGTCGACCCGCGACCTGCAGGAGACGCTGGAAACCATCGAGATCCAGAACATCGAGCTCGACATGGCGCGTAAAGAGGCCCTCGAGGCGAGTCGCATCAAGTCGGAATTTCTCGCCAACATGAGCCACGAGATCCGCACTCCGCTCAACGGTATCATCGGCTTTACCAACCTGCTGCTGCGATCAAACCTCAATGAGCGCCAGCGTGAGTACCTGCAGACCATCCACAGCTCCTCCGAGGGGCTGCTGGCCATCATCAATGATGTCCTCGACTTCTCCAAGATCGAGGCGGGCAAGCTGGAGCTGGAGAGCATCCCGATGAACCTCGGTGACACCATCGACGAGGTGCTCAATATCCTTGCCCCTGCGGCCCACGAGAAGCAGCTGGAGCTGATTCCCCTGCTGTACTCCGACACCCCCACCCAGCTGATTGGCGATCCCCTGCGGATCAAGCAGATACTCACCAATCTGGTCAGCAATGCCATCAAGTTCACCCACCAGGGCTCAATCACTGTGCGCGCCATGCTGGAGGAGCAGCGCGCCAAGAACGCCGTCATCAAGATCAGTGTCACCGACACCGGCATTGGCCTCTCACGCCAGCAGCAGAAAGAGCTCTTCAAGGCCTTTACCCAGGCCGACACCTCCACCACCCGCCGTATTGGCGGCACCGGGTTGGGGCTGGTGATTTCCAAACGCCTGGCTCAACAGATGGGCGGGGATATTGGTCTCGAGAGCGAAGAGGGTGAGGGCTCCACCTTCTGGTTTACCATCAACGTTCCCCTGTCCAGTGAGCGTATTGACAAGACCCCCGAGCGTCACTACCCCCAGCGCAGTGCCCTGCTGCTGGAGACTCAGGAGTTGGTTCGCCAGGCCAGTGGCCACCTGATCCGCGCCATGCAACTGCAGTTGACATCCGTTGACACGGCGCAGGAGCTGGAAGCACAGCTCAGTGACGGAAGTATGCCTCCCTATGACCTGGTGATACTGAGTCACAACGAGCAACTCTTGCCTACCAGTAAGCTGCGACAGCTATTGGCCCTGCCCTGGGCCGCCCATACCGCTTTCCTGATCCTGGTGGACACCAACAAGGAGTACGAGGTTAACCGCCTGCTCACCACCACCTCCCGCGCCCTCACCATCGTCAAGCCCATGGTCCGGGCACGTCTTCACAAGGCCGTGGCCTGGGTACTGGGTTCAGTGCCCGAAGCTAACGAGCTGTCGCTTCCCCACGATACCCCTGTTGAGGTGGCCACCCGCGCCCCCCACATACTGGCGGTGGACGACAACGCCGCCAACCTCAAGCTGGTAACCGTGCTGTTGGAGGGGATGGGGGTACAGGTGACGGCAGTGGACAGCGGGCAGCAGGCAATCGTCAAAGTCAGGCAATATCGCTTCGACCTGATCTTTATGGATGTGCAGATGCCGGATATGGACGGCATGGACACCACCCGCCGCATTCGAGACATTGAGCTGGCCGAACACCGTACGCCCATCGTGGCGCTGACCGCCCATGCCCTGGCCGCCGAGAAAAAGGCCCTGTTGCTGGCGGGCATGGATGATTACATGAGCAAGCCCATCAGTGAGCCACAACTGCAGCAGATGATTCGCAAATGGACCGGCATCAAACTGAGCCTGCCCAGCCTGGAGATGTCGACCCGCGACTCACATCCGGAGCACCCCCCTTCCCGCCTGATCGACCTGCAGGAGGGTGTTCGACTGGCCGGTGGCAAAGAGGACCTGGCGGAGGAGATGCTCGCCATGTTGCTCGATAACCTGCCCCAGGATCGTCAACAGATCGAGCAGCAGTACAACGACAAGCAGCTGCCACAGCTGCTGGAGACCGTTCACAAACTGCACGGCGCCACCCGCTACTGTGGCGTCCCCCTGCTGCGACAGGCCTGTCACGAGATGGAGTCAGCCCTGAAGCTCAGCCGGAGGGGGGAGGAGAACAGCTCCCTGCAGCAGTTATGGAAAGAGTTGCTGACCCAGATCGATGCCCTCATCCAGTGGCATCACGCGCGCGCCGAGAGCACCACAAAGGCCACCACGTAGTCCTTCTCGTCGGACAGGGTCACTAAAAAGTCGCTGGCGCCGCGCTCGCTGGCGATCGCCAGGGCACGCTCACGCAACCGCAACAGGGGCGCCCCCAACGGGTCGTGCTCGACAAAGATATGCTGGAAGGAGACGCCATTGCCGATGCCGGTGCCCAGCGCCTTGGAGGCGGCCTCCTTGACCGCAAAACGTTTGGCCAGGAAGGTTGCCGGTTTGCTGGCCCGCTGGAACTGCTCCAGTTCGTCGGGGGTCAGTACCCGCTCGGCGAATCGATCTCCCAACTTGTCCAGCGAGCGCTGGATGCGGTCGATGCGAACGATATCGGTACCAATACCCACCACCATCACAATAATCCTCAGGCGCGCAGCGCACTAAAGCGTTGCGCTTCGAGCATCACGCGTTTCATTTCGACAATGGCCGGGGCCAGCCCGGTAAACAGCGCCCGGGCAATAATACCGTGGCCTATATTGAGCTCGTTGAGGCCGGGAATGGCGGCGATCGGCTCCACATTGTCGTAGTTGAGGCCGTGGCCGGCATTCACGATCAGCCCCTGTTCGAGAGCGAAACGAGTGCCCTCAACCACCCGCCGCAGCTCTGCCTCCATGGTCTGGGGAGCCGCATCGGCATAGGCACCGGTGTGAATCTCAATGGCAGGGGCACCACAACGCACCGCGGCGGCAATCTGCTCGGGGTCGGCGTCGATAAAGAGCGACACCTGGATACCCTGCTCTCCCAGATTGTCGCAGGCCGCCTTGATGCGCGACTCCTGCGCCAGCACATCGAGCCCCCCTTCGGTGGTCAGCTCTTCCCGCTTTTCGGGCACCAGGCAGACATGGGCCGGGGCGATGCGACGGGCAATCGCCAGCATCTCGTCGGTCACCGCCATCTCAAGGTTCATGCGGGTCTGAAGTACCTCTCGCAGCACCTCCAGGTCGCGGTCCTGGATATGGCGGCGATCCTCCCGCAGGTGAACCGTAATGCCGTCGGCGCCGGCCTGCTCAGCTTCGATCGCTGCCTGCACCGGATCGGGATAGCGCGTACCGCGCGCCTGGCGCAGGGTAGCGACATGGTCAATATTGACCCCCAGTAACAGGCGATTTTTGGACAGCATAGGTATCTCCTTCATAAAAGCGGGCTGGCCCAACGAATGGAACGGCCCGGCAGCATCTAATTAAACAAACAACTCCCGGCTACGCAATGGCCGCCCCCCCAGCAGGTGAGCCAGCGCATGGCGCATCAAGCGCTTGGCCGCCAGGCGCTGCTCGGGCGAATGCAGCTCCCCCCGCGCCAGGGCCAGCAGCATCTCCCCGCGGTAAACCTGGCTGCGCTCCCCGCTGCCCGGTAGCACCGAGAAAAACCCCGCTTCGGGGTCGTATTGATAGTACCCCTCCGCCACCAGCGCTGCCCCGCTGATCGCTTCCGCCTCCAGCGGCAACCCGTAGCCCATCAGCTCCAGCAGTTGCAGCTCAAAGGCCCGCAGGGTGGGTTCGAGGTCGGCGGCTTCGTCCAGGCTCTGCAGCAGCCGGGTATAGAGGGTAAAGAGTTCCGGATGGGGGTCCTGGGGCTGCAGCAGGCGCTGCAGCAGCTCGTTCACGTAGAGGGCGCAGAACAGGTAGTGGCCCTGCAAGCGGATGGGGGTGGCAGCGGCCTCGACATCGGTAGCGGTCTTCAGCTCCCGCTGCCCCTGCCAGCTTACCAGCAGGCGTCCGAAGGGTTGCAACAGCCCTTTATGGCGCGCCCGTCCCCCGCGTACCCCCTTGAACAGCACACTGACCCGTCCCTGCTCCTCGGTGAACAGGTCGGCGATGAGGCTGGTTTCCCGGTAGGGGCGAGCGTGGATCAGGAAGGCACTGCAGAGGCTGACCTGATGGGAAGAAGCCATGGCCAGCTCCGCTAGAGGTCGTTATAACCCAGACTGCGCAACGCTCGCTCGTCGTCCGACCAGCCACCCTTCACCTTGACCCAGAGGTTGAGCATCACCTTGGCGTCGAACAGCTGCTCCATGTCGAGCCGGGCCTCGCGCCCGATCAGCTTCAGGCGCGAGCCCTTGTCACCGATAACGATCGCCTTCTGCCCCGCTTTCTCCACGAGGATCAGGGCACTGATGTGAAGTACCCCCTCCTGCGCCTTGAACTCCTCGATCTCCACCGTCATCTGGTAGGGCAGCTCATCCCCTAACTGGCGCATGATCTTTTCCCGCACCAGCTCGGCGGCCAGGAAACGGGAACTGCGGTCGGTCAGCTGATCCTCGTCGTAGAAGTGCTCGCCGAGGGGAAGCAGCCGGGCAACGGCGGCCTCCAACTGCTCGACGTTGCGTCCCGACTTGGCGGAGATAGGGATGATCTCGGCAAAACCATGTTGTTCGGAGAGCGCCTGCAGGTGAGGCATCAGCTCCTGCTTGTTTTCAATGCGGTCCACCTTGTTGACCGCCAGGATCACCGGGCAGCGGCTGTGGCGAATTCGCTCCAGCACCATTTGGTCCTCATCGGTCCAGCGCATACGGTCGACCAGGAACACCACCAGGTCAACATCCTTGATGGCAGTGCTGGCGGCCCGGTTCATGTAACGGTTGATCGCCTTCTGCTCCCCCCGGTGCAAGCCGGGGGTGTCCACGTAGATCGCCTGCACCCCCTGTTCGGTTTTGATGCCTTGGATCTGGTGGCGGGTGGTCTGCGGACGACGCGAGGTGATACTGAGCTTCTGCCCGAGAATGCGGTTGAGGAGGGTCGACTTGCCCACGTTAGGGCGCCCCACCAGTGCGATAAAACCGCAGCGTGGCTCCTTAGTGTCCGTCATGGTCGGCTCCCAACGCTTTTAATACCTGGCGGGCGGCCTGCTGCTCGGCCCCCCGGCGACTGTTACCTACCCCGATACAGGGACTGTCAAGCAGCTCGACCACACAATGCACGCGGAACGTCTGGGCGTGGGCCTCACCCTCTACCCCCAGCACCTCGTAAAGAGGCAACGCCGCCTGCCGGGCCTGCAACAGCTCCTGCAGGCGGGTCTTGGGATCCTTTTGCGTATCCTCCAGCGTGAGGGCGTCGAGCCGGCTACTGTACCAGGCCAGAATGCGCTCGCGGCAGCACTCCATGCCGCGATCCAGGTAGATCGCCCCGATCAGCGCCTCCACGGTATCCGCCAGGATCGACTCGCGCCGGTAGCCACCGCTTTTCAGCTCACCGGAGCCGAGGCGCAGGTAGTCACCCAGCTCAAACTCCCGTGCCAACTCGGCCAGGGTCTGCCCCTTGACCAGGCGCGCGCGTAAACGGCTCAGCTGCCCCTCCTTGGCCTGGGGAAACTTGTTGAACAGCGCTTCGGCAATGGTGAAGTTAACGATCGAGTCTCCCAGGAACTCAAGGCGTTCGTTGTTGCGTGAGGCGTAGCTGCGATGGGTCAGGGCCAGCAGGGCCAGCTGCTGGTCGGCGAAGCTGTAGCCCAGCTTACGCGATAGTTTATCGATTCGGGTTTTCACTGATTCGCTACTTGCCAGTTGTGTTTAAAGCTCATCACCACATCGACATTGCCGGCAATATGAACCCGCTTTTCGTATTCAATATCGATCTTCATGAAGCCATCGGCCTCGTACACTTCGATGTCTTCTCTATCGAAGTCACGGATCATGTTGGTCTGGAAGCCCTTGCTGAGATAGCCTCTGACTTGAAGGATATCGGCGTCTTCGATACCCTGACGCTCCTTCATGTTCTCCAGCAGCTGTGCGATCGCCCGATCGTCCATATAGTAGGGCACCATCTTAAACACCAGCAGCAGGATCATGCCTCCCAGGGCAAGTGTCATCATCCATCCGGCGGTCGTCATTCCCCGCTGTCTATTGGCAAGTTTCATCATCCCTCCGGCCTCTTATTATCTTATGGATCCGTTGTTCTTGAAGCTGGGCAGCTCGCCCCACTGGGGCCAGTGCATCCAGATAGCCACTGCTTGACCCACTATATTCTCTTCAGGCACAAAACCCCAGTAACGACTGTCGTTGCTGTGATCCCGGTTGTCTCCCATCATGAAGTAGTGCCCTGCGGGAACCACCCACTCCTTCTGGGTACGAGGGTCCGGCGGGGTGATATCCTCACGGGTTGTATACTGGTGCTCACCATGGGTCTCCTCCATGATGCTGAAGGGGATCCCGCTTTGGGAGAAGCGTGCCACAAATCGTTTGCTCAGTGGCTCACCGTTGACCAATACGGTTTTGCCCTGGTAGCGGATGCGGTCACCGGGCAGGCCAATCACCCGCTTGATAAAGTTCACACTGGGATCGCGGGGCTCACGAAACACCATCACATCCCCGCGCTCGGGCTCGCCGATATCAATAATCTTGGTGTCCAGTACCGGCAGGCGAATGCCATAGTTGAACTTGTTGACCAGAATAAAATCCCCGATCTCCAGCGTCGGTTTCATGGAGCCGGACGGAATCTGGAAAGGTTCGTACAGAAAGGAGCGCAGCACCAGTACCGCCAACAGCACAGGAAAAACAGAACGGCAGGTCTCCACCCAGCTGGGTTCCCTGCTCATCTCCTCCAGGACGGTTTCGTTGACCAGCGCCGCCTGGCCATTCTGTTGGCATTGCGACATAGCCCTGGCCCGACGCGCCGGCGCCAGTTTGACGCGATCAAGCAGGGTCACCAACCCGGTGACCGCGACCAGCGCCACCAACACCAACGGAAAATTGATATCCATAAGTTAACCGTCCACCTTGAGTACTGCGAGGAAAGCCTCCTGTGGAATCTCCACACGACCCACCTGCTTCATTCGTTTCTTACCCGCTTTCTGCTTCTCGAGCAGCTTGCGCTTACGGCTCACATCACCGCCGTAGCACTTGGCCGTTACGTTCTTGCGCAGCGCCTTGACGGTTTGCCGCGCCACAATCTGGCCACCGATCGCCGCCTGAATGGCCACATCGAACATCTGCCGCGGGATCAGCTCCTTCATCTTTTCGGTCAGCACCCGCCCCTTTGACTGGGCGTTGTCCTTGTGGACGATCAGCGCCAGCGCATCGACCTTTTCGCCGTTGATCAGCACGTCGAGGCGTACCAGGCGCGCCGCCTGGAAACGGTCGAAACTGTAATCCAGCGAGGCAAAACCGCGGCTGACCGACTTCAGGCGATCGAAGAAGTCCAGTACCACCTCGTTCATCGGCAGCTCATAGGTCAGTGACACCTGTCCACCGGTAAACTGCATATCCTTCTGGATACCGCGCTTTTCGATACAGAGGGAGATCACATTACCCAGGTGCTCCTTGGGCACCAGGATGTTGGCGGTCACGATCGGCTCACGCATCTCGTCGATGGAGCCCAGGTCAGGCAGCTTGGAGGGGTTATCCACCAGCACGATCGAACCATCGCGCATCGCAACCTCGTACATAACCGTTGGAGCCGTGGTGATCAGGTCGAGATCGTACTCCCGTTCCAGGCGCTCCTGGATGATCTCCATGTGCAACATGCCGAGGAAGCCGCAGCGGAAGCCAAAGCCCAGGGCATCGGAGCTTTCGGGCTCGTAGAAAAGCGAAGCATCGTTGAGGGTCAACTTGCCCAGCGCCTCACGGAACGACTCATAGTCGTCGGAGCTGACCGGGAACAGGCCGGCGTAAACCTGGGGCTTGACCTTCTGGAAGCCCGGCAGCATGGCCACATCGGCGGTCTTCTGGTGGGTCAGGGTGTCACCCACCGGAGCCCCCTTGATATCCTTGATACCGGCGACCACGTAGCCCACCTCGCCCGCACGCAGAATACCGGTCTCCTTGCGCTTGGGGGTAAAAATACCCACGCCGTCCACCACATGGGCGTTACCGGTGGATTTCACCAGCATCTTGTCCCCTTTGCGCAGGGTGCCCTGCTTGACGCGAACCAGAGAGACGATACCCAGGTAGTTATCAAACCAGGAGTCGATGATCAGCGCCTGCAGGGGGGCCTCCACATCCCCGGCAGGGGGAGGAATTTCGGCCACCAGCCGCTCCAGCACATCCTCTACCCCCATACCGCTCTTGGCGCTGCAACGCACCGCATCGGTGGCGTCCAGGCCGATGATCTCCTCAATCTCCTGGGCCACCCGCTCGGGCTCTGCCTGGGGAAGGTCCATCTTATTGAGAACCGGAACCACCTCCAGTCCCTGCTCGATCGCCGTATAGCAGTTGGCCACCGACTGGGCCTCTACCCCCTGCCCGGCATCCACCACCAGCAGCGCGCCTTCACAGGCGGCCAGGGAGCGAGAAACCTCGTAGGAGAAGTCCACGTGCCCGGGGGTGTCGATGAAATTGAGCTGGTAGGTTTTACCGTCACGAGCCCTGTAGTCGAGGGTCACGCTCTGGGCCTTGATGGTGATGCCCCGCTCACGCTCAATATCCATCGAGTCGAGCACCTGGGCAGCCATCTCCCGGCTGGATAGGCCACCGCAGAGCTGGATAAAACGGTCAGCGATGGTGGACTTGCCGTGGTCGATATGGGCAATGATGGAGAAATTACGGATATGGGAAAGGTCGGTCACGATGGTTCACTAGATAACAGGAGTCGAAGTACGTGTTTCGGCTAGGCCAGTGAGGGCATTGGTGCAGGGGTTAGCCGCATCCGGAACCGCATTTAGGGCAAGCACTGGAGCCCGTTGGGGGCAAGCGCCGGAGACCCGCCGTAGGTCCCCTGAAAAACAGGGCGCAAGTGTACCCCATTTACCCCCTGTCCGCTATGGATGCGGCGCCGATAAGCGAGGCGGTCGCAAGGGCTGCGACCGCCGTGGGTAAACGCTTAATCCTGCAGTTTGAAGGTAATGTAACCCGGGCGGCCGCGACGGATCAGGCGCATGGAGATGGAGCGGTCCGCGGGCAGTTCTGCCACCAGGCTGGAGAACTGCTTGGGGGTCTCAACGGACTGGTTGTTGACATCGGTGATCACATCGCCGGGGCGCAGGCCGATCTCCTTGGCCGGACCACCAAGCACCTCACTGACCACCACCCCGTTGCTGATCTCCAGGTCGCTGCGCTGCTCCTCGCTCAGGGAGGTAACCTTTACCCCCAGGCGGTTAGCCTTTTTGGCAGGCTGGCCGGGAGCGCTGGCCTGGCGCTGTTCGGTCGGCAGCTCACCCACCGTCACATCGACGCTGATCTGCTTACCGGCCCGCACCAGCTTCACCTTAACGGTATCTCCCGGCGGGGTCGCCCCCACTGCGTGGGGAAGGTCAGCTGAGAGGTTGATCTCCTTGTCGCCAAAACGCAGAATCACATCGCCATCGCGCAAACCGGAGCGGTCACCGGGGCCATCGGGCATCACCTGGGCCACCAGCGCGCCGGCGGCCTTATCCAGCCCAAAGGATTCCGCCAGGTCCTTGTTCACATCCTGAATGACCACCCCGAGCCAGCCGCGAGAGACATAACCCTGCTTTTTCAACTGGTCCGACACCCGCATCGCCACATCCATGGGGATCGCAAAGGAGAGCCCCATGAAGCCGCCTGAGCGGGTGAAGATCTGCGAATTAATCCCGATCACCTCACCCTCCAGATTGAACAGCGGCCCCCCGGAATTGCCCGGGTTGATGGCCACATCGGTCTGGATAAAGGGAACGTAGTTTTCGCTCGGCAGGCTACGCCCAAGGGCGCTGATGATACCGGCAGTCACCGAGTAGTCGAAGCCAAAGGGAGAACCGATCGCGACCACCCACTGCCCCGGCTCGAGGTTGGCGGAGTGGCCAATCTTCACCGCCGGCAGATTGTCCGCCTCGATCTTCAACAGGGCCAGGTCCGATCGCTCATCAACGCCGATCACGACTGCTTCCAGCTCCCGCCGGTCGTTCAGGCGCACAATCACCTGGTCAGCACCATCCACCACGTGGTTATTGGTGAGAATATAACCGTCGCTGGAGATGATAAATCCGGACCCCAGCGACTGGGGGCGGGGCCGCCCCTCTTCCGAACGGGGGTGGGGACGCCCGAAAAACTCCTGGAAGATATCCGGCAGGGGTTGGCCGTTGGGCCCCAGAATCGGTTCCCCCTCCTTGGCTCCCCTCACCGTACTGATGTTCACCACGGCCGGAGAGGCCTCCTTGACCAGCTGGGTAAACTCCGGCAACTGGGCCGCCCAGCCGTTGGAAAACCATAGCAACGCACAGATGGCGGCGGTGATAGACCACATCGATGAATGAGATCGATTCATTATTTCTCCCAATTATCTAGCTGACTGTTGATTGCCTGGACTCAGGATTCCCTGGGCAGCAACCCCACGACCCGGGGCTGGGCTTCGCCCCGTTGTTGCAACGCCCGGCTGCGTAATGCAACCC
Organism: Aestuariirhabdus litorea; assembly: GCF_003864255.1. NCBI lineage: Bacteria > Pseudomonadati > Pseudomonadota > Gammaproteobacteria > Oceanospirillales > Aestuariirhabdaceae > Aestuariirhabdus > Aestuariirhabdus litorea. The sequence goes on from NZ_QWEZ01000001.1 coordinate 1,909,204, forward strand.
CGGCAAAGCCTACCAGCAGCCCGGTAAAGGCACCCACAATGACGCCCACCTCGCTCAGCTGCATCCACTCACAGATCACCAGCGCCGCCATCATCAGTAGCAGCGGCATCAGGTAAACCAACATGGCGCCCTTGACGATCACCTGCTCGGGAACGGCGATGGTCACCGAGTCTCCCACCTGAACCGGGTAGCTGTTAAGGGCCCGCACCAGGTTGCAGTTTTCAGTGCGCCCCAGCTTGTTCAGCAGCTCCTGGCCGCAGACCGCGCGAGCACTGCACTGCCCGCAGCTCGACTGGCGACGGGTCTCCACCCAGATCGCTCCCGGCTCCACGGCAACCGCCACACCCCGCTCCTCAACCATCGCCTCGCTACCTCTGAGTTGGCGCAATCGAAACGGCGATGCGCTCCGCTGTACCCAACGGAATTTCACCCACCACCGTCACCATATAGTAATCCTCGTGGTCGCGAAAAACCCGGGAGATGGCGGTTGTGGCGCCGTTACTATCGGTGGCTTCACTGAGCAGATTTTCATCATCGAGCTCGACAAACAAGGAGAAGCTGGCCAGGCCATCGGAGTACATCAGGGAGTCAACGGGATGCTTGCCCACCGGGCTGCGCCGTTCGTCGCGCTGGGTCAGGGAGAAGCCGGCCGGCACCCAACCCACCTGCCAGTTCAGGGGGCGATCCGTCTCGTCGAGATCGAGCCGGGATTCGATGCGATGGGTCGTGACCAGCTGCTCGGGCAGCTGCTGCACATCCACCGAGAGGCGAAGTTCCTCGGGACGAATATCACTGCCCACCTGCAGGGAGACAAACTGCAACCGCTCCAGAACCCCGCCCTTGTCATCCAGCATCAGGGATTTCAACAACAAACCGGTCTGTTCATCCAGCCAAAGTTGATAGCCGTATCGGTGTCGGTCACCGGGGACCACATTGACCATAATGGCCGCACGCCCGGCTACCCGGTCGCGGCCAACGAATTCGCTGCGATAGGAGTCCCCGAGTGCGCTGAATCGCCGCAGCATCTGTTCCGGGGTGACCACCGTTTCACCGTGCTCGAAGCGCAGTACCTGGTCGCTGTTGAGAAAGGTGACCAGCTCTCCATCACGCACCACCTCACGGTAGCGGCCATCGAGATAGACCATGCGCGCACGGTGCTGGTTACCACTGAGGTCGCGCACGATCGAAAGGGTATTGAGCCCCTGGGCATTTTGAAACACCAGGTTGCCGCGAAAACTGAGGGTACTGTAGGCCTCGTTCATCGCCCGCAGCCAGATTTCACTCTTTTCATGGGTCTCGGCCAGCACAGAGGGGGAGATCCACCCGCCCCCCAGAACCAGGGCGACCATCAGTAGTTGTCTAATCACCGTTGTGCTCGCATCAACGACTTTCTGCATTAACCAGGCGGGCAAAGGGCAGCATACCCTGATACTGCCCCAACGCACTGTTTTCAGCATGCTGTAACATATAGGTCCTCAGGCGCTGCTGGGAGATCGCTTCGGCATACTGACGCGCCTGTTCAACCCGCTCCGCCGACAGCGACGCTGCCGACTCGCCGTAACCGGCCTCCAGAGTGCTGGCCCCCATGCGGTCAATCGCCTGGATCACCCCTGGCTGCTGAATGACCTGAGGGGCCTGGGCAAGACCGGACTCCATCACCGAGCCACTATTAAGGCTGTAGTTGTAGGTCTGCACACCAAAGAGTACCGCCACCGTGACACTGGCCGCGATGGCCACACGCCCGGCACGACTGGCCCACCGGCCATAGCGGCGACTGCTCTCGCGGCCCCCGTGGGGCGCCTCCTCAGCAATGGCATCACGGATAGAAGCCGACAGGTCGATCGATGACGGGCTCAGTTTTTCCTGCTTCAATACCGCCCCGAGCAGACGATAACGGTGCGCAAGATCGCGCAGCTCAGAATCCTGGTGGACCTCCGCCAACACCCGGTGCAATTCAAGCTCGTTGGCTTCGCTATCCCACACCGCTGACAGAGATTCACGCAATCGCTGGTCTGAACTCATTAAACACCTCAAACTTCGTGGTTAGTATCCGCCCATCCGGTTGATTCCAGCGCCGGTGCGCGTTTGTCTTAAGCATTGACCCCGAAGGGGCTCGCCAGTTCCCTTATACTGACGATGGTTTTTAACGATTTTAAAAACTGGCCTTAACGCAGCAGCGGCTCGATCTCACGGTCCACTGATTCCCGCGCCCGAAAGATTCTCGAGCGCACCGTCCCCACCGGGCACTGCATCACATCCGCGATCTCTTCATAACTTAACCCCTCAAACTCCCTCAGGGTCAAGGCCGTTTTGAGATCCTCGGGCAAATTAGTGATCGCCCGGTTGATGGTCGCCTCTATCTCATCGGTCAGCAGCCGGCTCTCGGGGTTGTCCAGTTCCCGCAGGGGGTTGCGCCCCTCCACGTACTCGGCATCCTCGGCATCCACATCGGTATCGGGCGGCCGGCGACCACGGGAAACCAGGTAGTTTTTTGCGGTATTGATGGCGATCCGGTAGAGCCAGGTATAAAAGGCGCTCTCTCCACGAAACTTTCCCAACGCCCGATAGGCTTTGATGAACGCCTCCTGGGTCACATCCTGGACCTCCTGGTGGTCGAAGACGTAGCGACTCACCAGCCCCAGAATCTTGTGCTGGTACTTAATCACCAGAAGATCAAATGCGCGCTTGTCGCCCTGCTGAACCCGGGCTACCAGTTGCTGATCTTCATCCTGCTGCTGGATCACTTATCTCTCCCACAGACCACCCGACGATGCTCTTGAACTGACCGCACCTTTGCCGACATCAGCGGATAGACTCCGCACCCTATTGTTAGTTCAAAAAACCTTAACATCCGCTTGATATCCGCTACCATCGCTATAAAGCACTTCTGTTATATGGGGGGGCAACGGCCATAAGTCAACCATTGGCCTGTGAGGGTTGCCCTCACCACAGGCAGGCTATACCCTTGCCTCGCCTTGCCGATAAACCATGGACACCCTCAAGCGAGCCCCCTGATGACAACAAAACATCTCCACGACGTGCTGGTCATAGGCAGTGGAGCCGCCGGCCTGAGTCTGGCGCTGGAGCTACCCCGTCACTTCAGGGTAGCGGTTCTCAGCAAGGCCAACCTGATGGCCGGTTCAACCTCCCAGGCCCAGGGGGGTATAGCGGCGGTGCTCGACAGCACCGACAGTGTCGAGCACCACACCGCCGACACCCTCACCGCCGGGGCCGGGCTCTGCCACGACGACGCCGTGCGCTTTACGGTCTCCAACAGCTCCGACAATATCCGTTGGCTTATCGACCAGGGGGTCCCCTTTACCCGCAGTGGCGACACCCCCGACACCGAGTCACGCTATCACCTCACCAAGGAGGGCGGCCACAGTCACCGGCGGGTGATCCACGCCGCCGATGCCACCGGCCACGCCGTGGCCAGCACCCTGATCCAACGGGCGCAGGAGGCCGACAATATTGAGCTCTACGAAAACCGGGTTGCCATCGATCTGGTGACGCATCGCCACATGGGGGGCGGTGCCCCCCGCTGCCTGGGGGCCTACGTGCTCGACACAGAGGCCGACCAGGTAGAGTTGTTCCAGGCTCGCAGTGTGGTGTTGGCCACCGGCGGGGCCAGTAAGGTCTACCTCTACACCAGCAACCAGGATGGTGCCAGTGGCGACGGTATCGCCATGGCCTGGCGCGCGGGCTGCCGGGTCGCCAATATGGAGTTCAACCAGTTTCATCCCACCTGTCTCTACCACCCCCAGGCCAAATCCTTCCTGATTACTGAAGCGGTACGGGGTGAGGGGGGAATCCTGCGACTGCCCGATGGCGAGCGCTTTATGGCGCGCTTTGACCCCCGCCTGGAGCTGGCACCCAGGGACATTGTCGCCCGTGCCATCGACCATGAGATGAAACGCCTGGGGGCCGATTGCGTGTACCTGGACATCAGCCACAAACCGGCCGATTTTATCCTCGAACACTTCCCTACGGTCCACGAGTGCTGCCTGCGTTTTGGCATCGACATCACCCGCGAAGCGATCCCGGTGGTGCCGGCGGCCCACTACACCTGCGGCGGCGTCATTGTCGACCAGCACGGCCGCACCGACCTGGAGGGACTGTATGCGGTGGGTGAGACCAGCTTCACCGGGCTCCACGGCGCCAACCGCCTGGCCAGCAACTCCCTGCTCGAGTGCATTGTCTATGCCCGCTCGGCGGCGCGGGATATCCAGCGGGAACTGGCTACCCCGCTGCCCGCCCTGCCGGCCCTCCCCGACTGGGACGAGAGTCAGGTGACCGACTCCGACGAGGATGTGATCATCGCCCACAACTGGGAGGAGCTGCGGCGTTTCATGTGGGACTACGTGGGTATCGTGCGCACCAATAAGCGCCTGCAACGCGCCAAGCACAGGGTCGATATGCTGCAGCAGGAGATCAACGAGTTCTACAGCAACTACAAGGTCAGCAACGACCTCATTGAGCTGCGTAACCTGGCGGTGGTGGCGGACCTGATCATCCGCTCGGCGCAGCAGCGCTGCGAAAGCCGCGGACTCCATTACACCCTCGATTACCCGCAAACCGCCCCCGAGGCGGTGGATACCGTCCTGGTACCCGGTAACCATCCGCGAGAACACCCCTAGGGCTCGCCGTCACTTCGCCCCTGAGGCCCTCCCCATCGCAGCAACAGGCGCAGGCGCCTGAGCTGCTCGGGATCGGCACTGTCGGCGAACAGCAGCACAGGATAGCGGCGCCCGCTCTCCTGGCCGCGAAAACTCAGCATGGTGAGCCGCGGTGATACCCAGGCCTCCCCGGTCGGGGTAACCGTCTCCCGCAGATCCCCCGCCACCAGCCACCACTGCTGCCCATCGTGTCCCAGGGCACGAACGCTGCCTACCCGGCACAGCAGATAATGACGTCCCAGCCAAAAGATCAGTTGGCCACAGAGCAGCGCCGCCCCCAGCAGCTTCACCAGGGGGACGAGGGGAGCACTCAGCCAGAGCCCCAGCAGGAGAAAAAAGAGGGAAACGGACCAGCAAAGCATCTGCGTGCTGGCCTCGATCCGCAGCTGGGTAAAGCGATTGTTAGAGGGTACGACCGAGTCCATGGCGGCACCATCAGGTGGGGGCCAGCCGTTAGTCGGGCTGCACCCGGTTAACGATAATATCGACGATACGCGCCAGATCCGGGTCTTCCGGCACCTCTTTGCGCATAAACCAGGCAAACATATCCTGATCTTCGCAGGTCAGCAGCTTTTCGTATCGATCCTGATCCGCTTCCGACAGGTCGTTAAACGCCTCTTTCAGAAAGGGCACCAGCAACACATCCAGCTCCAGCATCCCTCTGCGGCTGTGCCAGAACAGACGGTTGAGCTCCTCTTGCGACTTCATCCATCGATCTCCGATTATCCACGCAAATTAGCGGGCCATTATAGCCGCTTCTCTGTCACTGTTGCCATTAGCGCTTTTGCTCTATCATCGGCAACTCAAGGACGCATCCACGCCCCCTAGAAAAGATCCGGAGTACCCGCTCAATGAGCACCCAATGGCAACAGTTTCTGCAACAGCAACCCGCCCCCCAGCCATTATCCGATGGTGACAGCTGGTTCTGCGACCTCTCGGACTGGTCCATCCTCTCCGTTAGCGATGGCAACCCCAAACAGTTCCTGCAGGGACAGATCACCTGTGACCTCAACTCCTTTGCGGACAACAGCAGCACCCTGGGCGCTCGCTGCAACGCTAAGGGGAGAATGATGAGTAATTTTCGCCTGCTCCCCAACGGCACGGGCTACTGGCTGGTCATGCACCACTCCATCATTGACGCCAACGTTACCGACCTGGGCAAGTACGCGGTGTTCTTCCGCAGCACGCTGCGTAACGAGCAGGAGCAGCTCGCCGGAATCGGCTTGGCCGGCCCCCAGGCCCGGCAATGGCTGGAGCAACAGGGGATAGCGCTGCCCGCCCGCGACCAGAGAACAGAGCTGCTCGGCGGCCAGCTGGTCTGCGTCGACGAGCACAGCCCCCGTTACCAGCTGTGGCTACCCCTTGAGAGCGCCTGCCAGCAATGGGCTGCACTGGCCGGCACGCTGCCAAGGAATCCCCAGTCGCGCTGGACGTTGGCGGATATCCGCCAGGGTATTGCCTGGGTCGATAGCGACAGTCTCGAGCAGTACACCCCCCACCAGTTCAACCTGCAGGCGTTGGGGGCGATCAGCTTCCGTAAGGGGTGCTACACCGGGCAGGAGATCGTGGCGCGTATGCAGCACCTGGGAAAATCCAAGAGCCGGCTCTATCGGCTGCAGTGTGAAGCATTGCCAGAGCAGACGCCTTGCAGCATCAGTGATGAGACCGGAGCGGCTGTCGGAGAGCTGGTCAGTTTTGCTCCCAGCGAGCGGGGTGGTGAGCTGTTGGCGGTGGTTCGCAACGACGCAATTGAGAATAAAAAACTGGCTTTCGGTGCTAATAAGGTTCTCACCGTGGCCGAACTTCCTTATGCTATAACCCACAGGGAGCATCTGGAACAACGGACCTGAACAACAATAACGGCCCGCCCATCGTTACCTATGTCTCCATTGAGTAATAGCTACCAGCCAACAGTGAATTGATATATGAGCGATCTCGCAGCCAGCATTCTCGAGCAGTTGACCCGCGCCATTGAGCAAGACCAACTCCGACTCCCCACCCTGCCCGAAGTGGCCTTGCGTGTACGTGAAGCGGCGGAGGATCCCAACGTCGATGTGCGCAAGATCTGCAACGTTATCGGCAACGATGCCGCCATCAGTGCCCGTATTATCAAGGTGGTCAACTCCCCCCTGATGCGCGGCAGCCGCGAAATCGACAACCTGCAAAATGCGGTCAGCCGCCTGGGTATCACCTACTCCTGCAACCTTGCCACCGGCTTGGCCATGGAGCAGATGTTCCAGGCCACCAACGACATGGTTGACCAGCTGATGCGCGAGACCTGGCAAAAAAGCGTAGAGATCGCCGGTATCTCCCACGTTCTCTGCCGCCAGTACACCCGCCTGGCACCGGACCAGGCGACCCTGGCCGGCCTGCTGCACCGCATCGGCGTGCTGCCGATCCTGACCCACATTGAGGACAGCGGTGAGATTCCCGACGAAGCCACCCTGCGGCAGGTGATCCACGAGATCCACCCGATCCTCGGCAGCAAGATCCTGCGCACCTGGGACTTCCCCGCCGAGATCGCCGATGTTCCCAGCGAGTCGATCCATTTCGACCGCGATATCGGCGACAAGCCGGATTACGCCGATATCGTTATGGTGGCCATCCTGCAATCGGTGGCCGGCACCGACCACCCCTATGCGCGGCTCGACTGGAGCCAGGTCAAGGCCTTTGAAAAGCTGGGCCTCGACCCCGAGATGGAGATGAGCGAAGGCGAGGACCTGAGCGACGAGATGGAGGCGGCCATGGCGCTGCTGGGCTAGTTTCTCTTCTCCCTCCCACAAAAAACGGCGCCGAGGCGCCGTTTTTTGTGGGAGGGGCTCACCTACAGATCGCTGAACAGCTGCTGGATACTGGAGAAATCCAGTGCCCCCTTGCCCTGGCCGCTGTGGAGGGCGTAGAGGCTGCGTGCCAACGCACCCATGGGGGTAGAGCTGCGGGTCTGCAGCGCCGCCTCCATCGCCAGCCCCAGGTCCTTGGCCATCAGGTCAACCCCGAAGCCGCCCTGGTAACCGTTACTGGAGGGCACCGACTCCATCACCCCGGGATAGGGGTTGTAGAGCTCCAGCGCCCAGTTACGGCCGGAGCTTTTTTGCATGATATCCGACAGCACCTTGGGATCGAGGCCATTGGCCACCCCCAACTGGATCGCTTCAGCGCTACCCGCCATCAGCACCGCCAGCAGCATATTGTTGCAGATTTTGGCCACCTGGCCAGCACCGCTGTCACCGGCATGGAAGATGTTCTTGCCCATCTTCTCCAGCACCGGACGCGCCCGCTCCAGCGCCTCGCTGCTGCCGCCGACGATAAAAGTCAGGGTGCCCGCCGCGGCACCCGCAGTACCCCCGGAGACCGGTGCGTCGATCATGGTGATTCCGCGCTCAGCGGCGGCAGCGGCCACCTTGCGTGCCGACTCCGGCGCAATGGTGCTGCTGTCGATCACCAGGGTGCTGGCATCAATCGCCCCCAGTAGCCCCGTATCACCCAGGTAGAGCCCCTCCACGTGCTGGCTGGCGGGCAGCATGGAGATCAAAACCTCGACCTCACTGGCCGCCTCGGCCGCCGTGACCACCGCCGTGGCCCCGGCATCCACCAGCGACTGCACCGCCGCCGGCACCAGGTCAAACACCTTCAGCTCATGGCCGGCCGCGACCAGGTTCTTTGCCATCGGGCCACCCATATGCCCCAAACCGATGAATCCTATCTTCATTGCAACACCTCTTATTGTTATTGCCATAGCATGATGTGTGGCCCCTCCCGCAGGAGGGGCGAAAGAGTTACAGCTGCGCCAGGGGGTGCGAATCCTCGTCCCACAGGGGCGCATAAAAACCCTGCAACCAGGCGCTCGACACCTCATCGAGGGTGGCCGGCTGCCAATGGGGCTGGTTGTCCTTGTCGATCAACAGTGCCCGCACCCCTTCACGGAACTGCCCCTGCCGCGAACACTGCACCGACACCAGCAGCTCCAGCTGGAACACCTCCCGCAGGGAGAGGGGGCGGCAGCGTTTGATCTGCTCCACCACCAGGTGCGCCGAGGTGGGACAGCCGCGGGCAAAGGCCTGCACCGCGCGCTGCAGCCAGCGATCATCGGTCTCCAGCTTGAGGCAGGCCTCCAGACACTCCTGCAGGGTGCTGTGGTCCATCAGGCGGTTAATCAGGTCGTAATGGGTACGCAACGCCGACGGTGGAAAGTTGTGGAGGGAGCTCTTCTCGAAGCGGCGCAGCAGGCGGGTCACCCGCTCCCGGTTTTCGACGGCGTCCGCCCCCCAGGGCTCCACACAGAGGGCGTCGCAAAGCGCATCGTGCTCGCTGTTGTTGAGAAAACGATCCGCCAGCCCCGCAAAGATCGCATCGGCGGCGTTGAGGGAGGAGGCGGTCAGCCCGAGGAACTTACCCAGCCGTCCCGGCATCCGCGCCAGCAACCAGGAGCCGCCGACGTCGGGATAGAGGCCGATGTTGATCTCCGGCATCGCCAGGCGGGTGGTCTCGGTCACCACCCGGTGACTGGCGCCGGCCATCAGCCCAACGCCGCCCCCCATCACGATCCCCTGCCCCCAGCAGATCAGGGGCTTGCTATAGCCATGGATCAGGTAGTCGAGGCGATACTCGCGGCTGAAGAACTCGACCGCGTAGGAGCTCTCCGACCGGTTCTGCTGGTCGTCGCACATCGACTCATAGAGGCGGCGAATATCGCCGCCGGCGCAGAATGCCTTCTCGCCCGCCCCCTGCAAAACCACACAGGCGATGCGCTGATCCTGCTCCCAGCTCAGCAGCTGGCCATAGAGCAGGTCGATCATCTCCAGACTGAGGGCGTTGAGCGCCTTCTCGACATTGAGGGTGGCGAAGGCCACCTGGTAGTCCCCCGCCGGACGGGTTTCAAACAGAACCGGGGCCTGGTTGGGCTGTGTCATGAACGGGTCCCCTTAGCCATTTTTCCACTCGGGTTTGCGCTTCTCCAGAAAGGCGTTCACCCCCTCCTTCTGGTCCTCGGTATCAAACAGGTCGACAAACAGCTCCCGCTCCACCGGCAGGGCCTGGGCCAGGGGATTTCTGCGCGCGGCCTGCACCAGGGTTTTGCAGACAGTAACACTGCTCGGACTCTGGCGGGCTACCCCCTCGGCCAGCTTAAGGGCGGCGTCCAGGGACTCACCCCGCCCCACCACCTGCTCCACCAGGCCGATCCGCTCGGCAGTGGCGGCATCGACCCGCTCTCCGCACAGGATCATGCGTTTGGCCCAGCCCTCACCCACCAGCCAGGGCAGGTTCTGGGTACCGCCCGCGCAGGGCAGCAGCCCCACCGTGGCCTCCGGCAGCGCCATCTGCGCTTGCTCCTCGGCGATGCGAATATCGCAGGCCAGGGCGCACTCGAGGCCACCCCCCATAGCGTAGCCGTTGATCGCCGCGATCGAAACGCCACGGAAGGCGCTCAGGGTTTCAAAGGCGTGCCCGAACAGGCGCGCCATCTTCCGCGCCCGAGCCTTATCGCCGTCGGCAAACAGGTTGAGGTCGGCGCCGGCCGAAAAGAACTTCTCCCCCTGCCCATGGAGCACCAGGGCATAGATATTGCGATCGGCGTTGAGCGCCTCCACCAGGGTCACCAGCCCGGACAGGCTCTCGGCATCCCAGGTGTTGGCGGGGGGGTTATTGATGGTGACCAGGGCAGTGTGCTCGCGCACCTCCACCCGCAACTTGTCGGTAATCTCTGAATAGGATCTGTCGTTCATGAAACGTCCTCACTAACGAATAATATCGACGGCACCGTCCATCAACAGGCGTCGACTGATGATGACGCGCATGATCTCGTTGGTACCCTCAAGAATCTGATGCACCCTCGCATCGCGCACATAGCGCTCGAGCGGGTACTCACGAATATAGCCGTAACCGCCATGGATCTGCAGCGCTTCGTTGCAGATATCGAAGCAGCGATCGGTGGCAAAGCGCTTGGCCATGGCACTGTAGGTGGTGGCTTCGGGGTCGCCGCTGTCGAGCTTGCTGGCCGCCAGCCGCACCATCTGTCGCGCCGCCACCAGCTCGGTGGCCATGTCCGCCAATTTGAACTGCAGGGCCTGGAAGGCCGCCAGCGGTTTGCCAAACTGCTGGCGCTCCTGCATATAGCCCTGGGCCTGCTCCAGGGCGGCCTGGGCCACCCCCAAAGAGCAGCTGGCGATATTGATGCGGCCGCCATCAAGCCCCTTCATGGCGATCTTGAACCCCTCACCCTCGGCGCCCAGCAGGTGAGCGGCCGGCACCCGGACCTCCTCGAAGGTGATCATGCGGGTGGGCTGGCAATTCCAGCCCATCTTCTCCTCCTTGCGACCGTACAGGATGCCCTCGGCATCGGCCGGCACCAGCAGGCAGGAGATGCCACTCGCCCCCGCCTCGCCGGTGCGGGCCATCACCACCAGCAGGTCGGTGGAACCGGCCCCGGAGATAAACACCTTGGAGCCGTTAAGCACATACTCATTCCCCTCCCGGCGCGCACTGGTGCGCAGGGAGGCGGCATCGGAGCCGGCATTGGGCTCGGTCAGGCAGTAGGAGGCCAACAACTCGCCACTCACCAGCGCCTCGCAGTAGAGCGCCCGGGTCGCCTCGTTGGCAAAGCTGCACACCATCCAGGTGGCCATGTTATGGATGGTCAGGTAGGCGGTGGTAGCGGTACAGCCCCGCGCCAGCTCTTCGAAGATCAGGCTGGCGTCGAGACGACTCATACCCATGCCGCCGCTCTGGGCGGGGGAGTAGATCCCGCAGAAGCCGAGCTCACCGGCCCGCTTGATCACCTCCAGCGGAAACTCCTGCTCAGCATCCCAGCGGGCAGCGTGGGGGGCCAGCTCGCTGTCGGCAAACTGGCGCGCCATGGCGCAGAACGCCTGCTGGTCTTCGTTAAGGTTAAAATCCATATTTATCTCCACACACAACCGGGCATCCGCTGCGGACACCCGGAATCAATACCCTGGCCAAACCGGGGCCCGCTGTAACGGGCCTGGTGGCGATTAACGGAGGTTAATGGTCATATTGGGACCGCTGTTCATCCCCTGGTCGAACCAGCGCGCGGTGATGGTCTTGGTCTCGGTGTAGAAACGCACCGCCTGCTTGCCGTAGGCGTGCTGATCTCCGTAGAAGGAGTTCTTCCAGCCGGTGAAGGAGAAGAAGGGCAGCGGTACCGGAATCGGCACGTTGATGCCCACCTGCCCCACCTCGATGTGGTGCTGGAAGTGGCGGGCCGCAAGGCCGGAGGCGGTGAAGATCGAGGTGCCGTTGCCGAAGGGACTGTTATTGATCAGGCAGATCGCCTCATCCAGGCTGTCCACCTCCATGGTGCAGAGAACCGGCCCGAAGATCTCCTCCTTGTAGATCGACATCTCGGGAGTGACCTTGCTGAACAGGGTCGGCCCCACCCAGTTGCCGTCGGGGTAGTCCTCGACCACGCAGTCGCTGCCATCGAGCAGGCACTCGGCCCCCTCCGACTTGCCCTGGGCGATCAGCCCCAGCACCCGCTCGCGGGCCTGGGGAGAGATCAGGGGTCCATAACCCGCCTCGGCATCGTCCCAGGCACCGGGTTGAACCTTGGCCATCGCCTCCCTCAACTCGGGGATCCAGCTGGCCGCCTCGCCCACGAACACCGCCACACTGATCGCCATGCAGCGCTGGCCGGCGGCCCCTACGGAGGCCCCCACCAGATTATTGATCACCTGGTTCTTGTCGGCGTCGGGCATGATCACCATGTGGTTCTTGGCACCGGTCATCGCCTGCACCCGCTTGAGGTGGTCACAACCGGTCCGGTAGACGTGAGCCCCCACGTTGACCGAGCCCACGAAAGAGATGGCGCGCACATCGGGGTGGGTCAGCAGGGTATCGACCTGCTCACGGCCACCGTGCACCACCTGCAGCAGCCCCTTGGGGAAGCCCGCCTGCTGGAACAGTTCGGCGAGGCGGTTGGGAGTCATCGGATCCTGCTCGGAGGGCTTGAGGATAAAGCTGTTGCCGCAGGCGATCGCCAGCGGGAACATCCACAGCGGAATCATCGCCGGGAAGTTGAAGGGGGTGATACCGGCGCAGACGCCCAGCGGCTGCAGGTAGCTGTAGGTATCGATGGCGCGGGCCACGTTCTCGGCGGTCTCACCCATCAGCAGGCTGGGGATGTTGCACGCCTGCTCGGCGACCTCGATCCCTCGCCACACATCGCCCTTGGCGTCGGCAAAGGTCTTGCCGGTCTCCTTGGCGAGGATCTCCGCCAGCTCGTCGTGGTGCTCCTTCAGCAGCGCCTGGTAGACCATCATGATGCGTGCCCGCTCGGGTGGAGGCACGTCACGCCACTCTGCGAAGGCCGCCTTGGCGCTGCTGATGGCAGCCTCCATCTCCTCGGGGGTGGCGTAGGGCACGTGACAAAGCACCTCCTGGGTCGCCGGGTTGGTCACGGGAAGGGGCTGCTCGCAGCGGCTCTGCTGCCACTCGCCATTGATCAGCTGGGGTATGGTATTTGCGGTCATCGTCGGTCACCCATGGTGTTTTAGCGTTATTGTCAGTACTGCGGTGTTGATAGCTCGGTGGGGGGAGTCGCGGGTCTCACACGCCGGCACCCGAAGGATCCGAAGACCGGTTCAGGACTCGCCCAACATTGTCTCCTTTGTACCACGACACCCGGTGGATAAGGATTGACTAAATTGCTCGCATGATGGACTATTTTGCGATACGCATTTCCACACCCGGAACAGGTACACTTCCATCATTAACTTATTTTTCAACAGGTTATGAGCGACATATCGTCCGGATGGCCGCTGCCGGCTGAAGGGATTCGTTTTATAACCCCCGATTTCCTGATCCGTACCCTGGCCGCACACCCCCTCACCCAGGACTGCTACCCCCTGGGCTTTGGCTACTACCCCGATGCGGCCAGCCACCGCATGGAGCGACACCACCACGACGACAACCTGCTGATCTTCTGCACCCACGGCAGTGGGGAGGCCTGGCTCGGCAGCCAGCACTACCCGCTTCATGCCGGCGAGCTGCTGTTGCTGCCTCGGGGCCAGTCCCACAGCTACCGCGCCTCCCCCACCCACCCCTGGACCCTATACTGGTTCCACTTTGACGGCCTGCACAGCGACCTGATGATGGACCGCCTGCAGCAACTGGCCGAGGGACCGGTGTTGAAAACCGGCCTGCAGGCCAAACTGCTGAGCGACTTCAGCAGCCTGATGAGCTTGCGCGACGGGGGTTACCAGCTGGACAACTTCATCTACGCCTCCAACCACATTGCGCAGATGCTGAGTTTTGTGGCGCTGGTGATCCGTCCGCGCCTGAAACTCAAGTCCGGCAGCTACCTTGACCTCGACCGCATCCACAGCCTGATGCAGGAGAACCTGCACCAGCACCTCGACCTGGACACCATCGCCGCCAGTGTCAGCCTCTCCAAGTACCACTTCTCCAAAAAGTACAAGGAGCTCACCGGATACTCGCCGATCCAGCACTTTATCCACCTGAAGATGCAACACGCCTGTTACCAGCTCGACGTCTCTGATCGCAGCATCCAGGAGGTAGCCGCCCAACTGGGGTACGATGACGCCTACTACTTCTCGCGCCTGTTCAGCAAGATTCTCGGGGTCTCCCCGAGCCAGTACCGCGCCCACAAACACCGCTAACGGCCCGCGGATCGGCAAAAGCCAGCCCCCGCGCTTTTACCGGCCACCACTGCGCCGCTATAATGCCGGGCTCCACAGGCAACCGGACACCGCGCCCGCGACTCCATGACCACCTCCTTCTACGCCCCGCTGGGCAATGCTGCCGCCCCGCAACAGGCCCGTATTGAGCAGTACCTGTTCGGCGCGCTGCTGCCAATGTGGCGCGAGCACGGCATCGATCGCCGTCATGGGGGATTTTTCGAGCGCCTCGACCAGCAGCTTAAGCCGCTGCCCCTGGACAGCAAGCGCCTGTTGGTCCAGTGCCGCCAGATCTTCGTCTACAGCCTCGCCTACAGCACCCTCGGCAATCCGCAGGACGCCCACGCGGCGCGCCAGGGGTTCGAGTTTCTGGTTCGTCACTACCGCGACCCCGACCTGGGGGGCTGGTTTTTCAGCACCCACGACGACGGCCGGGTTCGGGATACCACCAAAGATGCCTACGGGCACGCTTTCGTGCTCTTTGCCTGCGCCTACTACTATCGAGCCTTTGGCGAGGAGTCGGCGATCGAGCTGGCGTTGGAAACCGCCGATATTCTGGAGCAGCGGCTCAAGGACCCCAAGGGCGGGGGTTTCTTCGAGTCCGCCTCCGCCAACTGGCAGCCGCAACCGGCGATCCGCCGGCAGAATCCCCACATGCACCTGCTGGAAGCCTTCGTGGCCCTCTACCAGAGTGTCGCGACGCCCCGGCGAGAGCGCTTCCAGGCCCTGGCCGATAGCGTGCTGCAGCTCTTTAGCCAGCACTTTTTCGACACCCGCAGTGCCACCCTGGGGGAGTTTTTCGACGACCAGTGGCAGCCCCACCCGGAGCAGGGTGAGCGTATTGAGCCGGGTCACCACTACGAGTGGTACTGGCTGCTGATGGACTACGACCGCAGCCGCAACGACCCGGTCCTCTGCGCACAGGCCGAAGCCCTCTACCACTGGGCCGATCGCCACGGACAGGACCCCCGGGGCGGGATCTTCAATGTAGTGGCCCGCGATGGCCGCCCGATGGACGACAACAAACGCATCTGGCCGGTGACCGAGTGCCTCAAGGCGCGCGCCATCCGTTACCGGCAACGTGCCGAGGCGCAGGACCTGGAGTTGCTCTACCGGCAGCTCGACTACCTGTTCGGCCACTACCTCAAGTCCGATGGCCGCTGGCACGAATACCTGGCCCGCAACAACCAGCCCCAGCCCCACGACCTGCCGGGCAGCACCGGCTACCACCTGTTCCTCGGATTGATGGAGGCACGCCGGGTGCTGCAGGGCCTGTAGCGCGCCCGCTTGCTTCATCGAGCGACCAGGGCTTGATCAATACTCTCGCAGGGTTTATGGTTTTTGGCTTCCGATCGGCGCCACCGTTTTCCAAAGCCCAGGGACCGGACAGCAGAGCGTCGCCACCACCGATCGGCCACCCTTTACCGACAGCGCAGGAGTCGTCATGAACACCCCCAACCCGCCCACCGCCCTGGGACTGCTACTGGATATCAGCCCCGACTGCCCACAGAACTGCTGTACCCTCAGCCAGCTCATGGTCAAACAGTTGCAGCATCGCTTTGGCGAGCAGTGCGTGCAGGACAGCTGTGCGGGGGAACGGGTAGAGGATGGCCTGGTGTGCGGCGACCTCTGCCGTATCCGTCTCGCCCCCCCCGACCGCGACAACCAGCAGCTGATCGAAACGGTACTGCACCTGACCGAGACCCTCCAGCAGCAGTTCGACCTGCACCCCCAACACTTCAGCGTACGCCTCGCCGGGCAGGCCAGCCCAGCCTGATACACGCCGGCACGCGACTGAAAAAAACGGCAGCCAGTGGCTGCCGTTTTTGCTGGGTTGTCCCCCTTTAAACCCGGTCAGAGCTTCTTCAGGTGCTGGATCAGCTCCCCCGCCACCTGCTGGCCATCTCCATAGAGCATCTGGGTATTGTCCTGGTAAAAGAGCGCGTTCTCGACGCCGGAGAAACCGGTACCGGCCCCCCGCTTGATCACGATCACGTTCTCCGCCTTGGCCGCATCCAGCACTGGCATACCGTAGAGGGGGCTCGACTTGTCGTTGCGGGCATCGGGGTTGACCACGTCGTTGGCCCCGATCACCAGCGCCACCGTGGTGGTGGGGAAGTCCGGGTTGATTTCGTCCATATCGAAGATCTTGTCGTAGGGAACCCCCGCCTCCGCCAGCAGCACATTCATGTGCCCCGGCATACGGCCGGCCACCGGGTGGATGGCAAACTTCACCTTGACGTTGTTCTCCTCCAGCAGCTCCGCCAGCTCCCACACCTTGTGCTGGGCCTGGGCCACCGCCATGCCATAACCGGGCACGATCACTACCTGGCTGGCGTAGGCCATCATGATCGCCGCATCCTGGCTCTGGATCTCCTTCATGGATCCTTCGATCTCGCTCGCCTCCTTGGCCCCGCCACTCTGGCCGAACCCACCAAAGAGCACGTTCCACACCGAGCGGTTCATCGCCTTGGCCATCAGCTGGGTCAGCAGGGTACCCGCCGATCCCACCACCGTACCGGCGATGATCATGGCGGCGTTATCCAGCACATAGCCCTCCAGGCCAACCGCCAAACCGGTCAGGGCGTTGAACAGGGAGATCGCCACCGGCATATCGGCGCCCCCTACCGGGGTGGTGACAAACACCCCCAGCAGCAGCACCAGCAGGAAGAAAAGCAGCACCAGCAGGGTGCTGTCGGTGTCGAACAGTTTGACCCCCAGGTAGATCACCAGCACCAGCAACCCCAGGTTCACCCAGTGCTGTTGCGGCACCAGCGAAGTGCGGCGAAAACGACCGTCGAGTTTGGCCCAGGCCACCAGCGAACCGCTGAAGGAGAGGGTGCCGATAAAGGCCCCCACGATCGCCACGATCGCCACATCGCTGCTCAGCACCAGGCTCACCCCCGCGCCGGGGATCGCCTGGCTCTGGTTGATCGCGCCAAACAGCTCCACCGCCGCAATGGCGCCGGCCGCACCGCCGCCCATACCGTTGAACAGGGCGATCATCTGCGGCATATCCACCATCGCCACCGTTCGCCCCTTCTGCCAGGCATAACCGCCGCCCAGAATGATCGCCACCACCATCAGCAGGTAGTTGGAGACCCCGTGCAGGCTGGGGTCAAGGAAGGTCACCAGGGTAGCCAGCACCATCCCCACCCCGGACCAGAGGATGCCGCGCCGCGCCGTGACCGGCGAACTCATCTGCTTGAGCCCCAGGATAAAGAGCACCGCTGCCAGGAAGTAACTGGCCTGAATCAGGATAACCATCAGCCCTTACCTCCCTTGCTGCTCTTGAACATCTCCAGCATACGCTCGGTCACCACGTAACCGCCCACGGCGTTGCCCGCCGCCAGCAGTACTGCGATAAAGCCCATCAGCTGCTGCCCGAGGGTGGTGGCGTGTCCCAGGGCCACCATCGCCCCCACCAGCACAATGCCGTGGATAAAGTTGGAGCCCGACATCAGCGGGGTGTGCAGAATCACCGGCACCCGGCTGATCACCTCGTAGCCGGTGAAACCGGCCAGTAAGAATATGTAGATTGCAGCCCAGCCTTCGATCATGACTTGCCTCCTTCCAGACGCTCCCGTGCCGCCGCAAAGCGGATCTCACCATCGTGGGTCAGGCAGCTGTCCGCCAGCACCTGGTCCTCCCAATCGATCGACAGCTCCCCTTCACGAATCAGCAGTTTGCAGAAATTCAACAGGTTTTTGGCGAACATCTCGCTGGCGTGGATCGCCAGCATACTGGGCACGTTAAGGGGGCCATAAACGGTGACCCCGTTGTGCTCGACCTGCTCGCCGGCACGGGTCAGTTCGCAGTTACCGCCCCCCTCGGCCGCCATATCAACGATCACCGAGCAGGCGTGCATCGACTCCACCATCTCCGTACTGATGATTCGTGGCGAGGGGCGCCCGGGGATCGCGGCGGTGGTGATCACCACATCGGAAGCCGCCACCCGCGCCGCCAACACCTCCTGCTGGCGCTTCTTCTCCTCATCGGTCAGTTCCCGCGCGTAGCCACCCAGGCCATCGGCCGAAACCCCGGTATCGACAAAACGCGCCCCCAGCGACTCCACCTGCTCGCGCGCGGCCGAACGCACATCGTAGGCCTCCACGATCGCCCCCAGGCGACGGGCGGTGGCGATCGCCTGCAACCCGGCCACGCCGGCCCCCACCACCAGCACCTTGGAGGGGCGAATGGTGCCCGCCGCGGTGGTCAGCATGGGGAAGAACTTACCGGAGATGGAGGCGGCCATCAGCACCGCCTTATAGCCCGCCAGGGAAGCTTGGGAGGTGAGTGCATCCATCGACTGGGCGCGGGAGATGCGGGGTATCAGCTCCATCGAAAAGGCGGTGATGCCCCGTTCCTTCATGGCGAGGATTCCCTCGTCGTTGGCGTAGGGCGCCATAAAGCCGACACAGATCGTACCGGGCTTCATCAAAGCCACCTCCTCGGGGGTGGGAGGCAGCACCTTCAGCAGCACCTCGGCCGCTTCAAACACCTTCTTGCGCTGTTTGTAAAATTTGGCATCGCTGTAGAGCGCGTCGGCGTGTCCCGCCGATACCCCCACATCCGTCTCCAGCACCAGCTCGGCGCCCAACTGCTGCAGGCGCAACGCCACCTCGGGAACAATGGCAACCCGTCGTTCCCCCTCTTTGATCTCTTTGGGTACAGCCACCGATACCGCCATGCAGTCTCCTCCAGCCAGATAACACCAAATGCAAAGGTCGCCCCACGCAAAACACACACAGAGCGCAGGGAAAACAAGTCAGATAACACTATAGCAGCTGATTATGAGAGTGTTTTTTTTACCTCGGTTAACGATAAAAAAACGATCTCACCCCACGACGTTCAGCCTATTGGGCTCGGGCAACAAAGCGGCTATGCTGTTGGCACTTACTCATCGCCGCCTCGGGGCCCGATCCCGACCGCTGCCCTCAACATAAAAACAACAGGAGTCCCCATGAGTCACACGCAAACGATGGAGCATATCTTCACCATGGACACCTCCAGCATCAAATACGGTGCCGGAGCCACCCGTGAAATCGGCGAAGATATGAAGAACCTCGGCGCTCGCCGGGTAATGGTGGTCACCGACCCCAACCTGACCCACAACCCCGCCGTGGTTACCGTCATGGAGTCGCTCAAGGCCGCCGGACTGGATGCCGTGCTGTTCGACCAAACCAGCGTCGAGCCCACCGACCTCTCCTTTAAAGAGGCGATCGCCTTTGCGACCGCCGGTCACTTCGACGGCTACGTGGGGGTCGGTGGCGGCTCCAGCATGGACACTGTCAAGGCCGCCAACCTCTACGCCACCTACCCGGCGGAGCTGCTCGAATACGTCAACCCTCCGATCGGTAAGGGCACCCCGGTGCCTGGCCCCCTCAAGCCGATGATCTGCGTGCCCACCACCGCAGGAACCGGCAGCGAGACCACCGGAGTGGCGATCTTCGATTTTCTGGAGATGGAGGCCAAGACCGGCATCGCCCACCGCGCGCTGCGCCCGATCATGGGCATCATCGATCCCGACAACACCCGCACCATGCCCCCCATGGTGGCCGCCTGCACCGCGCTGGACCAGTTCAGCCACGCCATCGAGTCGATCACCGCCCTGCCCTATAACCAGCGCCCCGCTCCCGAGTCGCCGGCGCTGCGCCCCGCCTACCAGGGGGCCAACCCGATCAGCCATATCTGGGCCTGCAAGACCCTGGAGATGATCGCCAGCAACCTGGTACGGGTCACCAGCGATCCCGACGACGATGAGGCCCGTGGCCAGATCATGCTGGCCGCCACCTACGCCGGTATCGGCTTTGGCAACTCCGGCGTCCACCTGCCCCACGGCATGTCCTACCCGGTAGCGGGCATGGTCAAGGATTACCGCCCCGAGGGCTACGTCACCGACCACCCCACCGTGCCCCACGGCATGGCGGTGGTGCTTAACGCCCCGGCAGTGTTCCGCTTCACTGCCCCCACCAACCCCGAACTGCACCTGGAGTGCGCCCGGCTGATGGGGGTCGATACCCGCGGCGCGAGCGCTGGGGATGCCGGCGAGGTGCTCTCGGCGGGCATCGTCAAGATGATCCGCGACTGCGGCCTGCCCAACGGCCTCTCCGGCGTCGGCTACGGTCCCGAGGATGTGGACAAACTGGTGGCGGGCACCCTGCCCCAGCACCGGGTCACCAAACTGTCGCCGCGCCCCGCCTCGGCAGAGGACCTCAAGCAGCTGTTCCTCGACTCCATGGTGCTCTGGTAGTCGCCCCAGACCCGGGCCGGAGACTACCGGCCCGGGTTCCTGCGCCTCTCATAACGAGGTGATTGCGGTTTCGTTGAGCAGGCTGTGACCGAGCTTGAGGGAGAGCGCATTTTTGCAGGAGACCTCCTTGGGGGTGTTCTCGTTCGAGGCGGAGTTTTCCGCCAGCAGCCCCATGCGCGGGTAGGCTCCGGCCACCCCCTCACCGCAGAACAGTAAGCTCAGCTCCTCGCAGTTTTCGCCGAAGATGCTGTCGCACGCCGATTTCAGCAGCTCGATCCTGTCCTTTTCCGCTACGGGCGGTGATACGACTCCTACCCCTGCTCCCCTCGGGGCCGCTCCGCCACCAGTACCAGGAAGGGCCAGAGGGGGACGCCGATGCGGCGGCTGAACACCAGTTTGCAGCCCATTGACTCCAGCAGGGGGGCCACCTCCACCGGACGGCACCCCAGGGAGAGCGCCGGCAGCCGCCAGATCAACGCCTCCACCCGGGCGGCCAGCCATTTGAGCAGCGGTGAGCGGGGTTCGGTGGAGTGGACAATGGCGATGCAGCCACCGGGACGGGTCACGCGGAACAGCTCGCGCACCGCCTGCAGCGGGTCCGCCAGCGGACAGAGGCTGTAGCTGGAGAGCACCGCGTCGAAGCTGTTATCGGCGAAGGGCAGGCGGTGCATATCTCCATCCACCACCGCTACCCGCCCCTGCAGCTGTGCACGCTCGATGCGCTGGCGGGCCACCGCCAGCATGCCGGGGCTGCTGTCCAGCAGGGTCACACGGCCGGACTCCCCCACTCGTCGGGCCGCCCGCAAGCCGCTGGAGCCGGTACCGGCACCGGCATCGAGCACCCGGTCGCCGGGGGCCAGCGCCAGCTTCACCAGCAGCTCCCGCCCCCGCTGGTCCGAGCGGGCGGTGAGCAACGCATGCTGGCAGTCGTAGCGACGGGCGATCCGGTTATAGAGGCGGCGGAGACGTTGACTATCGAGGGCGGGTCGCACGGGGAATGCTCCAGGCGGTCGTCAGGTTAGAAGAACAGGCTCAGGGGATGGGGTCAGGCCAGGCGGTCGGCCAAAAGGGTATCAGGGAGCAGTGGGCAGCGGCCACTCCTCGATGCCGTAACGGGCCAGGATCTCCCGCAACTGTCCCGACTGATGCAGCGCCCGCAGGCCGCTGGAGAAGAGCTCGGCGTACTCCGCCGCTTTGGGGTTAGCGGGAGAGATCGCCATATAGGCGTAAAGCTCCCGGGTGCAGCCGACATTTTTCATCGCTAACCCCGGCTGGGTGCTGAGGCTGTAGCTGACCAGGTTCTCCTCCTCGACGAAGGCGTCCATGCGCCCAAGGGCGACCCGCCGAATCATGCGTTCGGTGAGGTTATCGCCGCTGTGCACCACAAACCATTGGGGGTGGGCCTGGATCAGCGGGTCCAGCGCCTCACCGTAGCTGTAGTTGCGGATAATGCCGGTTTTGCGATTGCGCAACGACGCCTCCCCCTCGAAACGCCACTCGCTATCGGGGAGTGCGAAGAAGCAGTAGCGGTTGCGTGAGACGGGCAACTCGGGAAACACAAAGCCGGGGGCTTCCTCCTTGAAGGTGGAGGGGGTGGCGGTGTAGAGCCCGGTGCGCACATTAACCAGGGCGCGACTGTAGTTCTCATTCACCAGGCGCACCCGGTGGCCGGCGGCGCTGAAAATGGCGCGAATAATATCGACGGCAAAGCCCTCTTTTTCCTCCCCCGCCTTGCAGCTGAAGGGGCACCAGTAGTCAGGAGAGGCCAGTACGATCTCATCGGCAAGGGTATCGTTGCGGGGCCACAGCAGGACCAGCGCCAACCCCACCAACGACAGGGCCAGGCGCCCACAGGTACGGGAGCCGAATAGGGGGGAAAAGCAGGAAAACAGCGTGGTCACGGTCCGTTGATCCAGAACAAAAGCATTAATAGAGGCAGCCATCCCGCTGCACGAGTGCAGCTTACAACCCATAGAAAGCCCCTATCAACCCCATACACAGAATGATTTAACCCCCTGTGCAGCGAGCACCTATAGTGTTTGTACGAGCAGAGCCCCCCGGGGGCTCACCCAAGCCATACCCAATCCGTCAGACGACGAGGAGATGATCATGGGCAGGAACAACAGCGATAATGCGGGCCAATGCCCCTTTATGCACGGATCACGCACCACCATGGGCGATCAGGGCACCGCCAACCAGCAGTGGTGGCCCAACCAGCTCAACCTCAAAATACTCCACCAGAACAGCGCCGAAACCAACCCGCTGGGGGAGGCCTTCGACTACCGCGACGCCTTCAACAGTCTCGATTACGAGGCCCTCAAACAAGACCTTAAGGCGCTGATGACCGATTCCCAGCCCTGGTGGCCCGCTGACTACGGCCACTACGGGCCCCTCTTTATCCGCATGGCCTGGCACAGCGCCGGCACCTACCGGGCGGGCGATGGTCGCGGTGGCGCCGGCAGCGGCGGCCAGCGCTTCGCCCCCCTCAACAGCTGGCCCGACAACGTCAACCTCGACAAGGCTCGGCGCCTGTTGTGGCCGATCAAGCAGAAGTACGGTAATGCCATCTCCTGGGCCGACCTGATGATCCTCACCGGCAACGTCGCCCTCGAATCCATGGGACTCAAGCCCTTCGGCTTTGGCGGCGGGCGCGCCGATACCTGGGAGCCCGAGGAGGATATCTACTGGGGCAGCGAGAAGGAGTGGCTGGCCGACGAACGCTACAGCGGTGAACGGGATCTGGAGGATCCGCTGGCGGCGGTGCAGATGGGGCTGATCTACGTGAACCCCGAAGGCCCCAACGGCAACCCCGACCCCTTGGCCGCGGCCCGGGATATTCGTGAAACCTTCAAACGCATGGCGATGGACGACGAGGAGACCGTGGCCCTGATCGCCGGCGGCCATACCTTTGGCAAGACCCACGGCGCCGGTGACGCCGCCCAGTTGGGGCCCGAGCCGGAAGCCGCCCCGATCGAGCTGCAGGGGCTGGGCTGGGCCAACAGCCAGGGCAGCGGCAAGGGGGTGGACACCATCTCCAGCGGCCTCGAAGGGGCCTGGACTCCCAACCCCATCCAGTGGGATAACGGCTTCTTCGACACCCTCCTTGGCTACGAATGGGAGCTGACCCGCAGCCCCGCCGGCGCCCAGCAGTGGACCCCCAAGGAGGCCGCGGCCAAGGGCACCGTGCCCGACGCCCATGACCCCAGCCAGCGCCACGCCCCCATGATGGCGACCACCGACCTGGCGCTGCGGGAGGACCCGGCCTATCGCGCCATCTCCGAGCGCTTCCACGCCAACCCGGACCAGTTCGCCGATGCCTTCGCCCGCGCCTGGTTCAAACTCACCCACCGGGATATGGGCCCCGTCGCCCGCTATCTCGGCCCCGAGGTACCCGGCGAATCCTTGCTGTGGCAGGACCCGCTCCCCCCCCTCGACCACCCACTGGTGGACAGCGCCGATATCGCCCGACTCAAGGCGCAGCTGCTGGAGAGCGGTCTCTCCATCTCTGAACTGGTAGCCACCGCCTGGGCCTCCGCCTCCAGCTTCCGCGGCTCCGACATGCGCGGAGGTGCCAATGGTGCGCGCATTCGCCTCGCGCCGCAGAAGGATTGGGCGGTCAATAACCCGGATCAGCTGGCGCGGGTACTGCCGGTGCTGGAGGATATCCAGCAGGCATTTAACCAGTCCCAGCAAGGGGGCAAGCGGATCTCCCTGGCGGACCTGATCGTACTGGGAGGCTCGGCGGCCATCGAGCGGGCTGCTCAACACGCAGGCATCGACATAGAGGTCCCCTTCACACCGGGCCGTACCGATGCCACCCAGGAGCAGACCGATGTCGAATCCTTCGCCTACCTGGAGCCGGTGGCCGACGGCTTTCGCAACTACCTCAAGGGGAGCTACCCGGTTCCCGCGGAGGAGCTGCTGATCGACCGGGCGCAACTGCTGACCCTCACCGCCCCGCAAATGACGGTGCTGGTGGGCGGGCTGCGGGTGCTTAACGCCAACAGCGGGCAGGCCCCGGAGGGGGTCTTTACCCACCGGCCCGAGACTCTCAGCAACGACTTTTTCGTCAACCTGCTGGATATGGGCATTGAGTGGACAACGGTGGCCGGTGAGGCCAACCGCTTCGAGGGACGCGACCGCGCCAGCGGTGAAACCCAATGGAGCGCTACCCGGGTCGACCTGGTGTTTGGCTCCAACTCGCAGCTACGCGCCCTGGCCGAGGTCTACGCCCAGGCGGATAACCAGGAGCGTTTTGTGCGCGACTTCGTGACCGCCTGGTGCAAGGTGATGAACGCCGACCGCTTCGACCTCAACTGAGGCTCCTGACCTACCCACCCCGGCTGGCGCCCTCCCCGGCGCCAGCCGATTCCGGCCCCATCCTCCGGGCCAGGTTCACAATCACTCAACGTCCAGCCCTCAACCGCTATCCCCCGCCTGCAGCAGCAGGTTTCCCAGGCGAACCACTTCATCCACTAACCCCGCCACCTGCTCCGGCGCGTGGCGCGCGCCGATGTAACAGGGACGGATCGCCAGCGCCTCCCCCACCCGGGTAGAGGTGGGCATAAAGCGATTCTCCCTCACCAACTGGCGCAGCAGCATCTGGTTGAAGGCGTTAAGGTCGTCGATACGCTCATCCACAAAGCGGAAGCAGCAGATCGACAGGGTGGGCTCCAGCAACAACTCCAGTTGCGGGTGGGCACGGGCGATCTCCGCCAGCTCGAGGGCCATGTCGTTGTGGCGCACGATGCGCTGGCGAAAGCCCTCGACACCGATCTCCCGGATCATGCTCCACACTACCACCCCGCGACAGGGGGCGCTGAGCTCCACCCCGAAGTCAAAGTAGGGGATGCCGAAACTGTCGAGGGAGTGGTCGAAACGCTCCGGCTCATCGCGCTGCATGCTGCCCTCCAGGTAATCGGCGGGCTCCTGGGTAAAGGCGCGCATCAGAATGTCGCGATCGCGCACAAAGGTGGCCGCCACCCCCACCGAGGCCCCCAGCCATTTGTGGGGATCGACAATCACCGAGTCGGCCAGTTCGAGGCCATCGTAGAGGACGCTTTTGCGAGGATCGAGAATACCCGGCAGGCCGTAAGCGCCATCGACATGGAACCAGACCCCCTGCGCCCGCGCCAGCTCGCCCATCGCCCTGAGCGGATCAATGGCGCCGGTGTTGGTAGTGCCAGCGTTGGCGACAATGGCCACCGGCAGGCGCCCCTCGGCGCGGTCCTCCGCCAGCGCCCGCTCCAGCGCCTCCACCCGCATCCGCCCGCTACCGTCGCTGGGGATGATGCGCACCGAACGGCGCCCCAGCCCCAGCACCCCCGCCGCCCGCTGGATGGTGTGGTGACACTGGTCGCTGGCGTAGAGGCACGCCGGGCGTTGCCCCCCGCGGCCCGTCATTCCCTCGCTGGCCGGGTCGATGCCAATCCCCTCAAAGGCCTGCTGGCGAGCGCCCCCCAGCGCCACCAGGTTGGCCACCGAACCACCGCTGCTGTAAACCCCCTTGAGATGGCCGATGCCCAGCATTTGTGACAGCCATTCGAGGGAGAGCTCCTCGACAAAGTTAAAGGCGGTGAGCATATAACGCTGGGGGGAGCTGACCGAGGCGGCGGTCAAGGCCAGGGTACTGGCGGTCACCCCGCCGGTGGTGATGTAGCCGCTGAAACCCGGATTGGGAATGGCGGAGGCGTGGGCCACCAGGGTGTCGATCAGCGCCCGGTTGACCGCCTCGATCCCCTCGCCGCGCTCGGGGAGCGGTCTATCGAGCTGCCGCTTCCAGTCGACCCCCGACTGCAGGGCGTCGGGGTGGGTGAAGTTGAGGTAGTTATCCAGCGCCGCACCCAGCTGCGACAACAGCGCCTGCAGGTGGCCGGTTTCAGCCAGCTCTCTGTCCACGGTTAGATCCTCCCAAAATCCGCTCGTGCAGACCCCGAAGTATAGGTGGTGGCCGGGGATTGCCGCACAGCAGCGACAGGATTGATGGCATCCCTGCCCCGGGATCGCGCCTCCCTGACTACCGAAGCGGGCCAAAAACCGGCACACTAGCGCCTCCATCCATCACCCGACCCGATACCCCGCCCGCGATGAAACTCAGCCAGATCCACCACCCCCTAAGCAAAACCCTCGCCCTCAGCATCGACGACTGGACCCTCAACCCCACCGAGCAGTGGGCGCTGGTGGGCAGCAACGGCTCGGGCAAGAGCCTGGTCGGGCAGCTGCTGAGCGGTGACCTTAAGCCCGCCCGGGGATCGGTGAGCGGGCGCCCGCCCCACGTCGGCTACGTCTCCTTCGAGAAGCAGCAGGCGCTGCTGGAGGCAGAGCGCTACAAGGACGACACCGACTTTCTCGACCGCGTCGATACCGGCACCCCGGTGCGGGAGCTGGTGCAGCAACGGGTCCGGGACGAGGCGCGCCTCAACGAGCTGGCCAATCTGCTGGGGATGACCGAGATCCTTGATCGCGGCTTTCGCCTGCTCTCCACCGGTGAGACCCGCAAGCTGCTGCTGGCCCAGGCGTTGATGGAGCAGCCCGACCTCTTGGTGCTGGATGAGCCCTTCGACGGCCTCGACCAGGCCTCCCACGCCAGCGTCGAGACACTCATCAGCCGCCTGATGCGCGAAGGGGTGATGGTGGTATTGCTGCTCAACCGCTTCAGCGAACTGCTGCCGGAGGTGACCCACCTCGCCTACGTGAGCCAGTGCCAGTTGCTCGCCCAGGGCCCCCGCGAAGCGCTGCTGGAGGGGGGCGCGTTGGAGACCCTGCACCGTTTCCACCAGCTGCCCGACACCCTGCCCCCCCGGGACCCGTCCCAGGCGGTCAATCCGCCACCGGCCGACCAGCCGCTGGTGAAGATGAACAACATTCGTGTCAGCTATGCGGAAAAAACCATTATTGAAGGTCTCGACTGGCAGGTCGATGCGGGCCAGCACTGGGCGGTACGCGGTCCCAACGGCTGCGGTAAGACCACCCTCCTGAGCCTGGTCAGCGGTGACCACCCCCAGAGCTACGCCAACGATCTGCGCCTGTTCGGTATCCAGCGCGGCAGCGGCGAGAGCATCTGGGAGATCAAGCAGCATATCGGCCTCGTCTCCTCCAACCTGCAGCTCAACTACCGGGTGCCGATCAGCGCCCTCAACATGATCATCTCCGGCTTTTTCGACACCATCGGAGTCTACACCCAACCCTCCGACCGGCAGCGGGAGCTGGGGCGGGAGTGGCTGCGGCTGATCCACCTGGAGCACCACGCCAATACCCCCATTGCCCAGCTCTCCTACGGCGAGCAGCGTATGCTGCTGATCGCCCGCGCCATGGTCAAGCACCCACCGTTGCTGATCCTCGACGAGCCCTGCCAGGGGCTCGACGAGATCAACCGGCAGATGGTGCTGGCGCTGCTCAACCAGATCGGCCAGCTCGGCGAGAGCACCCTGCTGTTTGTCAGCCACCATGATGAGGATTACCCCGATTGCATCAACCACCGGTTGGAGTTTGTGCCCAGGGGGGATGGGGGCTTTAGCTATCGGCAGCCTTAGCGGCTGATTGGCTTTAACCGCGCAGGAGCCCCCCCCAACTCTCGTCGGTTTGGAGGGTGCGGGGCACTTAAGGCAGGTGTCAGGGAATAGTCCGCTATCTCTATTTGGCGTGGATATAGAGCTGCTTGATGTTGGATCCGCTTTGATTGCGCTCCTCTATGAGGAAGATATCCTTCTTCGCTTTCACCAGGTCGGATAACTTTTTAAAGCCGAAATTGCGTGAATCAAAATCCGGTTGTAGCTTGGTTAAATAGCTGCCAAAGGTGCCTAACTGAGCCCAACCATCATCATCGCTGGACTGCTCGAGGGCATCGAGCATGAACTGTTTGGGAAAGCTGTTTTTCTCCCTCGCCTGCCCCTGTCCTTTGGAGTCCGTTACCGTTTTAGCCTCCCGACCTGAACCCTGATCACTGGTATCGGACTCCTTCTTGGCCGACGGACGAAGCACTTCGGTAAAAATAAACTTATGGCATGAATTCCTGAACGCATCGGGGGTTTTCTTCTCTCCAAACCCCAGCACGGTCAGCCCCTCTTCCCGCAGCCGCATCGCCAGCCCGGTAAAATCGCTGTCGCTGGTGACCAGGCAGAAGCCGTCAAACTTTCTCGTATAGAGCAGGTCCATCGCATCGATAATCAGGGTACTGTCGGTGGCGTTTTTGCCCGTTGTGTAGGCAAACTGCTGAACCGGCTTGATGGCGTATTTCTGCAACACCTTCTTCCATGAAGCGCTGGTGGGAGCGGTAAAGTCACCATAGATTCGCTTTACCGTGGCCTCCCCAAAGCGCGCCACCTCTGCCAAAAGGCCGTCAATAACAGCCGCCTGGGCATTATCCGCATCAATCAAAACAGCCAGCCGAACCGAGGGCTCCTCGGACTCGTTTTTTACAATCAATCTTGGAGATACCATAACCTTTCCTTACCTGTGTTCCCGAAAACCCACCCGCCTTTGGCCCACCCAGAATGGGAGCACTCCCTTAATCTGGAGCCGGTGGTTGTGATGTTAATGCTTCACGCTCGCTACAGACACTCTACAGCATTCCAAAGCGCACCACATAGACGACCGGTGATGACGCGGCGGTGTCGCCGTTAAGCCAGAGTGCGTTTGATGGGCTACCCAGGGTCAAGCTTGCCGGAGGCCGGTGCTGTTACAGAGGCAGAGTTCCCGCGCAATCTACGCCTTGCTCTTAAGGTAGCGCCTTCGGCGCAATGGGTTTTGCCTTGCGGCAGGCATCCTGTCGGGAGGCACCCCGACCGGTGCCTTAAGGGGGCGACCAGCGCCCCCTTAAGAATCCCCGCTGGCTCCACCAAACCGGCCTGCGGCTGCGCGCGTCACTGCTTCCGCTATCGGGCGTGCCGAGCGGGCCTGATCGGACCATTCCCCCACTGCTCGCCGGCTTGGAGGGTGAATGGGGTGTCACCTGCGGGTTTCTTTATTGGGCCAGTAGGCCGCTGGAATGATGTAAGGACTGCGAGCAGGCAAACCTTGTATTTGTGGAGCGACTGCGGAGCAATAGGCGCATTTCAAGAAGCCATCTCGCTTTGTGAAAAGTGCGTGCACCCTTTGCACGTCCGTATTTAAATAAAGCTAACGATATCAGTGCGTTATAAGCCTGACGGAGGAGATATAGAGATCAAGCAGCGGAGATACACGCCCGGGTCGCTTTTCACATGGCGAGTTCTGTGAAAAAGAGTACTTTTCTCATATAAGTCAAAGGGGTACGCTAGACCTAATCAATCAGACGCTCGGGGAAAAGTGCTCGGGTCGTTATACAAATGTTATGTGTAAAAGGAACGTCTGAGCAGCAATGGCAGAAACGAGAAAAAGCGAGGAAGAGGAGTGGCTTGAGAATTACAGGAAGGAGCTCGAGCAGCAAAATAAAATGATGCTGTCTAAGTACGAAAAAGTCATTGAAGATTTTGTGCAGCATTGCAAATCAATCAATGTTGCTCTTGATTCTGAGTCATTCACATTTACTCCAACTATAGGGGTTGTTTGCGAACACCCAAACATCCTTTCTAAGTTGGTGCCATCTTTAACGCAAGACAAAGAAGGGCTTTACTCCTGGGGAGAGCTATCTACATACCTTAAAATCAACGGTTGCAATCCCGGCTATTTTTATGCTCAAAACTTTATGGCAATGGTAAGTCCGGTATTTCGAAGGGGAATGCATGGCGTAAACAATTGGGATCCGAGATTCATCGATGAGTTTTGGGGTCTAAGCATGGAGGGTATAGAAGCATATTTAAGCCTTGATCTTAACCGAGTTAGGGTCAACGTAGATAATTCATGCTATATGGAGGCAGATACTTGGTTCGGCGCACCATTTAACGAAGATATTGCTAAAATTGCAGATGGTGTTAGCCATCTTCGACCACCATCCGATCTGGATGAGAGCTATTTAGATTTCCTGTTTAAAGATGCTTATGCTTTGGACATTTGTTGGAGCACAAAAGGGAGCATCAAGTCATTCCAAGCTCTAGAATTCAAAGGCCCGAAGAACGTTATTCAGAAAAACGGTGATACTTTCCACCCGGTTCGGTACATACACGCTGAGTATGACCTAAACAAATCTGAATTCAGGCATTTTGATGGGGCAACGCAATATCATACTCCCGAGGAATATTTGGCAAGAAGGGATTCAAATTTCAGGCACAATGTCAAAGAAGATATGAAAATTAAGCCTGAATCAATTAAGTCATTTAAATTAAACGGTAGCGTATCTGTCGAGTTGTGGACAAAATTGTCCTCCCACTTTTTCGCCAGCAATCCGCTGATTTATGAGTATTTTTCGGGCAGCTATCCGCCTCATTTAGTTGATACTTTAGAGAAAATAAGGGCGCGTAGTGAAGGCAATACATAACAATACCATAAACACGAACGTCAAAAAGCTACGCTGCGCTTCGCTTTTTGCCTCCGGTTATGGCTGGCGTTAACCCTCCAACGTGCATTCGCACAATGGCCTTACACCCTCCAAGCCGGCAAGGAGCTGGTTCTGCTATCGAAATAGGCCCGCAGGGGCGAGGGGATGATGAACGGGAGGTTCGACTTCCGCGGAGGCCATGGACGGCCTAAAGCGCAGCCGAAGGCCGGGTTGGTGGGGCCAGCGGGGATTCTTAAGGGGGCGCTGGTCGCCCCCTTAAGGCACCGGTCGGGGTGCCTCCCGACACGATCCCTGCCGCACGGCAAAACCCTCGCGCCGAAGGCGCTCCTAGAGCCCTCCCAGGGCTGCTCGGATGTCGTGCTAAAGCCCGACCCACGATAAATCCAGCAACCCCTCAGCCCGCTGAATCAACACCGCCTCTCCCCCCTCCGCATCCCCCCGCACGGCGTACCACAGCAGGGCCAGCAGCTGGTTGAGCCAGAGGGCCTGGGTGAGGCCGCGCTCGCACTCATCGGCGCAGAGCCCCTGCCAGGCGGGCAGGGTGCGAAGTTCTGCGGCGCTGACGCTGAATTCACGATTGAGGGCGGCGCCATCGAACCAGGGGTTGCCGCGGGCGGCGTACTCCCAGTCGAGCACTACCAGCTTGCCGGGGGCGCCGCAGAGGTTGCCGGGGTGCAGGTCGTGGTGGGTCAGCAGGCGGGGCAACGGCGGCAGCCGGGTCAGCAGCCGCTCGCCGCGATTAAGGAGCTCGGCCCACAGGGGGTTGCCCCCCAGCGCGGGGCGGTAGCGCGCCAGCAGCTCGGCGTCCTCCTCGGCGGGTAGTCCTTCGATTCCATCTAACGTTTGCCACTGGGCCACCGCCCGCAGCAGATCGGATTTGTGTGCGGTTGACGGATCGCCGACAGGCGCACCCTGATTCTGACCGTGATCGCGCATCAGGCACCAGCCCTGTTGCCAGGGGTTGTGCAGCACCTGCGGGGCCCAGGGGTAGCCCTGCAGCCGCGCCAACACGGCGGCCTCCACTTCCCGTAATACCCCCACCGCCTTGTCGGGGCCGGCGTTGAGGCGCAGCACCAGGGGCTGCCCTTTATAGGAGGCACAATAGAGGCGGTTGCTGGAGCCCGCGGGCAGGGGGTGCCAGTCGGGCGACCCACCCAGATAGGCCGCCACCTGCCGCAAGCGGGGGTCATCACGGGCTTCGGGCGGCGCGGCCGCGCTCATGGCGCCTCCTGGGGGAGTAGGATAGAATCGTCCGACGTCTTATCGGGGTGTCCGGGGCGCGGGGAGTTTTCCAACGCATCACCGGGCTGAGAGTGTAACCCGTAGAACCTGATCCAGTTAACACTGGCGGAGGGAATAGGTCGCGCTGTAGTTGCCTTAAGTGGCCTGCGCGCGCTCCCTCGCCACAGCGAGGACCGCATGCCACGATCTCTCCGGCCGCTTCTGGCGGCGCTACTCCTGCCCCTGCTCACCACCCTGGCGCTGCCCACCAGCGCCGCCGAGTTGCGGGTCTACACCTACAGCTCCTTCGTATCGGACTGGGGGCCGGGGCCGGCCCTGAAGCAGGCCTTCGAGCAGCAGTGTTTCTGCACCCTCGAGTTCGTCAGTGCCGAGGATGGGGTGAGCCTGCTTAACCGCCTGCGAATCGAGGGGGCCAATACCCGCGCCGACCTGATGCTGGGACTCGATGACGCGCTCACCGATATCGCCCGCAGTGAAGCCCTGGTGCAACCCCACGGCCTCAGCCTGCCTCCCCTCCGGCCTGAACTCCAATGGAACGACCCGGCCTTTGTTCCCTACGATTTTGGCTACTTTGCCTTTGTCTACAACCGCGAGTCGGTCACCCGCCCTGCCCGTTCCCTGAAGGAGCTGATCGACTCCGACGCCCGCATCATCTACCAGGACCCGCGCACCAGCACGCCGGGACAGGGGCTGCTGCTGTGGGTCAAGGCGGTCTACGGCGAGCAATCCGAGGCCGCCTGGCAGCGCCTGGCCAGCCACACCCTGACCGTCACCAAAGGCTGGTGGGAGGCCTACAGCCTCTTCCTGCAGGGGGATGCCGACTATGTGTTGAGTTACAGCACCTCCCCCGCCTACCACAGCGTCACCGAGCAGGATGAACGCTACCGGACGGCGCTGTTCAGCGAGGGCCATATTGCCCAGATCGAGGTGGCCGCCATCAGCCGTTACAGCCAGCAGCCCGAGCTGGCCCGCGACTTTATGCGTTATCTCCTGACCCCCGAGGCGCAGGCGATCATCGCCACCCGCAACTGGATGCTGCCGGTGATCGAGGGGGTAACGCTGCCGGAGGCCTTCGATCACCTGATCCAACCCCGGCGCATCGGCTTCAGCCCCGCCGAGATCGCCCGCCAGCGCCCGGCCTGGATTCGCGAATGGCGCCGCGCCGCCTCCCGCTAGCCTCCCCGCTACGCCCCGGCCTGCTGCTGGCAGGCGGGCTGGCGCTGGCGGGCTCACTGGGTGTGACCCTGCTGGCCTTCGCCGGGCTGATCGGCTTCAGCGCCAGCGGCCCGGACTGGCGCCTGCTGCAAGACCCCTACTTTTACCAGGTCCTGCGCTTCTCACTGTGGCAGGCGCTGCTCAGCAGCCTGCTGGCGGTGCTGCCCGCCTGGCCCATCGCCCGTGCCCTCTACTACCTGCCCCGGCTGCCGGCGCGGCGCGCCTTCCTGGGGCTCTGCCTGCTCTACTTTGTGATGCCCACCCTGATCCTGATCACCGGCCTGGTGGCGCTGCTGGGCCACGCGGGGCTGCTCTCCCCCCTGATCAGCCATTTCACCGGCAGTGCCTGGAACCTCTACGGCCTGGGTGGGATTGTGCTGGCTCACCTGCTGCTCAACCTGCCGCTGGCGGTGCGCCTGCTCTACCTGCAACTGCAGGCGATCCCCGCCAGCAGCTGGCAGCTGGCCCGCCAGCTCAAGCTCGGCCCCCGGCAGAGGCTGCGGCTGATCGAGTGGCCCGCCCTCAAGGGAAGGCTGTGGATGCTGCTGGGGCTGGTCTTTATCCTCTGCTTCAACAGCTTTGCCATCGTGCTGGCGCTGGGGGGCGGCCCCCAGTCCACCACCCTGGAGGTGGCGATCTACCAGGCCCTGAAATACGACTTCAACCCCGCGGAAGCGCTGACCCTGGCCTGGGCCCAGCTGCTGATCGCCGGCGGCCTGTTCCTGCTGGTAATGCGCCGGGGGGGCAGCCACTGGCTGTCGCCGGACACCGACACCCGCCCGCCGCTGCCGCGCCCCGCCCCCGCCGCCCGGCTGGGGTTTCAGCTGCTCTACTACGGCAGCTGGCTGCTGCTGTTACTGCCACTGGGGGCGCTGCTGCCGGCGCTGGTGCGGCGCGGGCTGCCGCGGGTCGGGGCCAGCGAGCTGCTGCTACCCACCCTGCTCAGCCTGGCCCTGGCGCTGGCGGCGGCGCTGGCCGCCACGGCGCTGGCCTACCTGGTGCTGCAGCCGCTGCGCGCCGCCCGGCGCCGGGGGCAGTCGGGACGCGCCCTGCTACTGGAGTGGCTCGCCACCCACCAGCTGGTGACCCCGGCCATGGTGCTCTCGGTAGGGCTCTTTATCCTGTTGCTGCCCCATCCCGGCCTGCTGCGCTGGGGGCTGCTGTGGGTGGCACTGCTCAACGCCCTGCTGGTGCTGCCTTTTGCGGTGCAACAGCTCAAGCCCCGGCTGCTGCAGTTTGACCAGCAGTACGCCCCCCTAGTGACACAGCTGAAACTGGGGGGGCTGGCGCGCTGGCGGGTGGAGTGGCCCTTTATGCGCCCGGTGCTGGCCGCCAGTTTCGCCCTCGCGCTGGTGCTGGCGCTGGGGGATGTGGCGATCTTCGCCATCTTCGGCGACCCGGCCCGGCCCACCCTGCCCTGGCTGATCTACGGCTACGCCAGCAGCTACCGCATCGCTGAGGCCAGCCTCGCCTCCCTGCTGTTGCTGCTGCTGTGCGCCCTCGGCCTGTGGGGCATCGGCCGCCTGCAGCGCCCTGCACCGCTGGCCCCGCCCGCCGCTTCTGCCCACCCACCCCCTACCTCCGGAGACGCTCCCCATGCTTGAGATTCAGCAACTGGTCGTGGAGCGCGACGGGCGCCCCCTGCGCTACGAGCTGCAGCTGGAGGCCGGGCAGATTCTGGCGATCCAGGGGCGCAGCGGGGTGGGCAAGAGCAGCCTGTTGAGCGCCATCGCCGGCTTCCTGGCGCCACAAAGCGGCCGTATCTGCTGGCAGGGAGAACGTATCGACCCGCTGCCGCCGGAGGCACGCCCCGTCAGCCTGCTGTTCCAGGACCATAACCTGTTTGAACACCTGGGGGTGTGGGACAACCTCCGCCTCGGTTTCAAAGGCCCCGCCCCGGAGCAGGCCCTGCGGGAGGCGGCCATCGCGCTGGAGGTGGAGGCGCAGCTCAACAAACGCCCCGCCGAGCTGTCCGGCGGCCAGCGCCAGCGCATCGCCCTGATCCGCACCCTGCTGCGCCCCGAACCCCTGGTGCTGCTGGATGAGCCCTTCGCCGAGCTCGACCCCTATACCCGCGAACTGGCGGTCCGCTGGACCGCCGAGCGCAGCCGGGCACTGGGCAAGACCCTGCTGCTGGTCACCCACCAGGCCGAGGAGGCCGAGCGCCTGTCCGACCGCCTCTGGCACATGGAATAGTCGCGGACAGGCGGATACCCATAACAGGGAGCCCGGGGAACCCGCTTGGGGTATACTGCGCCGCCATGAACCGCGCCCTCACGATACTCAAGCAGACCTTCGGCTACGACGCCTTCCGCCCGCCCCAGGATGCCATTGTCCAGACCCTGATCGAGGGGGGCGATGCCCTGGTGCTGATGCCCACCGGCGGCGGCAAGTCCCTCTGCTACCAGCTGCCAGCGCTGGGGCGTCCCGGCTGCGGGGTGGTGATCTCGCCGCTGATCGCCCTGATGCAGGACCAGGTCAGCGCCATGCGGGAGCTGGGGGTGCGCGCCAGCTTTCTCAACTCGACCCTCGACGGCGCCAGCGTGCAGGCGGTGGAGCAATCCCTGCTGGCAGGTGAACTGGACCTGCTCTACATCGCCCCGGAGCGGCTGGTGCAGCCCCGCACCCTGCAGCTGCTGGCCCGGGCCGAAATCGCCCTGTTTGCCATCGACGAGGCCCACTGTGTCTCCCAGTGGGGACACGATTTCCGCGCCGACTACCTGCAGCTGTCGCTGCTCCACCAGCAGTTTCCAGCGGTGCCCCGCATCGCCCTCACCGCCACCGCCGATGAGCGCACCCGCGCCGAGATCGTCGAGCGGCTGCAGCTGCAGCAGGCACGCCAGTTCATTGCCGGCTTCGACCGCCCCAACATCCGCTACCGCATCGCCCTCAAACACAACGCCCGCCAGCAACTGCTGCGTTTTCTCAAGAGCGAACACCCCCAGAGTGCCGGCATTGTCTACTGCCTGTCGCGGCGCAAGACCGAGGAGATCGCCCTCTGGCTGGAACAGCAGGGGTTCACCGCCCTGCCCTACCACGCGGGGCTCACCCCCGAGTTGCGTGCCCATCACCAGTCCCGTTTCCTGCGAGAAGAGGGGGTGATCGTGGTGGCCACCATCGCCTTCGGCATGGGCATCGACAAGCCCGACGTGCGTTTCGTGGCCCACCTTGACCTGCCGAAAACCATCGAGGCCTACTACCAGGAGACCGGCCGTGCCGGCCGCGACGGCGAGGCGGCCGATGCCTGGATGATCTACGGCCTGCAGGATGTGATCAAGCTGCGGCAGATGATGGCCAACTCCCAGGGCAGTGAGGCGTTCAAACGCACCGAGCAGCACCGCCTCAACGCCATGCTGGGGCTGTGCGAGATCACCAGTTGCCGCCGCCAGGCGCTGCTGGCCTACTTTGGCGACCCGCTGCCGGAGCCCTGCGGCAACTGCGATAGCTGCCTGCAGCCGGTGGACACCTGGGATGGCACCGAAGCGGCCCGCATGGCCCTCAGCGCCGCCTACCGCACCGGCCAGCGCTTCGGCGTCAACCACCTGATCGACCTGCTGCTGGGCAACGCGACTGACAAGGTCCGCCAGTTCGACCACCACCAGCTGCCCACTTTCGGGGTCGGCAAACAGCTCGATAAAAGCCAGTGGAGCTCGGTGTTCCGCCAGC
Source organism: Aestuariirhabdus litorea (assembly GCF_003864255.1). Lineage (NCBI taxonomy): Bacteria > Pseudomonadati > Pseudomonadota > Gammaproteobacteria > Oceanospirillales > Aestuariirhabdaceae > Aestuariirhabdus > Aestuariirhabdus litorea. The sequence goes on from NZ_QWEZ01000001.1 coordinate 1,946,323, forward strand.
TGGTGGCGCGGGGGTTTTTAAAGGTGGACCTGGAGGGCTTCGGTGCGCTGCAGCTGGAGAGCCACTGCCGCCCCCTGCTGCGGGGGGAGCAGTCCATCGAGTTGCGCCGCGACAATCTCAAAAAGAGCGTCAGGCAGCAGACCCAAACCGCCCTGCCGGAGGGGATCGACGTGGCGCTGTGGGAGGCGCTGCGAGAGTGCCGCCGCGGGCTGGCGGAGGCCCAGGGGGTGCCCCCCTACGTGATCTTCAGCAACCGCACGTTGCAGGAGATGTGCCTGCTGCTGCCCCGCGATGCCGGTGAGTTCGGCGCCATCAGCGGGGTGGGCCAGCGCAAGCGGGATAAATACAGCGCCGACTTCCTGCGGGTGATCGAACAGCACCTCGCCGCCTGAGGCCCGCCGGGAGGGGGCCGAAGCCCCCGTTGCCCGCCGCTGTTTTGCGCTTCGCCCCACCTCCTTTGCGGCCCGCCCCTTTCCCCGGGAGGCGTAAGTTGGCATAATGCGCGCCTATTTTTTGCTCGCCGCCCCGGGACCGTCCCAACGCCGCGGCGCGGCTTCCCCTCTCGTGCTTTCACATCCAGGTTACTACATTGCTTACTACGGCCAATATCACCATGCAGTTTGGCGCCAAGCCGCTGTTCGAAAACGTCTCTGTTAAATTCGGCGACGGCAACCGCTACGGCCTTATCGGCGCCAACGGTTGCGGTAAGTCGACCTTTATGAAGATCCTCGGGGGCGACCTCGAACCCACCTCCGGCAACGTCTCCAAGGACCCCAACGAGCGCCTCGGAAAGCTGAAGCAGGACCAGTTCGCGTTCGAGGAGTTCAGCGTCATCGATACCGTGATCATGGGCCACGAGGAGCTGTGGGCGGTGAAGGCGGAGCGCGATGCCATCTACGCCAAGGCGGAGATGACCGAGGCGGACGGTATCCGTGCCGGTGAGTTGGAGGCCGAGTTTGCCGAGATGGACGGCTACACCGCCGAATCCCGCGCCGGTGAACTGCTGCTGGGCGTCGGCATTGAGGAATCGCTGCACTTCGGCCCCATGAGCAAGGTGGCGCCGGGCTGGAAGCTGCGGGTACTGCTGGCGCAGGTGCTCTTCTCCAACCCCGAGATCATGCTCCTCGACGAGCCCACCAACAACCTGGATATCAACACCATCCGCTGGTTGGAGGGGGTGCTCAACGAGCGCAACTGCACCATGATCATCATCTCCCACGACCGTCACTTCCTCAACAGCGTCTGCACCCACATGGCCGACCTGGACTACGGCGAGCTGCGGGTCTACCCCGGCAACTACGACCAGTACATGACCGCCTCGACCCAGGCCCGCGAGCGCCTGCTGTCGGAAAACGCCAAGAAGAAGGCGCAGATCGCCGAGCTGCGCACCTTTGTCAGCCGCTTCTCCGCCAACGCCTCCAAGTCGAAGCAGGCCACCTCCCGCGCCAAGCAGATCGACAAGATCCAGCTCGACGAGGTCAAGCCCTCCAGCCGCCAGAACCCCTATATCCGCTTCGAGCAGGAGAAGAAGCTGCACCGCCTTGCCCTCGAAGTAGAGGGGATGGGCAAATCCTTCGACGACGCCGAGCTTTTCTCCAGCCTTAACCTGATGGTCGAGGTGGGGGAGAAGATCGCGGTGATCGGTCCCAACGGCATCGGTAAGTCCACCCTGCTGCGCTGCCTGGTGGGTGACCTGGCGCCCAGCGCCGGCACCATCAAGTGGTCCGAAAACGCCACCCTCGGCTACTACGCCCAGGACCATGCCGCCGACTTCAACAGCGACAAGACCCTGTTCGACTGGATGGCCGACTGGGGCAAGGAGGGGGACGACGAGCAGGTGATTCGCGGCACCCTTGGCCGCCTGTTGTTCTCCCAGAACGAGATCGGCAAATCGGTACGGGTGATCTCCGGTGGTGAGCAGGGGCGCATGCTGTTCGGCAAGATGATGCTGCAACGCCCCAATATCCTGCTGATGGACGAACCCACCAACCACCTGGATATGGAGTCGATCGAATCCCTCAACCAGGCACTGGAGGATTACGCCGGCACCCTGATCTTCGTCAGCCACGACCGCGAGTTCGTCTCCTCCCTGGCGACCCGCATTATCGAGCTGACCCCCACCGGGATCGTCGATTTCCACGGCACCTACGAGGATTACCTGCGCAGCCAGGGGGTGGTCTAACCCCCTTCCGGCGGGCTGTCCCGCAATAAGACTTCGGGGGGCCCAGCCCCCCATTCTCCACTCTCCTTCCCCAAGTTCCCCTGATTGTCATCTGGATGGCAGTTCCCCCCCTTATCATCTATTACACTCAGACTCTTTAATAACGATAAGGGTCACCGGTTCGACCGCCCTGACCCACCAGCCTGAGAGCAGATATTATGAGTCAGTCCCCCGTACAACTGGATGATAAATATAAAAAAACCACCGGCAGGATCTACATCAGCGGCAACCAGGCGCTGGTGCGACTGCCCACGTTGCAACATGAGCTGGACAAGCGGGCCGGCCTCAATACCGCAGGCTTTATCTCAGGCTACCGGGGCTCCCCCATCGGCGGTTTCGACAGCACCCTCTGGGGCGCACAGAAGCTGCTGGATGCCCACCAGATCAGCTTCCAGCCGGGGGTCAATGAGGACCTGGCCGCTACCGCCGTGTGGGGCACCCAGTTGCTCAACGCCGTGCCCGACCCCACCGTCGACGGGGTCTTCGGTATCTGGTACGGCAAGGGCCCCGGTGTCGACCGCTCCGGCGACGCCCTCAAGCACGCTAACTACGCCGGCACCCACCCCTATGGCGGGGTGCTGGCCCTCTACGGCGACGACCACCCGGGCAAATCCTCCTCCATCTCCCACCAGAGTGAGCAGGCCCTGGCCGCCAACAGCATCCCCTCCCTCTACCCGGCCGATGTAGCCGAGTTTATCGAATTCGGCCTCAAAGGCTGGGCGCTATCGCGCTACTGCGGCCTGTGGGTCGGTTTCAAGGGGGTCAACGAGACCATCGAGCAGACCGCCACCATCGATATCGATATCGATAACTTTGCGGTCAACCTGCCCGACAAGAGCGACGTCCCGGCCGAAGCGGTCAACCTCAGCACCGCCACGTTTGTGCAGCCCATCGCCACCGAAGTCAACGTCACACGCTTCCGCCTGCCCCTGGTGCACCGTTTCGTGCGCGCCAACGGCATCGACCGCCAGGTGTTCCCGGTACCGGCCAATCGTCGACTCGGTATCGTCAGCGCCGGTAAGTCCTACAAGGATGTGCGCGAAGCACTGCAGATGCTCAATATCGACAGTGAGCGCGCCGCCGAACTGGGCCTCTCCCTTTACAAGGTTGGTTGCATCTGGCCCCTGGAGCCCGAAGGGCTGACCGAGTTCGCCTCAGGCCAGCAGGAACTGCTGTTTATCGAGGAGAAGCGCCCCTTCCTGCAATCACAGGCGGCGGAGCTGCTCTACGGCCAGGAACAACGCCCCCGTATCGTCGGCAAACAGGATGACCAGGGCCAGACCCTGCTGCCCTCCGATGTGCAGCTCGAGCCTGCCCAGATCGCCATGGTGATCGCCGCCCGCCTGATGCACAACGGCGCCGAGGTTGACTCCCTCAAGCCGCTGACCGCAAATCTCCAGGCGCGGGCGGAGTTTGTGCCCACCATGCCCGAGGTGATGCGTACCCCCTATTTCTGCTCCGGCTGCCCCCATAACACCTCCACCCGTGTACCCGAGGGCAGCACCGCGATGGCCGGTATCGGTTGCCACGCGATGGCGGTGCTGTTCCGTCCCGACACCCTGACCCCCTGCCACATGGGTGCCGAAGGGGTACAGTGGACCGGCCTGTCCCGATACACGAAGACCCCCCACATCTTCCAGAACCTGGGGGATGGCACCTATTACCACTCCGGCCTGGTGGCCATCCGCGCGGCCGTCGCCTCCGGTGCCAACATCACCTATAAAATCCTCTACAACGACGCCGTCGCCATGACCGGTGGCCAGCCGGTGGACGGCCCCATCTCCGTGGGCGAGATCTCCCACCAGGTGGTCCACGAAGGGATCAAGCGCTGCGTATTGGTCAGCGACAACCCGGACCAGTGGCGCAACAATCCCAGCCTGGCCCCCGGCGTCGAGGTGTTCCACCGCGACCGCCTGGACCATGTGCAAAAGATGCTGCGGGAGATCGAGGGCTGCACCGTCCTGCTCTACGAGCAGACCTGCGCCGCCGAGAAGCGCCGTCGGCGCAAGCGCGGCCTGATGCCTGATCCCAGCAAGCGCCTGTTCATCAACCCCGATGTGTGCGAGGGCTGCGCCGACTGCTCCGTGCAGTCCACCTGCGTCAGCCTGCAGCCGCTGCCCACCGATCGCGGCACCAAGCGCCGTATCGACCAGTCGAACTGCAACAAGGACTACAGCTGCAACAAGGGCTTCTGCCCCTCCTTCGTCACCGTACTGGGAGGCAAACCCCGCAAGCCCAAAGGCGCCCAGATCGATCTCTCCCGTTTCGATAACCTGCCGATGCCCAAGCCGATGCCCATCGACACAAGCTACAGCGTGATGATCACCGGTATCGGTGGATCCGGTGTGATTACCGTCGGCGCGATTCTGGGGATGGCCGCCCACATCGAGGGCAAGGCCTGCTCCATCTACGACATGACCGGCCTGTCGCAAAAAAATGGCGCCGTCTACAGCCACCTGAAGCTGGCCAACCATCCCGACCAGCTGCACGCGCAGAAAATCGGTGTTGGTGAATCCCAGCTTGTCCTGGCCTTCGACCTGGCCGCCGCGCTGGCGCCCGAAGCGGCTCGTACCATCAGCCTCAACCAGACCCAGGTGATCGGTAACAGCCAGGTGTCGCCGACCGCTGCCTTCCAGATCGATCCCAGGCTCGCGCCCGATAGCCAGCGCATGCAGCAAACCCTGCGTGATAAGGCGGGGGCCGATAAGGTCGATTGCATCAACGCCTCGGGACTGGCCCTCTCCCTGCTGGGTGACACCATCGGTGCCAACCTGTTCGTGGTCGGCTACGCCCTGCAGAAGGGGCTGCTGCCAATTTCCATCGAAGGGGTGATCGAGGCGGTTAAGCTCAACGGCATCGCCATCGATTTCAACCTGCTGGCCTTCAATCTTGGGCGCCTGGCCGCCCAGGATCCGGCGGCGATTGAGTCGATGATCCAGCGTCCCCAGGTGATCAAGCTGCCGCAAAGCTTGAGGGAGGTGCGCAGCAACGACATCGCCCTGCTGACCGACTACCAGAACGCCGCCTACGCGCAGCAGTACAGCGACCTGGTGGACCGGGTTGCAGAGGCCGAAAATCGCCTTAAGCCCGGCTCCGAGCGCCTCTCCCTGGCCGTGGCCCGCAGCCTCAGCAAGCTGATGGCCTACAAGGATGAGTACGAAGTGGCTCGCCTGCACAGCGACCCCAAGCTGCTTGAGCGGATCAAGGCCGAGTTCGAGGGGGACTACCAGCTGCGCTTCAACCTGTCTCCGCCGCTCCTCGCCAAGCGCCATCCCGACACCGGCCTGCCGGTCAAGCGGGAGTACGGCAGTTGGATGCTGGGCGCCTTCCGCCTGCTGGCCCGCCTCAAGGGGCTCCGCGGCAGCGCGCTGGATATCTTCGGTTACACCGACGAACGCCGCCAGGAGCGTCGCTCCATCGAGGAGTTCCGGTCGGTGGTGGAAGAGATGCTCGGCACCCTGAGCGAGAAGAACTTCGACACCGCCGTCCAGCTCGCCGAGCTGCCCCTTGAGATCAAGGGCTTCGGCTACGTCAAGGATCGCAACCTGGAGCAGGTGAAGGCGAGCCAGGAGGCGCTGCTCAAGGAGTTCCGCGAAGGGCCCAAGGTTGTGCAGCTGCACGACCCTAAAGCGGTGGCCTGAGCCATCGGGGACTGAGCCACAGTGCACGCAAGGGGACCCTCGGGTCCCCTTTTTCGTGAGGAGCCCGTCTATTCTGCCCTGGTCGCGGCCCCGCTAAGCGCAAACCCGGGTCCTTTCCGGTAACGCAGAAAATACCCCTATGTTTTGTGTCTATACTCTCTTCGGTGTGATCTGCCTGCGCAGCCAAGCACCCATGGAGTAAGTCACAGCGAACATCGCTATACAGGAAAGGAGCAGACAATGAATCGTTCATGGAAAGGAATCACCTCACTGCTGACGGGAGCAACGTTGCTGTTGCTCATCCCAGTGGCCAATGCCGACGGGGTGGAAGCAAGCGAACGCACCGACAGCTGGAAAATGACCCAGGGGGGTAAGATTTACGATAATTGGGCTAAAGTGGTCTATGCCGATACTTCCCAATTCGACACCCATCCCCTCTACCCCAAAGAGGGCAAGAAAAGCGGCGCTACTACCTGGCGTTGCAAGGAGTGCCACGGATGGGATTACAAGGGAGCAGACGGTGCCTACAGCAAGGGTAGCCACTTCACCGGAATCAAGGGATTACGTGATATGGTCGGCAAGTCTACGGACTCGATTATCGAGGCGATCCTGGCCCCTTCCCATGGCTTCACCGAGCAACTGATCCCTGCCGCCGCCCTCAGCGAGCTGGCGCTCTTTATCAGCCGCGGGCAGATCGACATGGACCAGTACATCGACCGCGCCACCAAAAAGGCCCATGGGGACCCCCAGAAGGGTGCGGCTTTCTACCAAAACATCTGCGCCAACTGCCATGGCTATGACGGTCGCCTGCTCAACTTTGACAAGGCACCCAAGAAGGAGTTTGTAGGAACCGTAGCCCAGGCCAACCCCTGGGAAACCCTGCACAAGATCCGTAACGGCCAGCCGGCCTCTCCCATGGTCGCGCTCGGCATGCTGAGTATTCAGGACCAGATCGACCTGCTGGCTTACTGCCAAACCCTGGCGGCGGAATAGCCAGGCACCCACCCCGCCCAGCGGGATGGTCGTCCAGGGAGCCTGAAACGGCCAGCTTCGTTGTTGCATCCTTTGCTAAGGGCTACGGCCTTTAGCGACAGTTTGCCTGGAATCTGGCCTTTTCAGGCGCTTGCAGAAGCCGCTGAGACTGGTTCGCAGGCGCCTTAGTTCTGGTATTTGCTGCGATCACCGATATCGTAGTGGAGCGGCATCTGCCACTTGCGCAGGGCCAGGTAACCCATGAGGCCACCGGCCACCAGCGACAGGGATACCGCTAGGGTCCCACTGCCGGCGGCCCTCGCCAGCACCATCGCCAACAGCAACAGGGGCACCCAGCGTAACCCCACCACCCGGAAGCAGTGACTCTCCTTGAAGGCTACCCCCGACAGCGTCACCAACAGCAGCCCCTCCACCAACAGCGGTAGCGCAGGCACCCCCAGACGGGGAGCAAGCGCCGCCCACAACAGCCCCAGCAGGGTGCTCATCAGCAGGGCGTAGCGAATGCGCTTATCGTAGAGATGCAGGGAACTGGCCATCAGAGTCGCCGCCAACATCAGCAAGGCCTGCCTGAAGGGTGCCAGAGGCTGGCCGGCCCAGTGCCCAACCGCCGACAGCAGATACAGCGCCGCCAGGCTGATGCCGGTGCGATAGATTCTAACCAGGGTACGATCAAAGGCATCGAGCGTCGCTATAACATTCGGGTCGGCCATCGCAGTTTTCCCACGGACAGTGGTTTCAGCATCAAGTATAGGCAGCGGCGCCCGCTGCAACCGGGGTGCGGCTTCGGCCACTACAGGTTGAAGCGATAGTTGATATCAACAATGGTGGCGTAATTGTTTTTGTAGCGACCCTTGACCCGACCGGTCAGGATGGAGTTCTCCTGGTCTACCGGGGCATCACCCAGATCGATATACTCCAGGTTGATGCCCAGTATATCCCCCCCGGAGAGGGTACGGGTCACACCGGCACCCAGGATAAACGCATGGTCCAGCGGCAGGTAAAGGGTGCGCTCGTCGTTGTCGACCGGCGATGCCATGTAGCCGATGCCCAGGGATAACTCGGTCAGGTTATCCCACTGGTAACCGACCCCCACCGTAGTGAGGTAGCTATCCTTGAAGGCCGACCTGACCGATACATGGTCGGGACCGGCCGACACCGAGGTCACTCCAAACTCGGACATATCGATCCAGAGAATATCAGCGGTCAGGCTGATGCGGTCGTTAAGCTGGTGAAAAAGACCGAACTGCAATTGCTGCGGGATTTTAAAATCGACGTCGATCTCTTCGCCCAGAAGTCCCAGGCTATTGAGTAGCAACAGGTAGCCGTCATCGATATTCCGAAATTCGGGGGTACCATCAAGATCGACCTTGACTTCTGAGCGGTAGCTGAGACCTGCTCGGGTTTGGGTCGTAAGATCATAGAGGGCGCTTAACGAATAGCCAACACCGATGCCCTCCTCTTCCAGCTTGATGCGACCATCGCCCCGTGGCCCAATATTATTGACCCGCACCGAATTTTCCGAATCGACGTACATCACTTGCAGGCCACCGGCCAGCGAAAGATCGTTCCACCGGTAGGCCAGCGATGGATTCATCGACAGGAACACCAGCGACGTCTCCTGGGACAGATAACGTCCAGCCCAGTGCCGCCCATAGTCGTTGCCAAAACCCGAGGGCACGTTGATCGAGAACCCGGCCACCCAGTCGTCATTCAGGGGGCGCGTGTAATACAGACCGGGAATAAAATTGATGTCCCGCGCCGAGTCAGGATCGCCGCCGCCGAAGGTGCTCTCCTCTACTTTGAAGTCGGAGTGGGTGTAAGCCGTAGCCAGCTGTAGCTCCAACTGGTGATTCAAGTGGGTCATTCCCGCAGGATTCCAAAACGCCGTATCCGGCGCATCGGCCAATGCAGTTAGCCCACTGAAACCGGCACGTTTCGCCTGAGCGCCCGGCGACACGCAGAGCAGGCTAAAGGCCACACAAGAGAGACAGGTCAAGGTTGTCTTTTTCATCATCGTCCGTGGAATGTTGAAGGGGCGCTGCCACCCGTCGGCGGCGGGTCAATACTTGGCTGGGTCAGCGGCCACGTCCATTCACCATACCATAGAGGCTAGTGCATCAGTCCTCAACCATTGTTTCGCAGCCGCTTAATAGCCGCCTCGACCAGCCCCAGGGAAGATAACCCGCCGGTTTCTCAACAAGCCATCGAGGGTGCGCTATCGGACACGGGTGAGCCCCCCTCCGTTTCACCCGGCGCCGCCTTCAATAGTCCTGCTCAACAGAATCTGACGGGTTGGCCTCCCTCGCGAGCGTGCTCCGGGGGCGCGCAAGCACGGGCCAGGGCAGCCCCCAGGGGTCGGCCCAGTGCTCGATCTGCCGAGCCACCGCCTCTTCGAGGAAAGCCCGCCCCTGCCGGGGCGGCAGCCGAAAACTGAGGCGCTCCCCCCGCCACTCGAAGCGCAGGGCATAAGCGTGCAGATAGCCTCGATCCCAACCCTCTGCCTCGCTGCTGTCGCTGTAGCGGGCATCCCCCAGTATCGGTGCCCCCAGGCTCTTCATCGCCACCCGGATCTGGTGGGTGCGGCCGGTGGCGGGTTTGAGCAGGAACAGGCGGCGCCCCTCCCCCACTGAGTGGCTGAAAAACTGGGTGATTGCCGGTTTGTGGCGGCTCTTCTCCAGCTTCCAGCTGCCACGCCGGGCCCGGCTCATGTCACCGCTCACCAGCCCCTGCTTGCGGCTGGGCTTGCGGGCCGATAACGCCAGGTAGAACTTGTCGATGCGGCGCGCACGAAAAAGATCCGCCAGGCCCGCCGCGGCTTCGGCATGGCGAGCCAGCAACAGGAGTCCCGTGGTGAGGCGGTCGAGGCGGTGCACCAGGAAGAGTTTCTCCTCCCCCTGCTCACGGACAATTTGGGCCACCAGCCCTTCCGGGCCGTCATCGCGGTGTACGCTGACCCCGGGGGATTTATCGATCACAAGGAAGTCGGGGTGGGCATAATGGATCTGGTAGGAGTGGCTCATCGGAGAAGGGGGGCGCTATGGGGGCTCCATTATCCCCCGCCACTGCGGGCTTGCCCAGTGGCGTGGTTGAGTTTTACCGCTTCTGCCGCCAAAATAACGGTCCCTGCGGCAGCCGCCGCAGATTGCATAATCCACTGCGTGGCGGCAGCTGCCCCTGCACTGAAGCGCGCAGAGACACACTGGGGAACCACAGAATGAAAATGATTACCGCCGTGATCAAGCCCTTCAAGCTTGATGATGTTCGCGCCGCCCTCTCCGATATCGGCATCCGCGGGATGACCATCGAAGAGGTCAAGGGATTTGGTCGCCAGAAGGGCCACACCGAGCTCTACCGGGGCGCCGAGTATGTCGTCGACTTCCTGCCCAAAGTGAAGCTGCAGATCGCGGTTGACGAAAGTGTGCTCGAACAGGCGATCGAAACGATCCAAAATTCAGCCTGCACCGGCAAGATCGGCGACGGCAAGATCTTTGTCAGCAGCCTTGAGCAGGTGGTACGCATCCGTACCGGCGAAACCGGCCCGGAAGCACTGTAGCGGGTACCCCTGAAAATAATGCCGGCGCGGGCGGGTCGCCCCGCGATCAGGATACAACCATAGCCAGATTGCCGCCCCGGCACCGGTCGAACAGCGAGCGCTCGCCTCATAACAAAAAAAAAGGCGCCTCAGTGGCGCCCATAAAGTGCCTAGGAGAATAGAGATGTCGATCACACGAATCGGTGGCCTGCTCGCCACCCTCGTTGCGCTGTGCGCGCTCCCCCTACCGGCGATGGCCGATGAGCTCAGCAGTGGCAACACCGCCTGGATTCTCACCTCCACCGCCCTTGTACTGTTCATGACCTTGCCTGGCCTGTCGCTGTTCTACGCTGGGCTGGTCCGCACCCGCAACGTGCTGTCGGTATTGATGCAGTGCTTTGCCATCGCGTGCGTGGCCTCCCTGCTGTGGATGATCGTGGGTTACAGCCTTGCCTTCACCGACGGCGGCAGCGCCAACAGCCTCATTGGCGGCCTCAGCCAGGTGTTTTTTGCCAATATCCAGCAAGAGACACTGGCCGGCGATATCCCCGAGTCGCTGTTTGCCATGTTCCAGATGACCTTTGCCATCATTACCCCGGCGCTGATCGTTGGTGCCTTCGCCGAGCGGGTGCGCTTCTCCGCCATGCTGCTGTTCAGCGGCGCCTGGCTACTGCTGGTCTACGTGCCCGTCACCCACTGGGTATGGGGTGGTGGCTGGTTGAGCGAGCTGGGCTTGCTCGATTTTGCCGGCGGCACCGTGGTGCATATCACTGCAGGTATTGCGGCGCTGGTGTTCGCCATGGTGGTGGGCAACCGCAAGGGCTTTGGTACCACCGCCATGCCTCCCCATAACATGACCATGGTGGTGACCGGTGCCGGTATGCTGTGGGTCGGCTGGTTCGGCTTCAATGCCGGTAGTGCGCTGGCCGCCAATGGCGACGCCGCCATGGCGATGCTGGTCACCCATATCTCCGCCGCCGCCGGCTCCCTGACCTGGATGGCAATGGAGTGGATCAAGCACGGCAAACCTTCTGTACTGGGTATAGTGACCGGCATGGTGGCGGGCCTGGGCACCATCACCCCCGCCTCGGGCTATGTTGGCCCCGGCGGTGCGCTGATCATCGGCTTCTCGGCCGGTATTGTCTGCTACTACATGACCCAGGCGATCAAGCAAAAGTGGAAGATCGACGACTCGCTGGATGTATTCCCGGTGCACGGCGTCGGCGGTATTCTGGGGACCCTGATGGCGGGTATCTTCGCTTCCAGTGAGCTGGGCGTGTTCAGCGGGCAGGGGTTGGCCGAGGGCGCGACCATTGCCAGCCAGCTGGGGGTACAGGCGATCGGCGTCATCGCCACCGGCCTCTATACTGCAGTGGTAACGCTGGTACTGATGAAGATCATTGACCGTATCGTGACCATCCGTGTAGACCTCGACGAAGAGACCGAGGGTCTCGACCTGGTGCTGCACGACGAACGCGGCTACGACCTGTAAGCCTGAGCGCTACCACCGGCGCTAACAAAACACCCCGTATTGCAAAGTCGGGGTGTTTTGTTTTAACTCTTTCTATACAATCGGTGGAAGGGTTCAACCAGCAGACGATCGAGGAACATTCATGAGCAAACCTGCTGATTACAGGGAGTTGAGCTGTAGGCAGTGCATCGACAACCCCGACCTCGGTTTTGACTTCACCATGGCGTTCCAGCCGATCGTCAACTGTGCCACCCAATCCATCTTCGGCTACGAAGCACTGGTTCGTGGCAAGGCCAATGAATCCGCCTACTCGATCATCTCGCGCGTCAATGAGACCAACCGCTATCGCTTCGACCAGCAGTGCCGTGTCAAGGCGATCTCGCTGGCGGCCCAGCTCGGGGCCAACGCCATGATCAGCATCAACTTCCTTCCGAACGCGGTCTATCGCCCCGAACTCTGTATCCGTACCACCCTCGAGGCGGCAAAACAGTTCAACTTCCCCATCGAACAGATCATGTTTGAATTTACCGAAGTTGAAAAAGTGAGAGATCACGGGCATCTCAAGGAGATCGTTGAGTATTACCAGAAGCTCGGATTCAAAACCGCTATTGATGACTTCGGGTCGGGCTATTCAGGCCTGAACCTGCTGGCCGACTTCCAGACCGATATCGTGAAGATCGATATGGAGCTGGTACGCAACATCGATAAGGACCCGGTGCGCCAGTCCATCGTCAAAAATTCCATCAATATCTTCAGGGACCTCAATGTCACGACCCTGGCCGAGGGCGTAGAGACCCGCGAGGAGATGCTCTATCTCAAGGAGGCCGGGGTGGAGTTGATGCAGGGGTACTACTTCGCCAAACCGGGATTTGAGTCACTGCCGGAGGTCGATTTCGCCAGTCTGGGCCCCTAGCGCAAGCCCTCCGCTAACGGCGGGCCATGGCCAGCCCCCGTCAGCGGATACCCAAACCCTATAGGGCTAGACCCTAAACCGCTCCGCCTGGGTGCGATAGAGTTCGGCGAGCTCCGCCAACTCCTGAGCCTGCCCGATCAGCTCCTGCATTCGGCCGTTGAGCACCTCCACAGTCGAGGTATTTTCCTCGATCTCCTCCCCCATCTGCTGCAGTGTATGCTCCTGCTCACCGGTTGCATCGGCCGCAGAGCGGTTCCAGCTCGACACCTGGCTGATCTCCTCGGCACGAGAGGCCATACGGTCGGAAACCGCCATGACCTGAGCGGCATTGCGGGTAGTCTGCTGCTTGCCACTTTCCATCGCCTGCACCGTTTTAACCACGCTGCTGTCGAGACGTTCAAGGACCGTCTGAATCTCATCGGTAGAATCGCTGGTGCGTTGGGCCAGCGCCCGCACCTCGTCAGCCACCACCGCAAACCCGCGCCCTGACTCTCCCGCACGGGCGGCTTCAATGGCGGCATTGAGGGCCAGCAGATTGGTCTGCTCCGAGATGCCTCGAATCGCCTGCAGCAGGGCCGTTACCGCTTTAACATCCTGGGTCAGCTCACCGAGATAGCTGGCCACCCGGTCGATCTCCTCCTCCAATAACCGCATATCCCCCATCACCTTGAGCACCTGCTGATTGTCATCGAGGCTGGCATGGGCCACCGACGATGAGCGCTCCGCCGACTCCGAGCTATTGGCCACCACGCCGGACATACTGTCGAGTACCTGCTGGGCTGAGTTGGAGAGTCTCTGTGACAGCGACAACTGGGATTGGGTGGAGTGGCGAGCCTGGTCGCCCAGGTCGTTGAGGGTGGTGCTGCTTTCACTGAGGCGCTCGGCAATCCGGTGAAACTCCGAGAAACTTTCCGCCAGCTGATCCATCATGCGGTTAAAGGCCACTTCAGCGGGCTGTTCGGCCGCTGGCAGTCGTATCGACAGGTCGGCCTGCGCCGAGATCTTCTCGATCGCCTCGGCGATCCCCCGGTTGGTGTTGGACTCCCGCGCCATCAGGGTCGCCATCAGCATCAGCACCGCCGCTTCAACACCGGCAAACAGAGCGTGGACAAAGGTGATGCCCCAGTTGCACTCGTTGGCAAACACGATCAGCGGCATACCCGCCAGACTGGCCCCCTCCAGCTGCAGGTAGGTAAACAGCAAGTGATGAACCGCGACAGTCACCAGAGCCACCAGAATCGGCTGCCAGCGCTGGTAGATCAGCAGCACCACCATCGAGGCAAAGATGTGAAAGTGCATCTCGATCATTCCCAGCTGGCTCTGAATCAGGAGCGCCGAGGTGCTCATCATCAGTACGGCGCCAAGCAGCCCGAACAGGGGGGTCCCCTTGAGCAGGCTGTACCCGATCTGGGTCAGCAGCGCGATCGCCACTGCGCTGGCGAGGCTGAACCCCAGCATGCCGACCCCGACAAAGCCACTGACCAGGAGTATGGGGGCCTGCATCAGCAGCAGGAAATAGAGGCGTCGGTCATTCAGGGGCAAAGTGGAATCGGTCGTAGTCATGGAAAAGGATACTCAGGTGTTGGAATGGGAAACGGTCGCCAGCTCGTCGAGAAGCCGCTGCGGATCAAGCTGTGGGGCACTATAGATTCGTCTTAGCCGGTGTTGGGGGTCCAGCAGGTAGAGGGCTCCTCCATGCTCGCCCGCTTCTCCCAAAGGGCGGTCGCGAAGCTGGTGCTGTAACCTGGAAAGCGCAGCGACCTCCATGCGGGCACTGTGGAAACGGGAGGAGCGGGAGTCGATCAGTTGATGCCTGAGGGAGGGGGTATCCCCCCGGGGATCGAGGGTCACGAACAGAAAGCGTACCGGCAGCTGGCGAAGACGCTCCTCGGCCTCCAGCGAGCGCTCCAGCGCCACCATCTGCCCAATGCGCAGAGGGCAGACCTGACTGCAGCTGAACAGTCCCAGAAACAGGTAGGTGTAATGTGGCTCTGCATCGGACCGCTTCGCCACTCCATCGACAGCCTGCCAGCGAAACGGCGTGATAGAAGCCTCGGTAGTTATCCCCTGGCTGCCCTGCCCCCACTGCACCAGCCAGCCAAGACCCAAGACCAGTAAAAGACTCAGGCTCGCCAGCAGGGCAAACAGAAAAAGCGGTCTGGATGAAGTAGAAACCATAGTCTGGTTTATAACACCGTTATCGATTGAATAACCCTATACGTTTCGTCGTCATTATTGGATCACTTTGCTTCCGTTGGCAACTGGCGATGGGTTCATCAGGGTCCTGAATACGGTGGCACCCCACCGGCTTGAGGAAGTTGCTGTGCCATTGAGCCTCAACGCCCTCGTCAATCCCCTCCACACCCAGGCTGTTGGCCTTCGACAATACCGCTTTGGCCAGTGAGCGCTGTCGTGGATTGGTTCCCAGGTCATCGGAAAAACCGGAGATCTTAACGACATCATCCTTAACCGGGGTCACTCGCCCCTTAAGGTCGGTCGTTGATATGATTCGCTGGGAGGTATCAAACTCCAACTCCCTGTCAGTCACGGGCAGGCTCAGCCTCATCTGTGAGTTCTCCTGGCCGCTTCGATAAAGTACCGAAGCCCTGTCGTTATAATTTTTCTGCTTAGACTAAAGGTCAAAAAATGCTGACTACCTGCGCGCTTATCATGTCGCTATAAAGAAGGTAGTTGCTCATATTGGATCTATCCAGACTTAAATGAATGGGCAGTCGCAATACAAAAAGCCCGCATTCGCCTGTATCGAAAGCGGGCTTTTTGCAACCTCATAACTCTCTTTCCTAATGGCGAAACCGAGCAATGATTACCTTTGGCTAAGCGGTTTTCCATCACCGTAAAACTTCCAGTACGGCCGGGTCAGTTTGCGGGGAAACAACAGGGCCCGGCATACGTTCGACAGCCAGCCTCTTCGCTGGAACGGGGCGTAACACAGAGGCGGGTAAAAATCTCAGTTCAACAGCGCCATAAACTCCGCCGGCGGCGGGCTTTCGATCAACAGAGTCTTTTCCGTACCCGGCTTTTTCACCCCCAGGCGCAGAGCATGCAGACCCATGCGGGCCCCTTCGTGTCCATAGCGGGGATCCCCCACCACTGCGTGTCCAAGCCAGGCCAGATGGGCACGAATCTGGTGCTGGCGACCGGTCTCCAGCTCGACCCGCAACAGGGTGCGAGCCGTACCACTGCGCTCAGTGGTGAAGTGGGTGACCGCCCGTTTGGCGTCTGGGTGCTGGCCCACGTGCATCTGGTAGAGCACCGGATCAAGGCGCAGCGGCTGGTTGATGGTCCCGCCGCCCGGCTTGGGCGTCCCCTCCACGATCGCGAGGTAGGTTTTCTCGCTTGTCTCCCATCCCTTCATCACCGCCTCGCGCACCTCGCGGGAGGTGGCAAACAGCAACACACCGGAGGTCGCCCGGTCGATCCGGTGCACCGGCCACAGCTTGACCGGCTTGTTGCGCCGCGACAGCTGGTCGCGCAGGATACCCAGCGCATGGGGTTCCTTATCCTTGGGGGAGGCCACCGACAGCAGGCCGGCGGGCTTGTTGATCGCAATCAGGTCCCGGTCCTCGTAAAGGATCTCCAGCCGCGGCCGGCTGGCGGACACCTGGCCGGGGCTGGCTTCCACATTGACGCTGTCGCCCGGGTTAAGGGGATGGTTGTGACGGGTCACCGACTGGCCGTTGACCGTCACGCAACCACTTTTAAGGCGCTGTTTAATGGTGCTGCGGGACCAGCCCTTAAGCTGCGCCTCGAGGAAACGCATCAGCTCGGTCCCGGACTGGACCCTGAATCTGTCTGACATGGTGGTGGCCTTTGGGAGGGGATGCGCGCTCGGCGCTTTGGCGAAGAGCCCCGCCAGCGATGCGCAGACCGGGGATAAATGGCCGCCACGGTGACAGGTTAACGGTTGAAAAGCCACCTTTTTCGACCCCCGTGGGCCTATCGCCCCCCTTTTGCCCGCCAGCGCTTGCGCCAGGCCTGGGGAGAGACGCCCTGCCAGCGCTTGAAGCTACGACTGAACACCGCCAGCTCGGCAAACCCCAGGTTAAGGGCCAGGTCGGTGAGGCTGATGGAGGAGTTTTGCAGGTGCTGCAGGGCGATCTGCTCACGGGTTTCACGCAACACCTCGACGTAACTGAGGTGCTGCGCCTGCAATCGCTTTTGCAGCACCCGGGGGTGCAACCCCAGGGCCGCCGCACAGCGGGGCAATGAGCACTCGCCGCTGGGGAGCAGGTTGCTGATCGCATAGCGCAACTGCAGCTGCAGGTCGTTGGGGTAGGTCGCCTCCATGTAGTCCAGCTGACGCTGGAGGTGGGCGCTCAGCAACTGCTCGTCGCGCCGGGGCAGTGCCTCCAGCCAGCTCGCCGGGAACAGCAGGGCGTCACAGGACTGGGAAAAGAACACTTCAGGGTACCCTTCGAGCTGGCGGCCATAGTCCCCCTGGGCAACGGGATCCTGGGTGACCCAGAGCTGGTAGTCCTGGGCTTCTCCTCCACAGAGATCCACCAGGCTGCGGTAGAGCACCCCCAGACTCAGCTGCATTAGCTGCGTCATCCCCCGCGGACTGCTGAACTCAAACCTGAGACTCACCAAATGGCGATCCGGATGATGGGGAACCGCGCGCTGCTCGGTGGTGAGTCCGCTGGCGTGCAGGTGCACGTACTGCAGCATCACCTCGATGGCGCGAGCACAGCAGGGCTCCTGGGCCGCCCGCAACACCAACTCCCCCACCACCGAAAAGCTCTGCCGGCGCGACAGCTCAAAACCAAACCAGGGAAAGCCACAGGCCTCGGCGGCACACTCCATCAGCTCGGCCACCCGCCCATAGGGCAGGTAGGCATCGGGCTGGCTAAGCAGTGCACTGCTCAGCCCCTGTTCAGCCAATAACGCATGAGGGTTGCCCCCCAGGCGGGTGACCAGGTTTTCGAACCCCTGAAGGGCACCAGTGCGCACCAGATACATCGCCCCTCCGTTCGTCATTAATCAAATTTGATTCGCAAAAAATCAAACATAGCAGAGAGGGGGCTGATAGAGTAGATGCTCTAATAATAAGATCGGCTGCGGCCGTTATCAGCGGAGTCCCCATGAACAACAGCCATTTCGACTACATCATCGTCGGTGCCGGTTCCGCCGGCAGTGTCCTCGCCAACCGCCTCTCGGCCAACCCTGCCAACCGGGTCTGCCTGCTGGAGGCCGGCCCCGCTGATGATTCGGTGTTGGTTCGCTGCCCGATGGGGGTAGTCGCCCTGATGCAGAGCAAGGCGCGCAACTGGCTCTTTAACAGCGTACCCCAACCCAGCCAACACCAGCGCGAGATCTTCTGCCCGCGGGGGAAGACACTGGGGGGCAGCAGCGCGGTCAACGCCATGCTCTATATCCGCGGACACCGCTCCGACTATGACCACTGGGCCGCTCTCGGTAATGAGGGCTGGAGCTTTGATGAGGTGCTGCCCTACTTCAAGGCTACCCAGAACCAGGAGCGGGGCGAGAGCGAGTACCACGGCGTAGGCGGCGGCCTCAATGTCGCCGACAGCCGCTCCAACCACCCCATTGGGCCGTGTTTTATCGAAGCCGGAA
The DNA here is from genome assembly GCF_003864255.1 of Aestuariirhabdus litorea. NCBI lineage: Bacteria > Pseudomonadati > Pseudomonadota > Gammaproteobacteria > Oceanospirillales > Aestuariirhabdaceae > Aestuariirhabdus > Aestuariirhabdus litorea. The sequence continues at coordinate 1,964,689 of NZ_QWEZ01000001.1, forward strand.
AACAGGCAGGCTACCCCGTTACCGATGATTTCAACGGCGCCCAACAGGAGGGTGTGGGTGCCTACCAGGCCACCCAGATCAACGGCGAACGCTGCAGCGCGGCACGGGGCTTCCTGCACCCGGTGCTGGAGCGCCCCAACCTGACCCTTTTTACCGAAGCCCGGGTCCAGCGATTGTTGTTTGAGGGCAAGCGTGCCAGTGGGATCGAGGTGCGCATCAAGGGCAAACTGGAGCGTCTCAGCGCCAGCAAGGAGGTGATCCTAAGTGGCGGCAGCTTCAACTCCCCGCAGCTGTTAATGCTGTCCGGAATCGGGCCTGCTGAGGAGCTGGCCAGGCATCAAATCGAGCCCGTGCAGGTACTGCCCGGCGTCGGCCAGAACCTGCAGGAGCACGTCGATATCGTCTCGGTGGTCAAAAGCCGCCACTCGGGCCCCTTCAGCCTGCACCCCTCCTCCTGGTGGTACGCCTCCCGTGAGCTGTGGCGCTACATCACCCAGAGGCGCGGCTTTTTCAGCACCACCTTCGTGGAGAGCGGGGGCTTTATCAAATCGAGCCCCGACAAGGAGGTGCCGGACCTGCAGCTGCAGTTTATCCCCATGGCGATGGACGACCACGGTCGTAACCTCAGCTTCCTTTTCGTGCGCGGACTGTCACTGCACAACTGCCTGCTGCGCCCGCAAAGCCGGGGCAGCGTGACCCTCAACAGCCGCGACCCCGAGGCCGATCCCCGCATCGACCTCAATATGCTCAGCCACCCGGAGGATATGTCCACCATGATTCGGGCGGTGCGCATCAGCCGCGAGCTGCTGCGCCAGCCCGCCCTCAAGCGCTGGAACGATGAGGAGGTGTTCCCCCGTGCCGATCAGGAGGGGGACGAGGAGATTGCCGAGTTCCTTCGTGAGAAAGCCAACCACGTCTACCATCCGGTCGGGACCTGCAAGATGGGCCAGGACGAGATGGCGGTGGTGGACAGCCGCCTGCGGGTACATGGGGTCACCGGGCTGCGGGTGGTCGACGCCTCCATCATGCCCACCCTGATTGGCGGGAACACCAACGCTCCCACCATCATGATCGGTGCCAAGGCGGCGGATATGATCCTCGCGGACAACGCCCGGGCGGCGGAGTGAGCAGGCTCCCCTGATTAGCAGCCTTCAAGGCTGCGCAGGCGGTTGAGGGCTGCCGCGAGTTCCTGCAGCCGCGGCATCGCCAGCACCCCCTGCACAAAGGGGGTCAGGGGATCGAGTCCATCGCTCTCGGTGCGCTCGAGCAGCTCCCTGAGCTGCTCTACCAGGCCGGGACCCGCCTCCGCCATCGTCCCTTGAGTCGCTGCGGCGTAGGCCTGCAGCAGGTAGCCGATGCTCAGCAACTGCCCCTCGTCCACCAGCTGCTCCACCCGGGCGAGGTCGACCTCCTCGCTGCCCAACCGCAACAGGCGGGTACCAAAGGCCCGCACCTTCTCCCGCCGGACAAGGGACGGCGCTCGCAGGGGCCGCACCCGTGCGGCCGCCGCGCCAATGGGGGGACGCTCGACGCTGCAGCGAAGGGTATCGGGATCGGCCAGCGCCTGCGCCCGCGCGCTCAAGTCCCGGGGGCTGTAATGGTCCATCATGATTACCCGCCCGGCGGCGGCAAAGAAGTCACCACTGCCCCCCATTACCAGCACCACCGATACCCCCTCAGCGGCCAGCGCCGCCACCCGCTGCACCAGGGGGGTGATCGGCTCGCAGGCATCGCTCACCAGCGCCTGCATGCGGCGGTCGCGGATCATGAAGTTGGTGGCACAGGTATCCTCATCGAGCAGCAGGCAGCGGCAGCCGGTGGCCAGCGCCTCAATCAGGTTGGCGGCCTGGGAGGTGCTGCCGCTGGCATTATCGCTATCGAAGCAGTGGGTGGAGCGCCCCCCCGGCAGCTCGCCGATAAAGGGGCTGATATCCACCTGCCGCACCGAACGGCCATCTTCGGCGCGGATCTTGACGGCGCTGGGATCGGTGACCACCCGCTCGCGCCCATCGCCGGGGATATGGTCGTAAACCCCTCGCTCCAGGGCATGAAGCAGGGTCGACTTGCCGTGGAATCCCCCCCCCACGATCAAACTGACCCCGGTGACGATCCCCAGCCCCCGGATCGGGCTGCCGTCCCTCAGCTCCAGCTCCACAGCCAGGCTATCGGGGGACCGCCAGGGCACGGCCCCCTCCAGGGGTCGATCATCGATGCCGCTGGCGCGGGGCAGGATCGCGCCGTCAGCGATAAAGGCCACCAGCTGGTGTGCCTCCAGCTGCGCCCTGAGGTGCTGCTGGTCCAGCACCGAGCGCAGATGCTGCTCCAGCGCCGGCAGGTAGGTATCCAGCGGCAGCAGGCTCGCGGCCACCAGCTGCACCAGCTCCTCCAGCAGGCGCAGGGCCTGGCGCGCCGCCACCCGGCGCCCATTGGCCGGCAGCCCCAGCTGGCAGCGCACCTCCAGCTGTTGGGGGTGCGCCAGCACCGCATTGCGCCGCAACACCTGCTGGCCGTAGCGGGCCATGCGAATCTCGCCGCTGTTGCCGGAACCCCGCACCTGCCCCCGATGGTGCTGCATCGCGCTCGACAGCCGGCGGCCGAAAAAGTCCTCCAGCGCCACCCGCTGGGCGGCGCTGTGCTGCAGGGCAGCGGGCAGCGGCAGCGACTCGCGACCAATCCTCAGGCTGCAGCGGCTGGGATCGGCAAAAGGATCCCCCTGAACGTGATCGATACTCAGCTCAAAACCGGGCAGGGTATAGCGGCCTTCGACCGCCTTGTAGGCCTTGTAGCCGGCACCATCAATCGCCAGCAGGCGGCGCTGCAGCTGTTCATAGGGGGCGGGGGTCGACTCGGGCATCGGGAGCTCCTGCAGTTAATTTCCGTATTTGGGCAGCAAACCTCCCTAAAGGCGGCATCCGCCAGTGGTCCCTCTGCCCTGCTCACGCACCCTGTATTATAGTGGCCTGTCCTAGCCTGACGACCGGAGCCCGGCCATGAGTAAGACCATCAACCTGATTCCCCTGCTCTCCCCTTCACTGGGAAGCGAGCGATCGCTCAAAGTGATCCGCTGGAGCGGGGGCGACGGTCCGGTCACCTACCTGCAGGCGGCGCTTCACGCCGACGAGTGGGGGGGCATCCACTGCCTGCACTACCTCGAGGCGCTGCTCGATAGCGCGCTGGAGCGGGGCGAACTGCTGGGAACGGTGATCATGGTGCCCGTCGCCAACCCCATCGGCCTCGGCCAGCACCTTAACGGCTACACCGTCGGCCGCTTCGACTTCGATTACAGCGGTAACTTCAATCGCAATTTCCCGCGCCTGGCCCCGCTGGCGATCCCCCTGCTGGAGGCGAGGCTGGGCAGCGACGCCGAGCAGAACAACCGCCTGGTGCGGGAGACCCTGCGCGAGTGCCTTAACGACCTCAGCCCGCAACTGGAGGCGGAGGTGCTCAAGCAGCGGCTGCTGGAGCTGTCGCTGGAGGCCGATATCGTGCTCGACCTGCACTGCGACAGCGAGGCCACCCTGCACCTCTACGCCAACCGCCGCCACCAGCACACCGCTGCCGAGCTGGCCGCCTTCGTGGGGGCCCCGGTGCTGCTGCTGGAGGAGTCCACCGAGGGGGCCCCCTTTGACGACGCCAACGCCGCTCCCTGGTGGCAACTGCAGGAGCAGTTTCCGCAGCACGCGATCCGCAACGGCTGCTTCGCCTGCACCCTGGAGCTGCGGGGCCGCACCGATATAGAGGCCCACCTCGCCCGCCAGGATGCCGAGGGGGTGTTCCGCTTCCTGCAGCAGCAGGGGGTGATCGCGGGCACGCCGGAGCGCCCACAGCGCCTCACCGAAGGCACGCCGCTGGATGGGCTGGACGCGGTCAAGGCGCCGCTGGCCGGACTGGTGGAGTACTGCAAGGAGGTAGGGGACCTGATCGAGGCGGGAGAACGAGTCGCCTGGATCATCAACCCCTACGCCGACCACCACGATAACCAGAGGGTACCGGTATACGCCAAGACCGGGGGCCTGTTGTTCGCCCGCCGTCGCGACAAGATGACCCGCCCCGGGCACACCCTGGCCAAGATCGCCGGAGACCACTCGCTGGCCTTCCGCAAGGGGGGCAAACTGCTGGAATACTAAGGAGCCTGCGAACAAGTCCCTGCGGCTTCTGCAAGCGCCTGAAACGGCCAGATTCAAGGCGCAGACTGCCGCTAATGGCCGTAGCCCTTAGCAAAGGCTGCAACACAGAAGCTGGCGGTTTCAGGCCCTGCCCTGCGGGGCTTTCAGCTTGGTCCGCACTCTGCGTTGTGACTTTTTGCAAGGTCTGGACATTGCTGCAAAGCCACGCCTTGATTGCAAACCAAGCTGAAAGCCAGAAGTTCGCAAGGACTTATTTGCAGGCTCCCTGAGAACGATTCTTGATAAGAATCATGTTCCCCCCGCCTGCAGGGGGGCACAATGGTCCCCTGGATCACAGGAGAGACCCATGCCCCTCATCACCGACCACATGAGCGCCGACCACCGGCGCTGCGACGCGTTGTTCAGCAGCGCCGAAAACCACGCCGATGCCGGCCGCTGGGCCGAGGCCCAGACCGCCTGGCAAGGGTTCAGCGAGGCGCTGGAGGCCCACCTGGGAATGGAGGAGCAGGTGCTGTTCCCCGCCTTCGAGGCCGCCACCGGCATGAGCGCCGGGCCCACCGCCGTGATGCGCATGGAGCACCAGCAGATGCGGGCCCTGCTGGCGGAGGTGGCCGCGGCCGCCGCAAACCACTCCCGCGCCGACTTCCTGAGCAGCTGCGAAACCCTGATGGTGATGATGCAGCAGCACAATATGAAGGAGGAGCAGATCCTCTACCCCATGGCCGATCGCTCCCTGCCGGATGCCGCCACTACCCTGCAGCAAATGCGCTCCGCCTGAGTCGCCCCATGGCCGCCATCGAGCTCGATCTCAGCGAACTGGAACCGCCACAGCCCTGGGAACAGGTGGTCGAACAACTACCGCGCCTCAACCAGGGCGACTGGCTGCAGCTTTGGCATCATCGCGATCCCATCCCCCTGTGGGGCCTGCTCGACCGGCTACAGCTCCAGTACCGCTGCCTGGCGCGGGAGACGCTCTCTCCCGCGCTCGCGGCCACATTGGGGAATCCCCCGTCGCGGGCCCGCTACTGGGTCCTGGTGTGGAACCCCGCTGACCCCGTGGTCGCAGAACAGTGCCTGGCGCTGCTGAGCCGATGAACAGCGCGGGTCTCAACTTCAGCCATATCCCCCCGCTGTCGGTCCCCTTCCGCTTTTTTATCAGCGCCAGCCTGTTTGGCCTGCTGGCGGGGGGGCTCCTGTTGCTGGCCCCCTTTCCCACGGCCGCCGAGGGAGGGCTGGCGAATCGCTGGCATCCGGCGCTGCTGGGGGTGACCCACCTGCTGGTGCTGGGGGTGATCCTGATGGTGATGTTTGGCGCCCTCTTCCAGATCCTGCCGGTGGTGGGGGCCCCCTCCGTTACCCGCCCCGCCGCGCGGGCGGCCCTGATCCATCCCCTGCTCTGCCTGGGTACACTGGCCCTGGGCGGTGGCTTTATGCTGCTGGATACGGAGGCGGGGCGCTGGGGGTTGCGGGCCGCCCTGCTCCTGCTACCGGCGGCCCTGCTGCTGGGGATGGCCAGTTACCTGCCACCGGTGCTGGCGGCACTGCGTCACAACGCCACCCTGCGCCAGGCCAGCTGGGCATTGCTGGCGCTGGCCGTTACCCTGCTACTGGGGGTATGGCAGCTGCTGGGGTGGAACCTGCCGGGCCGCTTTCCCCTCAACCGGGGGCTGACCAACCTGCACGCCCTCTGGGGCAGCCTCGGCTGGTGCCTGTTGTTGATCGGTGCCGTCGCCTACCAGGTGGTGCCCATGTTCCACACCACCCCGGCGGTGCCCGCCCCGGTACAGCGCTTCAGTGCCCCACTGCTAGTACTCCTGCTGGCGGGACTTAGTCTCAGCCAGGTCTGGCCGGCGTTGAAAGGGCTGTTCGAGGGGCTGCTTTCACTCTATACCCTGGCGCTTGCCCTCGGCCTGCTGTGGAACCTCTCGCGTCGCAAGCGCCGCGTGGCGGATGCCACCCTGCGGGCCTGGCAGCTGGCCGCCACCAGCCTGCTGCTGACGGTCCCCCTTTACTGGCTTGGCAAGGCCGGCTGGGTATCCCCGAGCCTGGCCTTTGCCCTGCTGCTGTACGGCGCCATTCTCAGTGTGGTGGTGGGTATGCTGCTGAAGATCAGCGCCTTCCTGCTCTACCTGCACCTGCAGCAGCGCTGCGGCGACTGTTTCGAGGCCTTTGGCCAGTTGCCGAAGATGCATGAACTGGTGACACCACAGCAGGGGAGCCGCCTCTTGCAACTTCACCTGCTGGCCCTGTTACTGGTGCTGGGAGCGGTGGCCGGTGGATTGCCAGCGGCGTTGGTGGGGATCGCCCTGTGCGCCGAGTTTGGCTACCTGCTGGGATTGCAATACCGGGCGCTGCGGCGCTACCGGCAGGCGTGCCGGCGCATCGACCCGTTGCTGGCCCGGACCCCGACAATGCCCACCGGGTTCACAGGCTAAGGGGGTTGAAGCTGCGGGCCGCTGTGCAATACATCCGCTGCTTGCGCTGGTCGTCGAGGTTGTAGGGATACTGAGTGTTTTCCACCTTATCCCCATACTCCTGGCAACGTTGGCGGAATCGCTGTTTGGCCTCGACTCGGCAGCGCCGGTATTCGATGCTGCCGCGGCGGTAGTTGTAGCAGACCGAGCGTGGCACGATGCGATACTGCTCCTGCCGCCAGCGCGGCTGGGTAAGTTCGGATTCCGCCTCCGCTGAAGCGGCTGTTGTGCTCAGGAGAGCGGGCAGCAGTGCGGCCATCCCCATCCATCCCTGGATCTTCATCGGTTACTCCTCTTTTTTGGCCACCTCCCCTCTTCCCTAAGGGGATAAGCGGTGAGATTATAGACCAACCATGCAGGATGACCGGTGAGCAATCTTTCCCTTATACTGGTCTTCTGTTAACGACTGCTGCCTGGATTGCCCCATGAGTCAACGTTTTGCCCGGGTTAGTGTGAGCGATATCGAGATCGGTAGCCCGCTGACCTCATCGATCTACAACGCTGCCGGCGACCTGCTTCTGCTCAAGGGGCGCATGATCACCACCCAGCGCCAGCAGACCATTCTGCTGCAGCAGGGTTATGTGGATCGCCAGTCGGCCTCGAGCGGTACCCGCGGTGCCGCCCCTGCCAACGATGCCCAACGCCCCCTGGTCGCCAGTGGCCGCAGCCGGCGCGAACAGGATGAGGATATCTTCCTGCAACTGAGCCAGTGGCTGAACCGGCTGTTCCAGCTGTTCAACCTGTCCCAGAAGGAGCAGAAGGTCGATTTCAGTTACCAGGTCCTGCAACTGGCGCTGGAGATCCAGCTGCAGTGCCAACGGCGCCCCGATACGGTATTGGCCGCCCTGCAGATGGACCACGACAACCACTACGGCCTGATCCATGCGCTGCACTGCGCAGCCATCTGCGAGCTGATCGCCAAGGGCGAACACCTCACCCAGATGGAGCGGGTATCGATGATCGCCGGCGCTCTCACCCACGATTTCGGCATCATCGCCATGCAGGACAGCCTGCACCAGCAGGCGGAAAAGCCCAGTGATGAACAGTGGAAGAAGATTCGCCAACACCCGGAAAAAGGTGAGGCACTGTTGCGCGAGCAGGGAATCGACGACCCCATATGGCTGGCGTTGGTGCGCTACCACCACGAGCGCCTGGATGGCAGTGGTTACCCGGACGGGGTGGGGTCCGACAAGCTCAGTGTTCCGGTCCGCATCATGTCCATCGCCGACACCTACACCGCCATCACCCGCCCCACCGCGTTTCGCAAGGAGAGCACCGTCAACAGTGCCCTGCGGGTGCTCTACACCGAAGGCGACCAGAAACTGGACCGCAGCCTGGTGGAACGATTCATCAAGCGGGTGGGCATCTACCCCTGCGGCTCCCTGGTGCGCCTCAACAACAAGGAGGTGGCGGTGGTGGTGGAGCAGAACAAGGATATCAAACAGCCCAAGGTAATGGCCCTGATGGGCAGCAACGGCCACCCGCTACTGAAACCCCAGGCCCGCGATCTTGAAGCCGACGACCTGAAGATCGTCGGGGTTGAGCCCTACGGCAAATTCCGCAGCCTTCAGTCCTCCATGGAAACCCTCTGGGGGAACTACCTCTAATCGGTATCCGCTGAGGTCAAGCACTCCAGCCTGCGGCGGCGAGCCACTGCCCTCAGGGCGAGGTCCCCCACAAGCGCTCGGCCAGGCCCGACACCCGATGGGTGCGTGTCCCCAGGGCACGCTCCAACAGTTCATCCCCGATCATCAAGCCCAACCGCTTGCGCGCCCGCGTGATACCGGTATAGAGCAGTTCGCGGCTAACCAGGGGACGATGCTCCGGCGGCAGTACCAGCAGCGGATGGTCAAACTCCGAGCCCTGGGACTTGTGCACCGTCATCGCGAACACCGTGCTGTGCTGGGGCATTCGCCCCGGGGTAATCCAGCGCAGCTCGCCCTGGGCGTTTTCGAAGCAGACCCGAATCTCACCATTGCGCGCCGGATCCGGCATCGCCACACCGATATCGCCGTTGAACAGGCGCATACCATAGTCGTTGCGGGTCACCATCACCGGACGCCCCGCGTACCAGACGCCCTCCCCGCGGATCAGCCCCTGCTGGCGCAGCGCCCGTTCGATGCGCGCGTTGAGCCCCTCGGCGCCGTAATCTCCCTGCTGCAACGCGCACAGCACCTGGAAACGCCCCAACAGGTCGAGTACGGTCCGGGGATCGAAGTCGGCCCCCGGCTGCAGGGCCTGCAGGTAGGGGGTATAGCCGGCCACCGCGCACTCCAGCATACGCCGGTAACCCTCAGGACCGAGGGCAAAGCGGTTCAGGTCGGGTCGATCTGCGGCCAGCAGCTGCCGCACTAGCGCGACATCACCGGCATTGACCGCGCTCGCCAGCTGGCCGATGCCACTGTCACCAGCAAAGCGATAGCTGTGACGCAGCAGGCCGATACTGTTGTTGATCGCCGCACGCTCCGTCTGGGGCCGGTCGGGGGCCGGTTCAGCCAGCAGAGGTGCATCACAGAGCCCCGCCAACAGCTGCCACTGCTGGGGCGAGTAGGCCGGCAGCCCCTGGCCGCAGATATCCCCCAGCACACTGCCCGCCTCGACCGAAGCCAGCTGGTCACGATCCCCCAGCAGGATCAGCTGAGCCTCCTCCGGCAACGCCTCCAGCAGGTGAGCCATCATCGGCAGGTCCACCATCGAGGCCTCATCCAGCACCAGCAGATCGAGGGAGAGGGGGTTGTCCCGGTGGTAACGAAAATGACCACCGCCCCCCTGCCAGCCCAGCAAGCGGTGCAGGGTGGCGGCCTCCTCGGGGATCGCCGCCAGCCAGCCGGCCTCCACCGCCAGCGCGGGGTCCTCCACCAGCCCCCGCTTGGCCTGCTTGATCGATTCGGTCAGCCTCGCCGCCGCCTTACCGGTGGGGGCCGCCAGCCGGATACGGGGCTCAAGACGGCGGCTCAGCCGGAACTGCTCCACCATCGCCAGTAACAGTTTGGTGACCGTGGTGGTTTTGCCGGTACCCGGCCCCCCACTGATCACACTGAAGCGGCGGGTCACGCTGACCGCAGCCGCCACCTGCTGCCAGTCGACCTCCCCGGCACCCGATCCAAACAGCTGCGCCAGGGTGCGTTTGAGGGCGTCGGCATCGAGGGGGGCGCTGGCCATGGCCCGCCGCCCCAGATCCTCGGCCAGGGCGCACTCGTACTGCCAATAGCGGTTGAGGTAGAGTCGCATCCCCTCCAGCACCAGGGGTGCGCGTACGCCAGACTGGAAGGCCGCCTGCCAGTCCCCCTCAAGGGGGTAGATCACCGCCTCGGCCCCCTGCGAAGAGGTCAGCAACGCCGCCCGCCAGTGCTCGGCCTCGGGATACTCCAGAGGCAGGCCCGAATCCTGGGCGACGGTGCGCAGATCGATGCAGACGTTGCCCTTGGCCAGCTCGTAACTCAGCAGCAGCGCCGCCAGCAGCAGCTCATCCCGGGGGGAGTCCCCCAGCTCCTCCATAAAACTGGCAAAATGCCAGTCCAGGGCACTGATGCGCCCCTCAAGGCGCAGTTGGCGCAGGCGCCCCTTGAGAGGCGAATCGCTGCTGTCCCCCACTCGCTCGCGTGTTGCGTTTTCAGTCATCGGCCCCCTCCAACAGCGCGTCCAGCGCCGCAATCAGCTCCCTGTCGGGCTGGTCGTAATAGATCCCCTGCTGGCCACTGCCATCGGCCATGCCCCTGAGGAACAGGTAGTAGCAGCCCCCCAGATGACGCTCATAGTCGTAGTCGGCCAGGCGGGTTTTCAGGTAGCGGTGCAGGGCCAGGGTGTAGATCAGGCTCTGCAGGTCGTAACGGTGCTCGAGCATCGCCTGTTCAAGGGCCGCCGGGGCGTAATCCTCGGCACGATCGCCCAGGTGGTTGGACTTGTAGTCGAGCACGAAATAGCGCCCCTGATGCTCAAACACCAGATCGATAAAGCCCTTGAGCATCCCCTTCAGGCGCTGGAACTGCAGCGGCGCCACCCCCTCCAGGGGCAGGTGTCCGTGGTGCTCGAGCAGGCGGTTCAAAGCCGGGGCCTCGAGGGAGGCCACCGGCAGCAAGAACTCCATCTCCACCCGTTTGCGCTGTGTGGACAGCTGGCGAAGGGCAAACCCCGTTTCCAGTCCCGACAGCGGACAGGCCAGTACCTGCAGTAGCCAGTCGGCGAGGGGCTGCACCCAGGCCGGGTCGTAATCCTCCGCTTGCAGGCGCGGTGCCAGCATCGCTTCGATCGAGGCCCGCTCGGCCTGTTCGAAATCCAGGTTCTCGAACAGGCTGTGGAGAAAGGTGCCCGCCTGGGCGCCGCGGGGAAAACTGAACGCATCCAGCCTCAACGGCTCTGTGGCCGCCACCCTGGCCTCGGTCTGCAGCTCGGGGTCGAAGCCGGGTAGCTCCCCCCAGGCCCCACCTACCGGGGTACCGTTACTGCCATGGGCGACCAGCGCCGAGTAGCTGCCGATGCGCCAGTCATTGGCCACCATCCCCTTAAAGGCACAGACTGACAAGGCTTCGGTCTCTGCCTGAGGGGGCTGCGGCGGTGCGATCGGTCCCTGCGGCGGCGCCTCGATACGCAACACCCCGGCACCAAACCGCTGGTCGGTAAAGGCCTGCAGGCGTTGCAACTGGGCTCCCAGCCCCTCCTCCAGCGAACCCTCCCGGGCGCTGTTGAGCAGGTAACCGATGGCGCTGGCGGCAAGGCGCTGGCGCGAGCGGGCATCGACGTTGGCGATCCCCAGATAACAGGCGTGGATCGAGCGGGTCAGCGCGACGTAGAGCAGGCGCAGGTCCTCGGCCAATCGCTCCTGCTCCCCCTTCTCCTGCGCCTCCTGGCTGTCGGTCAGGTCCCAGTAACGCTGGCCCGCTTCGTGGTAGCGTCCGCTGCGGCTGGCGCGGTAGAGGCTGATAAAGGGCAGGAATACCAGCTCGTACTCGAGCCCCTTGCTGCTATGGATGGTGACGATCTTGACCAGTTTGCGGTCGCTCTCCAGTCGCAGCTGCTGCTCGTCGCCGCCCTCGCCCTGGGCTCCCAGCTGCTGCGCAAACCAGCGCAGCAGGCCGTGCTCCCCCTCCACCTCCAGGCTGGCCTGCTGCAACAGCTCGCCCAGGTGCAGCAGATCCGTCAGGTGGCGCTCCCCCTCTTCCCGCATAACCTGGGACTCAGCAATCCCCAGCTCACGCATCAGCTGGTGCAGCATGGGCAGTACCCCTTGATACTGCCAACACTCGCGGGCTTCGATAAAGCGCTGCTGCATCGCCTCCCAGCGGGACTCCTCCCGGGTCAGTCGATCCAGCTCCGCGGCGCTGTAGCCCAGCAGCGCGGTAGCCAGGGCGGCATTGAACAGGCGTTCGTTGGTGGGTTCGGCCACCGCCATCAGCAGACGCAACAGGTCACCGGCCACCGACGTGGAAAACACGCTGTCGCGGCTGAGGAAAACGCTGTCGATGCGTTGGCGGGCCAGTGCACGACGCACCAATGCCGCCTCGAAACGCGACCGCACCAGTACCGCCATATCCCCCGGCTGGAGGGGGCGATCACCGATGCAGGCCTGCCCCTGGTAGGTGCTGGTGAGCAGGCGGCTGATCTCCAGTGCCGTAGCGCGGGCAAAGTCCTGGCGAATTGCCTCCGCCGGTACCGGGTTATCGCCGGCAGGGTGGGGCCAGACACAGAGCCCCTGCAGCGGCTGCCCCGCCACCACCAGGGGTGACTGGTCGGCCCTGCCCGCGGCACGAACCGGCTCGTAGCGGATCTGGCGGTCGTAGATAAAGGGGGCGCCGGAGAAACCGAACAGGGCGTTGACGGCGTCCACCATCGCCCGCGTGGAGCGCCAGTTGGTCTCCATGCCGAAGGTGCCCTGGGCACTCTCCCGGGCCTGCATGTAGGTAAAGATATCGGCGCCGCGGAAACTGTAGATCGCCTGTTTGGGGTCGCCGATCATCAACAGCCCGGTCTCACCGTCACGGCCCTGACCATAGAGGCGGCTGAAGATGCGGTACTGCAGCGGGTCGGTGTCCTGGAACTCGTCGATCAGGGCCAGGGGGTAGAGGCCACGAATCCGCGCTGCCAGCTCCTCAGCACGCTCGCCCTCAAGGGCACCCGCCAGCCGGCTCAGCAGGTCGTCGGGCATCATCAACGCCTGGCGCTCCTTCTGCTGGCGCAGGTGGTGGCGCACAAACGCCAGCGCCTGGCTACGCAGCAGCGCTTTGTAGGGGGGCTGCTGGACCAGCAGCTCATCAATCTGCTCAAACAGGGGGTGGCGCGGTGGCTCCCCCTTGGGGGTTTTGTCGATCAGCATCGACTGGGCAAATTTATCGATCTTCTCCGGCAGCGACGATGATTCGCTGCGGGCCCACTCGGTAACGGCATTGAGCCAGGCCGGCAAGTAACGCTTGGAGTAGGAGTTCTTGCTGACGCCGGAGCCCTGAATCAGCGCTTCCAGCTCGCCGCCGGCCTCCAACCAGGCCCCCTTGAAGCGATCCAGGCGCGCGCGGTAGTCGTCGTGCATCGCCTCGAGGTCAACAGCTTCGAGGCTTGGCAGCAGCCGCGTATCCTCGGCGCTGATCATCGGTTCGATATCGGCCAACAGGGCCCGGGGACTCTTCCACAGCCCTCCTACGATGGCGGCCAGTTCGGGATCGAGGGGGTAGAAGCTCTGGCGCCAGAAATCCTTGACCGCCTGGTACTTCAGGGGCCGGTCATCCATGGTGAATTCGCTGCTGAACAGCACCCCGCTCTCGAAGGCGTTGCGGGTCAGCATACGCCAACAGAAACCGTGGATGGTATAGATCGCCGCCTCATCCATCTGCCGCGCTGCTTGCTCCAGGCGCGCCACCTGCTCCTCTCGCGCCAGCGGTGAGTCGGCGAGAATCGCCGCCAGAAGCGGGTCACCCGCCTCCCCCCGCAGCAGTGCCTCCCGTGCCTCCACAATACGCCGGCGGATGCGGTCGCGCAGCTCACCGGTGGCGGCCTCGGTAAAGGTCACCACCAGAATCTGCTCGCACCCCAGCGGCTGCTCGCGTCCTACCGCCAACAGGGCACGCAGGTAGAGGGCGGTGATGGTGTAGGTCTTGCCGGTACCGGCGCTGGCCTCGATCAGCTGCACCGAGTGCAGGGGCAAGCGGCGCGCGTCCAGGGGCTGGTGAGCGGATGGCTGGCTCATGACTGCACCTCCGGTTTCAGACTCTCAAGTTTGCCGGTTTTGAGTGCCCTCAGCATCGGCAGCAGCACCGCCTCGGCCAGGGCCGGCAGGTCGCTGTCCCGCAGGGCATCGGCAGAGGGGTAGAGACGCGACCAGTAGGGGTCGTCGGCATCGCCCGACTTGAACTCCCCCCCCTCCCAGGCGGCCGAGGCTTTCGTCCAGCACTGCGCCTCGTCGCCCCCCTTGTCGAGGCTCCGAGCCCAGGCCATCGCGGCCTGCAGCGGAAGCGCCAGGGGTTGCTGCAGGCCCTGTTGAAACAGTTGCAGCAGGGAGTCGAGCCGGTCGCGGGCCCACTCGGCCTGCTCAATGGCCTGCAGCTGGGCGTACTCATCGATGGTGATAAAAAAGGAGTGCGTCGGGGTACCGCAGGCGTTCAACGCCAGGTGGTGCAACCAGAGGCGCAGGCAATCGGCATCACGCAGCTTTCCCGCCCGCCAGAGCACCAGGCGCTCGCCCTCGAACAGGTTGCCGATACGACCCAACAGGCGTCCCGAGGGCAGCGAAATCTCCAGGGTTTTGACCTGCTCCGGTCCGCGCCGCAGCCTGCGTAGCGGCTCCTCCAGGCTATGGGCCCGCGCCTGCCAGTCGATCAGCTGGTGCTCGCCAAAGCCGGCGTGGGGCAGCTCCCCGGAGAGCCGCAACTGTTGCTGCCAGGGCTCGGGGCTTTCGCCCCGCAGTTGGCGCTCGACCAGCTCCGTACAGGCACGGTAGCGCAGCAGCGGATCTTCCTCAAAAGGTTCGTCCGCCTCCTCCATCGCCCCAAACTGGTCAAAAAACACCCGCAAGCGCTGGTTAAAAAAGTAGCGGGCACTGTTGTCGAAAAAGCGGCTCAAAGCCGGCATCTCCACCCGCCCTGCATCCCCTCCCAGATCGCCCCCCTGCTCGCCATCGGGTGGTGGCAGCGGCTGCGCGCAAAAGGCGGCGGCCGGCTGGCCGGGGCCACTTAGCTGGTGCGCTTCAAGCGTCTGTGCAACGCTCAGCCAGCGCCGGTCAAAGCTCTGGCCATCCCATGCCGAATCTGCGCCGGGCAGGAAGTTTTGACGCCCAAAAGGTTGCAGGCTGTGCTGGCGCTGCAGCCCGGCAAGCAGCCGCTCGGCACTGGCCCGGTGAGAAAGATCGCTCTCCCCGGCCGCAACAAACCCCTGCTGGCAGTATTCGACCAGCTCGGTCACCAGCACCGAGGGGACCCGCTCGCTGTTGTCGCGAATACTGCGCCCGACGTAGCTGATATAGAGTTTCTCCCGCGCCGACAGCAGTGCCTCCAGAAACAGGTAGCGGTCATCGTCGCGGCGGGAGCGATCACCGAGACGGGGCTTGACGGCCATCAGGTCAAACCCCATGGGTGGCAGCGAGCGGGGGTAGGCGCCATCGTTCATCCCCAGCAGACAGATCACCCTGAAGGGAATCGAGCGCATGGGCATCAGGGTGCAGAAGTTGACCTGACCCGCCAGAAACCGGTGTGAGCCTCCCTCATCTTGCAAGGTGGCCTGCAGGTGCTCAAGGAACACTTCCGGGGAGAGGGGCTCTTCGAAGCCAACCCCCTTAAGGCGCTTCACCAGCTGATCGAGGGCGCGCAGAATCAGTCGGAAGCTGTATTCGGTGTCGCTGTCCTTGCTGTAAAAATCCTGCAGCAGCTGCTGGCAGCGCTGCTGCCACTGATCCACCGTGGCGCTGCGGGTGAGCCGTTGTTGCAGGGTGTCGAGCTGCTCCAGGTAGTCAATCAATTTACCCAGTTTCTGCGCCCCCAATCCCTCGATTCCCTCGAAGGGCTGGATAGCGGCAAAGCTGCCCTCCCGTTCACGGCGCGAAAGCCCCAGCAACATGCGGCGCACACCAAAGCGCCAGCTGTTCTGCTGCTGGGGGTAGAGGCCGGCTGAGGACAACTGCTCGGCATCCAGCCCCCAACGAATGCCGCTCTCACGAATCCAGTCGCGCAGCTCGTCAAACTCATCCTGTTGCAAATCGAAGCGCTCCATCACCTGCGGCACCTCGAGAATATCCAGCAGGCGGGTGACCTCGAAGCGGCTGCCGGGGATCTGCAGTAGTTGAAAAAAACTCACCAAAAGCGGGTTCTCCGCCTGCACTCCGCGATCGGCGATGGAGTAGGGAATCGGGTGTTCGCGACTGCCAAACACCGACTGGATGGCGGCGCTGTAGTGGTCGATCTGGGGCACCATCACCAGCACATCCCTGGGCTGCAGGTTGGGATCGGCGTTGAACAGCGCCAGCAGGCGGTCGTGAAGCACCTCCACCTCCCGCATGGGGCTGTGGCAACTGTGCAGCTCCAGCGAGCCGTCGCCGGCGGGTAACGGGGTTTTGTGGTGGCTATCGTCGGGCAGCGGCGTGCCGGGGGGCAACGCCCCACGATTATTCAGCTCCAGCAGGTCCCCCTGCAGCATTCCCAGCAGTTGGGTCGGGGGGCGTTCGATAAAGTGCTCCCGGTGCTCCACCGCCAGGGCGGGGTCCAGCCCATGCAACTGCGCCTGGTAGTCGCGCCCCAGTTTGCCCATGGAGGCCAGCAGGGGGTTATCCCCCCCCAGGCCGGAGGCCTGCGCCTGCCAGCTCTGGTGGGCCGGGTCCTGCAGGTCGCCCCAGTAATGACGGCAGGGGTTGAGCTGCATCAGGTGTACGTCACAGCGCTGACCCAGGTGGTGCAGTACCTCCAGGTACTGGGGGGCGAGGGCCGAGACGCCAAACAGGAAAATGCGCTCGGGTAGATCCAGATCGTCCTGGCTGGCCAGACGGTCGATAAAGCGCTGCTGCAGATTGGCCCGATGGGCCTCGTTACCTCCCCGCTCGCGGTTGTAGGCCACCAGCGCCCGCCACAGAATCGGTTGCCAGGGGTGCTCGGCCTCCGCCTCGGTACCGGCCTTTTCCTGCTCCCAGTCGAGTATCCACTGCGGCCGGTAGACCAGGTACTGGTCGAAGATATCGGCCACCTTCATCGCCAGCTGATAGCGCTTGCGCTGTGCCGGGTCGTCGGCAAGGTAGCCCCGCAGGGAGCTGAACTCCGGCTGCGACAGGAAACGGGGCAACAGCTGCATCAGGACCCAGCCCATTGATTCCTTGTTGAAGGCGGACTCCTCGGGCATATCCGGGAACACCCGCGTAAACAGCTCCCAGATAAAGCTCGACGGTAGCGGAAAGCGGATATTGGCGGCCACCCCCAGGTTCGCGGCCAGACGCTGCTTGAGCCACTGCGCCATGCCGGGACTTTGTACCAACACCACCTCGTCGGCCAGGGGGGACACCAGCGGCTGTTCGCGTATGGTATCGGCGATCAGGGCCTGGTGGATCTCCGCGAAGTTGGAGTGGTAGATCTTGAGCATGTCGATGAGGGATCCCGAAAAAAGCAGAACTACAGGCTACCCGAGCCAGAGGGGGTTGACCATAGGTGACCGGAGTCACCTGTCGCCCCAGGCGACAGGTCTGGCGAGATCCGTTAGCAGGCTCGCTTTACTGGGGTTCGAGGGGTAACTGCCAGTCGATGGGCGCCTCTCCACGCTCCATCAGCCAACGGTTGGCGGCGGAGAAGTGGCCGCAGCCGATAAACCCCCTGTGCGCAGACAGCGGTGAGGGGTGCGGTGCCCGCAGCACGCAGTGGCGCTGCGCATCGATAAAGGCCCCCTTGCGCTGGGCGTAGCTGCCCCAGAGCATAAACACCAGGCCATCGCGCTGTTCGTTAAGGCGGGCAATGGCGCGGTCGGTAAAGGTCTCCCAGCCCTGGTTCTGGTGGGAGGCGGCCTGGGATTGCTCCACGGTCAATACCGAGTTCAGCAGTAACACCCCCTGCCGGGCCCAGTGCATCAAGTAGCCGTGAGGCGCGGGGCTCACCCCGAGGTCCCGCTCCAGCTCCTTGTAGATATTGACCAACGAAGGGGGAATGCGTACCCCGGGCCGCACTGAAAAGCTGAGACCGTGGGCCTGACCTTCGCCGTGGTAGGGATCCTGCCCGAGGATCACCACCTTGACCCGGTCAAAGGGGGTGGTATTGAAGGCATTAAATATCTCGGAACCCGCCGGGTAGACCGCCTTGCCCGCCTGCTTCTGCTGCTGCAGGAACGCCCGTAGCTGCTCCATGTAGGGCTGGCTGAATTCGGCTTCCAGCACCGCCTTCCAGCAGGGCTCGAGCTCCACTTTCCTGTGGGATTCGGGTCGCATCGGGTGGACTCCTCCAGTAGGTGCCTGCATAAAAGGCCCCGATTATACCCACAGCCTGCGCCGACTATCACCCACCGGCCCGCGCAATCATTCATTGGAGTGATAGTTTACATCCCCCCTTGCCGACCCGAAGATCCTTTGGTGCAATGGAGAACAATACGCCCAGAGCGATCCGATAACCGCCATTTGATAACAATAACAGCGAGCACTCTATGGACTACCGACTCCCCCTTGCACAACTGGCCCACAACGTAGCAACCCACCCCGACAAAGCCTACCTGCACCAGCCCAAAAACCGGCAGTGGACCACCCTCAGCTGGGGCGAAGTGGACCAGCAGGCCCGCCGCATCGCCAGTGCCCTCAAGGCGCAAGGTTTCGTGGAGGGGGATCGCATCGCGATCTTTGCCAAGAACAGTGCCGAGTGGTTCATTACCGACTTCGCCATCATGATGGCGGGCATGATCAGCGTACCGATCTACGCTACGGCCGGTGCGGACACCATTCGCCATATCCTCAACCATAGCGAAGCCAAGGCGATCTTTATCGGCAAACTGGACAGCCTGGACGCCGGCAAGGAGGCGATTCCCGAGTCGCTCCTGCGCATCGCCTACCCCTACCCCACCCTGCCCTGCCAGGTGCAGTGGGAGGAGTGGCTGCAGCAGTATCCGCCACTGGAAGAGGTGCACAACCCCGACGCCGATGACACCGTCACCCTGGTCTACACCTCCGGCTCCACCGGAGTGCCCAAGGGGGTGGTGCTGAGCTACCGCAATGTGGCCTCCTCCAGCTACTGCTCGTCGATCCTCACCCCCCATCAGCCGAACGACTGCACCATGTCCTACCTGCCCCTGGCGCACATTACCGAACGCTGCGTGGTGGAGCTGATGACGCTCTACAGCCCGATCGAGATCTACTTTGTGGAATCCCTCGACACCTTTATTGACGACGTCAAGCACGCCCGCCCCACCCTCTTTATTTCCGTGCCCCGGCTGTGGACCAAGTTCCAGGCCCAGGTGCTGGCACAACTGCCCCAGAAAAAACTGCAGCGACTGCTTAAGATCCCGTTGCTCAACAGCCTGGTCAAACGCAAGATCCGCAAAGCCCTCGGCCTCGACCAGACACGGGTATTCGGCTCGGGTTCCGCCCCTATCTCGGTGGAGACCCTGCGCTGGTATGCCCGCCTCGGGATCCATATCTCCGAGGGCTGGGGCATGACCGAAACCTCCGGCCTCTCCTGTGGCAACAACCCCTTCTCCCTTGATCGCCTGGGCACCATCGGCGTTCCCCAGCAGTGCGTTGAGATGAAGCTGTCGGAAGAGGGTGAGGTGCTGATTCGTGGTGATGCGGTGTTCCGGGAGTATTACCGCAACCCCGAGGCGACGGCAGAAGCCTTTGTCGACGGCTGGTTCCGCACCGGTGATCGCGGCGCCATCCGCGAGGATGGCAGCTGGGAGATCGTGGGCCGGGTCAAGGAGCAGTTCAAGACCGGCAAGGGCAAGTACGTCGCGCCGGTGCCGATCGAGAGCATGCTGGGCCGCAACCACGATATCGAGCAGGTTTGCGTAATGGGCTCCGGTCGCAAGCAGCCACTGGCGGTGATCGTGCTCAACGCCCAGCTCCAGGACTACAGCCCCGACACCGAGGCCGCTCTGCAGAGGACCCTGGACGAGGTCAACGCCGAACTGGAGAGTCACCAGCGCCTCGATCACCTGATCGTATCGGAGGAAGCCTGGGACATCGAAAACGGCCTCCTCACCCCCACCCTGAAGCTCAAACGGGACCAGCTGGAAAAACGCTATGGCCACCTGCTGAGCCAAAAACTGGACAAGCCGGTGGTGTGGGAGAACCGCATCGGCAACTGATTCAGGGGCCCGACCAGCAGGCTACAATGGCGGGCAACGGCAATGGCGCAAAAGGCGGAAGATGGTAGCGAGCAGAGGTTTTCACCTGACCCTGTACAAACGGATTCTGAACGGTGAGGTCGAGTTGCCCTGCCTGCCCGACGTTTCCCTGAGAATTCGCCAAACCATCGCCCGCCACAACTACCACCTCCAGGACCTGGTGCAACTGCTGCAGGGCGACCCGGCCCTGGCGGGCCATCTGCTGAAGATGGCCGATTCGCCCCTATACCACCAGCCGACCCCGGCGCGGGACCTGCGCACCGCCATCCAGCGCATGGGGGCCAGCGCCACCAGCAACATCGCCACCACCTACAGCATCAAGAACCTGTTCTTCTCCCGCAACCCGCGACTTATGCAGTACATGCGCCTGCTCTGGCACCGCAGCCTCAAATGCGCGGCGGTCTGCTCGGTGCTGGCCAAGCACAGCACCTTTATCGAGCCCGACCAGGCGATGCTGGCGGGGCTGATGCAGGAGATCGGTTGCCTGTTACTGCTGGTGCAGTTGGAGGAGCGGCCGGAGCTGCTGGAGGAGCCCGCTGAGGTCTATCGCATGTTCGATGAGGTGGGGGGCGATATCGGGGTGGTACTGCTTAAATTCTGGGGGCTGGATGCCCCCTTCGTGGAGGCGATTCGCGAACGCAACCACTGGCTGCGGGACAGCCGCCTGCCCTACGACCTGGTGGACCTGTCAATTCTGGGCAGGCGGCTGGCGCTGGGGCAGGGTCCGACCGGCGGTGCACTGCCCGAGCTGGAGTCGATGCCCGCCTACAACAAATCGGTGTTCGCCTTGATGCGTATCCCCCGCGGGTTGGGATTGTTCGACCAGCTGCGCCCCGAGATCGAGGCGGTGCTGACCCTGCTGGGGGGCAGTCTCACCCCGCCACCCCAACCCACACCGCGGCGCCCGCTGATCCCGACCCTCAGAAATCGCAGCGTATAGCGCGACGCTGGCCATCCACCAGCAGCCCCACCTTGGCCGGCCCCTCGACCGACTCCAGCATCAAGAAGCCCTGGGCGCAAACCGCTTTCTGCTTGGCGGCCCTGGCGGAGACGTACTGCTCCATGTCGGGCACGTTGAGGATCATGCTGAAGCCCTCGTAGACGACAGCATCCTCGGCGGAGGAGTGATTCAGGTAGCCCTTGAAGTGCAACGCCGACACCGTCACCAGGATCGAGGCAACGGCGGTGAGAATGACCAGCTGGGGACGATCAAGATTCATCATTTGACCGAATCCTTGAGGGCGTCAGCCCCCTCCTTGAGCGCATCACTGATGTTACGGCCACTCTCCTCCAGGCGCCCCTTGAGGGAGTTATCCCGGAAGGGGTTGTCCCAGATATCCTGCCCTTTGCCCAGATTGGCTCCCATCCAGAGTCCGGCCACCAGGCCGAGCACCACCCCCAACAACAGTTTCTTCATATGGATTCCCCGATAGCAGCGAACCCGCCAATGCGGGTTCGTCATGGTAGCGATTATGTGGTGGCCTGCCCCCGCCCGGGGCCCGGCCGGGTTTAGCTTTCGCCCTTGCTCGAGCCACCCGCCTTGGGAGCATGGGCCAGGATACGATCCGCCAGGCGCGAGAAGGGGAGGCTCTGTATCCACACGGTGCCGGTGCCACTGAGGGTGGCGAGCACCAGACCTTCGCCGCCAAACAGCATGCTTTTCAGGCCGCCACTGAGGGCGATATCGTAGTCAATCCCCTGGGAAAAGGCCACCAGGCAACCGGTATCCAGGCGCAGGGTTTCGTTGTTGAGCTGCTTGCGCACCACCGTCCCTCCGGCGTGGACAAACACCATGCCGTCACCCTCCAGTTTCTGCAGGATAAAGCCCTCGCCACCGAAAAAGCCGGAGCCGATGCGCTTGTTGAGGGCGATCCCCACCTTGGTACCCCGCGCGGCACAGAGAAAGGCATCCTTCTGACAGATGAGCTGGCCCTCAACCTCCGTGAGGTTAACGGGGATAACCGAGCCCGGATAGGGAGCAGCGAAGGCAACCCGCTGCTTGGCCTGCCCTTGGTTGCTGAAGTGGGTCATAAAGAGGGATTCGCCGGTGATCATCCGTTTGCCGGCGCTGAACAGCTTGCCCATCACCCCCTGGTCCGCATCGGAGCCATCCCCCATGCGGGTCTCAAAGGCGATACCCTGTTCCATGTAGGTCATGGCGCCGGCTTCAGCGATCACGGTTTCACCCGGGTCCAGTTCCACCTCCACCATCTGCATATCATGCCCGATGATGCGGTAATCGACTTCGTGACTCTGCATAGGACTCTCCCTGTTAGCCTGGTGTTGTAAAGGGTAACGCCCCGGCAGCCACCGGAAAGCGCTACATTAGATTAGTCGACCAGCCCCAGGGTCTGCAGGAAATGACGGTGCAATATGGCCCGTACCGGTACCTGCTGCTCCCAGTCATCGCCATGCAACAGGCACTGGTATTCGCAATCGATCAGCACCGCGTTGGTCAGGCTCGCATCCAGCTCAGGA
Organism: Aestuariirhabdus litorea; assembly: GCF_003864255.1. Taxonomy (NCBI): domain Bacteria; kingdom Pseudomonadati; phylum Pseudomonadota; class Gammaproteobacteria; order Oceanospirillales; family Aestuariirhabdaceae; genus Aestuariirhabdus; species Aestuariirhabdus litorea. The sequence goes on from NZ_QWEZ01000001.1 coordinate 1,987,043, forward strand.
TCGGAAGTGCCCAGCCGCTGGTAAAAACCCACCAGTTCCGCCAGCAGGTCATGGCGGTATCCCAACACCAGGTCACGCAGGCTGGCGGAGCGCAGCGCCTCCTGATGCAGGGCCTGCTCGGCCAGCAGGCGCTCGCGCTGGCTATTGACCTGCAGGGCGACAAAGGCCTGGGCCAGGTCGGTCATGTTGGCGGCGAAGATACGGCGGCTGTCGAGGGCGTCGTCGAGCTGGCTGTAGAGCTGCTCGATCTGCTCGCCGCTCTCAACCCAAAAGCGGTTAACCTCGCTAATGGTCTGCTCGACAAAGAGGGTAAAGGTATCGATGATCAGGTCATTGATATCCTTGAAGTAGTAGGTGGTTGCCGAGAGCGGTACGTTGGCCTCACGGGCCACCGCCCGGTGGCGGATACCCCGAACCCCCTCACGGATCGCCACCCTGAGGGCCGCCTCCAGAATGGTTCGGCGACGCTGTTCGCTGCCACTGCGGCGGGCCTTGCGTCCACGGTACTTGATCGGTTGACGGCCATCCGGCCGATTCAGGCTTTTCTTATCCTCGGGCAAAGCAGGTCCCCCCTTGCTTCTTTGCAGCCCCGCTCTGGCGTCGGGATCTGCGGTAGGCCTTCCCGGCCTCCTCGCTGCCGCCCCTCCCTGGGGCGGCGACTCACTAACCCCGTTTATTATGCATGAGGACGCATATGGGGGAACAGCAGGACATCACGAATGGAAGGTGAATCGGTGAACAGCATCACCAGACGGTCGATACCGATCCCCTCACCGGCGGTCGGCGGCAGGCCATACTCGAGGGCGCGCACGTAGTCGTCATCGTAGTGCATCGCCTCGTCGTCACCCGCCTCCTTCTCCTCCACCTGGCGGCGGAAACGCTCGGCCTGGTCCTCGGCATCGTTGAGCTCGGAGAAGCCGTTGGCGATCTCGCGGCCACCAATAAAGAACTCGAAGCGGTCGGTGATATCGGGGTTGTCATCGTTACGACGGGCCAGGGGCGACACCTCGGCCGGGTACTCGGTGATGAAGGTCGGCTGGATCAGCTTGTCCTCGGCGGTCTCCTCGAAGATCTCGGTCTGCAGTTTGCCCAGCCCCCAGATCGGCTGCACCTTGATCTTCAGGGACTCGGCTACCTGGCGCGCGGAGTCGTAGTCGAGCAGCTGCTCGCGCTTGAGCTCGGGGTTGTAGCGCAAAATGGCGTCGACCATGCTCAGCCGCTCAAAGGGCTTGCCGAAGTCGTACACCCGCTCCTCCACCAAGTTGCCCTCGGCGTCCTTGATGGTGCAGGGCAGCTGGGTGGTTCCCAGTACCTGCTCGGCCACGTAGCGCAGCATCTCTTCGGTCATGTCCATCAGGTCACGGTAATCGGCGTAGGCCTGGTAGAACTCGATCATGGTGAACTCGGGGTTGTGACGCGATGACAGCCCCTCGTTACGGAAGTTACGGTTGATCTCGAACACCCGCTCGAAGCCCCCCACCACCAGCCGCTTGAGGTAGAGTTCCGGCGCGATGCGCAGGTACATATCCAGGTCCAGGGCGTTGTGGTGGGTGACAAAGGGACGCGCGGCGGCGCCGCCGGGGATCACCTGCAGCATCGGGGTTTCCACCTCCATAAACTGCTTGGCCGCCATAAAGGTACGGATCGCCTCAATCACCCTGGAGCGGATCTGGAAGGTTTTGCGCGACTCCTCGTTCATGATCAGGTCGACGTAGCGCTGGCGGTAGCGAGTCTCGGTATCCTCCAGCCCCTTGAACTTGTCGGGCAGGGGACGCAGGGACTTGGTCAGCAGCTGCACGGCGTCCATATCGACGTAGAGATCCCCTTTGCCGGAACGGGCCAGGGTGCCCTCGGCACCGATGATGTCACCCAGGTCCCAGTGCTTGATCTCCTCCAGCAAGGTGGCGTCCAGCGCCTTGCGGTTGACGTAAACCTGGATGCGGCCGGAGACATCCTGCAGTTCCATAAAGGCACCGCGGTTGAGCATGATACGCCCGGCCACTTTGACGCGGATACCCGCCTCAGCCAGCGCCTCCTTGGAGTGCTCCTGATAGTCCTGCTGCAGGTCCCCGGCCAGGGCATCGCGGCGAAAATCGTTGGGGAAGGCCACCCGTTTCTGACGAATCTCCGCCAGCTTCTCGCGGCGCAGCGCGATCAGCTTATTCTCCTCGTGGATATCGGAATGGGCGGTTTGGTTTTCATCAGTCATGGTCATCTTCCTGTTAAACAAACTGCCGGACAACCGGTCCGGCCTCGGTGGTATGGTTTAGTTCGGAGTTGCCGGGGGCTAGAGCCCCATCTTCAGGCTCGCCTCGATAAAGGCGTCGATATCGCCATCGAGGACCGCCCCGCAGTTGCTGGTTTGCACCCCGGTGCGCAGATCCTTGATACGCTGGTCGTCGAGCACGTAGGAGCGGATCTGGCTGCCCCAGCCGATATCGGACTTGGTCTCCTCCAGCGCCTGGGCCTCGCTGTTGCGCTTTTGCATCTCCATCTCGTACAGCTTGGCCTTCAGCTGCTGCATCGCCTTGTCCTTGTTCTGGTGCTGCGAGCGCTGGTTCTGGCACTGCACCACGATACCGCTGGGCTCGTGGGTGATACGGATCGCCGAATCGGTGGTGTTAACGTGCTGGCCACCGGCCCCGCTTGAGCGGTAGGTATCGATGCGCAGGTCCGCCGGATTGATCTCGATCTCGATGTTGTCGTCGATCTCCGGAGAGACAAAGACCGCCGCGAAGGAGGTGTGGCGACGGTTGCCCGAGTCGAAAGGGGACTTACGCACCAGGCGATGCACGCCGATCTCCGTGCGCAGCCAGCCGAAGGCGTACTCGCCGCTGAACTGGACGGTGGCGCTCTTGATGCCGGCCACGTCACCGGCGGAGACTTCGATCAGCTCCACCTTGAACCCCTTGCGCTCACCCCAGCGCAGGTACATGCGCAGCAGCATATTGGCCCAGTCCTGGGCTTCGGTGCCGCCGGAACCGGCCTGAATATCGAGAAAAGCGTTGTTGGGGTCCATCTCGCCGGAGAACATACGGCGGAACTCGAGCAGTTCCAGCTGCTCACTGAGAGCGGCCAGGTCCCGCTCGACGTCAGCCACGGTGTCGGCGTCCTCCTCCTCCACCGCCATATCCAGCAGGTCACGGGCGTCGCTCAGCCCTTCGTCCAGGTTCTCGATGGTGGAAACCACCGCTTCCAGTGCAGAGCGCTCGCGCCCCAGCGCCTGGGCATTGTCCGGATTATCCCAGACCGAGGGCTGCTCCAGCTCCCGATCTACTTCAACCAGCCGTTCTTTCTTGGTAGCGTAGTCAAAGATACCCCCTAAGCACGTCCGTACGCGCCTGCAGGTCCTTGATAGTCTGTACAATCGGATTTACTTCAAGCATCGATATCCCTTAGCTGAAACCTGTTGTCGAAAAAGCGCGCCATTTTAACCGATCAAAGGCACGCTTTCACTGTGTTTTATACCTATCACTCAGGCGGTTGGAAGCGCCTCCAGGTGGTCTACCAGCAGCTGCAGGCTCTGGCGTCCCCGAAAGCGGTTGATATCCAGTTTGTAGAGCAGCCGTACCTGGCTTGCCTGGGTATTGGGCCAACGTTCGAGGTCCACATTGAAGGCGATCGCATCGACGCAGACACCGCTGTCGGGTAAGGCCAGCACCAGCTTGAGGTGCTTGTCGGCCACCAGCCGCTGGCTGATCACCTCGAACTCGCCATCAAAGCGGGGCTCGGCGAACCCCTGCCCCCAGGGGCCGCCATCGCGTAGCTCGGCGGCCACCTCAAGGCTGAATTCCTGTGGACTCAGTTCGCCATCGCTGAGCAGGCGCGCCTCCAGCTGCTCCACCCCCAGCCAGGCGTTGGCCACCGTCTGCAGGGCCTGGCTGAAGGCCTCGTAGTGGGTCATCGGCAAGGTGAGCCCTGCCGCCATGGCGTGGCCGCCAAAGCGGGTGATCATACCCGGGTGGCTGCTGGCAACCCGCTCCAGGGCATCGCGTATATGGAAACCCGGAATCGAGCGGGCCGAGCCCTTCAGGCACCCCTCCCCCCCGTCGGCAAAGGCGACCACGGGACGATGCACTCGCTCCTTGATGCGTGAGGCGAGTATACCGATCACCCCCTGGTGCCAGCCGGGGTCATACAGGCAGAGCGCATGGGGCAGGCTTCCCCCGGCGTCCAGCGGAGTGGAGGCCAGAATCTGCAACGCCTGCTCCTGCATACCCGCTTCGATATCGCGTCGCTCACGGTTGAGGGTGTCGAGCTGGACGGCCAGCTGATGCGCCTGCTGCGGGTCGTCACACAGCAGGCACTCGATTCCCAGGGACATATCGTCCAGACGCCCGGCGGCATTGAGGCGCGGCGCCACCACAAACCCCAGGTCGCTGGCACTGAGGCTGGGCAGCTCTCGTCGCGCCACCTCCAGCAGGGCACGGATGCCCGGGCGGCAGGCGCCGGCACGAATCCGTTGCACCCCCTGATGTACCAGGATGCGGTTGTTGTGGTCCAGGGCCACCACATCCGCCACCGTGCCCAGCGCCACGATATCCAGGTATTCGGCCAGGTTGGGCTGGGGCCGCCCCGGGTGAAACCAGCCGCGCTTGGCCAGCTCCGCGCGCAGGGCACAGAGCACGTAGAACACCACCCCCACCCCGGCACTGTTCTTGGTGATGGAGTCGCAACCGGGCTGGTTGGGGTTGACGATGGCGGCGGCCTGCGGCAGCTGCTCCCCCGCCAGGTGATGGTCGGTGACCACCACCCGCATGCCCCGGCGGTTGGCTTCGGCAACCCCCTCGATGCTGGAGATGCCGTTATCGACGGTGACGATCAGCGAGGGATCGCGCCTGGCCGCTTCCACCACAATCTCCGGGCTCAGTCCGTAGCCGTACTCGAAGCGGTTGGGCACCAGGTAATCGACCGACTGCGCGCCCAGGGCGCGCAGCGCCAACACCGCCAGAGCGCTGCTGGTGGCGCCATCGGCGTCGAAATCCCCCACCACCAGAATCGACTCTCCTGCCTCGAGGGTATCGGCCAGCACACGGGCGGCGGCGGCGATCCCCTTCAGCTGTTCAAACCCCTGTAGCTGCTGCAAGCTGCGTTGCAACTGTTCGGGACTGCTGACCCCACGGGCGGCGTAGAGGCGCTGCAGCAAGGGGGAGACCCCGGGCAGTTCTGCCTCCACCTGCGGCTGCCTGCGTTGAATCTGCACCGCCATAACGTCCTAGCCCTCGCTCCGTTGCAGCCACTGTGGAGCCAGGCTCAGGCTGACCTCGCCCAGGGTGACCATCCACTCCCCATCACTGATCATCAGCGAACAGCTGCAGTTGCGCGACAGCCCCGGCAGCAAGGCCTGCAGGGCGTCGTAGGGCAGCACACAGAGGTCGAGATTGCGCACCCCTGCGAGCTTGGCCGCCTGCTTCTGCTGCCACACCCGGCAGGAGGAGCCGTAGGCATAGACCGCCACTCGTTTGGCCTTGCGGGCCGAGCTGATCACCCGCTCGGCATCGGGCTGCCCCACCTCGATCCACTGTTCGATCTCACCACTGAGGGAGTGCTGCCAGACATCGGGCTCGTCGGTCTGGGAGATACCGCGGGTAAACTCGATCCCCTCGGCGTAGCAATCGGCGAAGGCCAGCAGCCGCACCAGCAACCGCTCTTCGGTCTCAGAGGGGTGAAGCGCCAGGGTCAGGCGCAGCTGTGGGTAGCGATGCCGATCCATATCGGAGAGGGAGAGATCGACTTTGTAGATGGTCGGTTTGAGGGCCATGGGGGCAGCAGTCCGGAGATGATGAAGCCAGCGCGCAGTGTAACGGGTTCGGCACACTTTGGCTGCCTTCACCACCGCTAAAATACCTCCTTTGGTGGGCTCTCCCCTCCCCTCGCTGTATTAACATGGCAGACTTATCCCGGCTCCCCGCGCGGATAAGACAGCCCATACGGAGACAACAATAACAATGAAACCCACACTGATCGCAGTATCCGCCCTGCTGGCGGCCCTTGGTGCCGCCCCCCTCCCGGCCGCCGAACAACCCACCGGGAAAGCCCCCATGCAGGGCTTCCCCCCGAGCGTAGAGTCCCAGGTCACCCGGAAAAACTATCGCGACTACCCCAACGGCCGCTGGTCCTTCCGCAATGCCGGAGCCCCCTTCAATGTGCTGATGATCCCCCGGGAGGGGGAGATCCTGCCCCTCAACACGCCCCTCAACTCCGAACTGGGTAACCATCGGGTAGAGGATCTCGAGGGTAACCCCACCCCCCTCGACGCCCTGTTCGAGCGCAACGACGCCGATGGCCTGATCGTGCTGCAGGGGGGAAAGGTACTCCATGAGCGCTACTTTCACGCCTTTAACCCCCATGCCCAGCACATCTGGTTTTCGATGACCAAGTCGCTGGTGAGCAGCGCCTTCGGTCTGCTGGTGGCGGAGGGCAAGGTGGATCTTGGCCGCAGCCCTGCCCACTACATCCCTGAGCTCAAGGGCAGTGGCTTTGAGCGGGTAAGCATCCAGCAGCTGCTGGACCATAGCACGGCCATCGACTTCAAGGAGAACTACACCGACCCCAATGCGGACTTTTTGCGCCACTATGCCCCCGCCCTCAATATGGCCTGGCTCCCCGGGGCCGCCGACGTGCAGCCGGGACAAACCGAGATCTACGGGATCTACGACTTCCTCACCCATTTCGTGAAGGAGGACCCTGCCCTCAAGCCCGGCGAAGCTTTTGACTACAACTCCAGCAACGCCGATGTGCTGGGCTGGCTGGTAGCACGGCTCAGCGGGCAGAGCCTGCACGAGTTCCTGCAGCAGCGGGTCTGGGCCAAACTCGGTGCCGAACATGACGCCTATATCGCCGTCGACCGGGCCTATATGCCGGTGGCGACCGGGGGCATGAACACCACCTTGCGGGATGCGGCCCGTTTCGGGCAGATGATTCTCGATCGCGGCCGTTACAACGGCCAATCGGTGATCCCCGCCACCTGGGTGGATGCCACCCTCGAGATCGATCCCCGCCTGGAGCGCAATATGCGCGCCAACGCCAAGTACCAGAGGGATCCCTGGCAGGCCTACCACAACATGTGGTGGGTGCTGGACGCCAAGGCCGGGGAGTACTGCGCCGTTGGCATCTTCGGCCAGGTGATCTACCTCAACCGCGAGGCCGGCACCACCATGGCCTGGTACTCCAGCCAGCCCACCGCCTCCTCCGCCAACAACCCCCAGTTCCAGGCAAAGCTGAAGGCCGCCCGCGAACTGGCCCGCAGCCTCACCCCCTGAGCGCCCGCGGCGTCACAAAAAAAGCCAGCAATTTGCTGGCTTTTTTTGGAGTACGTTTAGGGCGTCAGCGAGGCATCTAGAGCGCCCGGCTCTTGCTGCGAATCAGGGCGTGCAGCTCCTTGATATCGCGCTTCATCACCGTCATCCGCTCCTCGCGATCGAACAGGTCCCGCAGGTGAAACGGCAGCTCGGGGGCCTCCAGCCCCGCCTTCACCACCGGCTCCGGGAACTTGACCGGGTGGGCTGTGGCCAGCGTCACCATTGGCACCGAGGCATCACGGCGGCACTGGCGCGCGGCCCGCACACCAATGGCGGTGTGGGGATCGAGCAGGTACTCGCTCTCGGCAAACACCTGCTTGATGGTTTCACAGGTCTCTTCGTCGTCGACCCGCGCGCTGTCGAACAGTTCGCGGGCAAAACTCCAGCGGTGCTCATCAATGGTGAGTTGGCCGCTGCGGTTGAAGTTGTCCATCAGCTCGGCGATGGCGGCCCCGTTACGACCGTAGAGATCGAACAGCAGACGCTCGAAGTTGCTGGAGACCATGATATCCATGCTCGGCGACAGGGTGTGCTCAAGGCCCGACTTGTCGTAGTGGTTCTCGCTGATGAAGCGGTGCAGGATATCGTTGCTGTTGGTGGCGACCACCAGCTGGCTGATCGGTAGCCCCATGTTGCGAGCGATGTAGCCGGCAAAAATATCGCCGAAGTTGCCCGTCGGTACCGAGAAGGCGACGCTGCGGTGCGGTGCGCCAAGGGCGATACCGGCGGCGAAGTAATAGACCACCTGGGCCATGATGCGCGCCCAGTTGATGGAGTTGACCGCCACCAGCCGCGCCTTGCCTTCGAGGAAGGACTGGTCGGCAAAGCTCTCTTTGACCATCGCCTGGCAATCGTCGAAGTTACCCTCCACCGCCAGGTTGTGGATGTTGTCCCCCAGGATGGTGGTCATCTGCTTGCGCTGCACTTCGGAGACCCGGTTAAGGGGGTGCATGATAAAGATATCGACGTTATCGCAGCGCTTGCAGCCCTCGATCGCCGCCGAGCCGGTATCGCCGGAGGTGGCCCCTACGATGACGGCGCGCTCGTTGCGCTTCTCCAGGGTGTAGTCGAGCAGGCGACCCAGCAGCTGCAGGGCGAAATCCTTGAACGCCAGGGTGGGGCCGTGGAACAACTCCATCACCCACTCGTTGCTGTCGATCTGGGTCAGGGGCGCCACCGCGTTGTGGCTGAAGACGGCGTAGGTGTCGTCGATGATGCGACCCAGCTCATCGGCGGGGATGCTGTCGGCCACAAAGGGGGTGATGATGCGCTTGGCCAGCTCAGCGTAGGAGAGCCCGGCCCAGCCGGCGATCTGCTCGGGGGTAAAGCGGGGCAGGCATTCGGGCACGTAGAGGCCGCCGTCGCTGGCCAGTCCGGCCAGCAGGACATCTTCAAAATTGAGTGCGGGCGCTTGCCCACGGGTACTGATGTATTTCACTGTCGTATCGCTCGTTCTATGGTGACCGACGCCCGTTTATGGATACGGGCTATGGGCACAAACGGATAAATTAGTTGAGGTGGTCCATACGGATTCGAGTGACCTTGCCGGTCACCACCTCCAGCCCCTCAAGGCTGGTTATGGCGCTGTTCATCTGCGACTCCTGCACGCTGTGGGTGAGCATAATGATGTGGGCCACCTGTTCGTCGGAGCGGACCTCTTTCTGCAGGATCGCCTCGATGTTGATGCCCGCCTGGCTCAGCACCCCGGTGATGGTGGTCATAACGCCGGGCTTGTCGCTGGCATCGAGGCGCAGGTAGTAAGCGCTCTCGACCTGGTCCACCGCCAGTACGGGCAGCGGCTGCAGCTCGCCAGGGGCATAGCCCAGCGCGGCCACGGCGCAGGCGGGATGCTCAAAGCTGCGCGCCAGGTCCATGATGTCGGCCACCACCGCCGATGCGGTGGGGGCTGCGCCGGCACCGGCACCGTAGTACATGGTGGGCCCCACGGCGTCACCAGCAACCATCACCGCGTTCATCACCCCGTTGACGTTGGCGATCAGGCGACTCTCCGGAATCAGGGTCGGGTGCACCCGCAGCTCGACGCCGTTGGTGCGGCGACGGGCAATCCCCAGGTGCTTGATGCGATATCCCAGCTCCTGGGCGTACTTGAGGTCCTCGGGGGTGACCTCGCTGATCCCCTCGGTGTAGGCCTTGTCGAACTGCAGCGGCATGCCGAAGGCGATGGAGGCGAGGATGGTGAGCTTATGGGCGGCATCGATCCCCTCCACGTCAAAGGTGGGATCGGCCTCGGCATAGCCCAGCGCCTGCGCCTCGGCCAGTACATCGGCAAAATCACGCCCCTTCTCACGCATCTCGCTGAGGATAAAGTTGCCGGTGCCGTTGATGATGCCCGCCACGGTGTTGATGCGGTTGGCGGCCAGCCCCTCGCGAATCGCCTTGATCACGGGGATACCGCCGGCAACACCCGCCTCGTAGGCCACATTGACCCCCTTGGCGGCCGCGGCCTCGAAAATCTCGTTACCGTGCACGGCGATCAGTGCCTTGTTGGCGGTCACTACATGCTTGCCGTGATCGATCGCGGTCAGCACCAGCTCCCGCGCGGTATCGTAGCCACCGATCAGCTCCACCACCAGGTCCACCTCGGGATCCCGGGCCACATCAAAGATATCGGCGGTGGTACGAATGCCGCTGGTATCGCAGGCAGGGTTGGTGCGGCGGGCGGCGATCATCTCCACCCGAATCTCACGCCCCAGGCGCCGACGAATCTCTTCGGCGTTGCCGGTCAATAGGTTAAAGGTTCCACCACCGACGGTGCCCAATCCACAGATACCCACTCTGATAGGTTTCAAAACCAGTTTTCCCCGATTCAGCTAACGGTCTTGGCCCAAGGCCATAATGAGGCGAACATTATACAGAGATTCCGCGTCTCAGCGAGTCCTGATAGGGGGGTAAACTGCGGGGCGTGGCCGTGGCGGGGTTCTGTTGCCACGCCGGCCCGCAGGATATACTCGGGCAACCATTGGCCTCGACCTCCCCATGACTCAAACCGCCCTCCTCCACCGCTTCAGCCGTGCCCTGTTGCACCCCTGGCTGCCACCCCGGCAGGCGCTTCCCGCCGGGCTGACTGCCCCGCCGGGGACCGACAAAAAACCGGGGGCTGCGACGCCTTCGGGCGGCTGCACAACCAACCTGGCCTCTACCTGAGCGACGCCAGCCTGATTCCCGATACGCCCACGGTCAATCCCCAGGGGACCCTGATGGCCCTGGTACGTCGAAACGTCGAACAGTGGATACAAAGCGGAGAGCTGGGACCCGCTAAAGGGCGGGGCCGATCAGGGTCCCGGGCGGGACCCTGAGGGGGCGAAGGCTTAGAGAATACCCAGGTCCTGGGCCAGTGCCTCGGCGGGCTTGTAGCCCGGAATCATGGTGCCATCGTCAAGGAACAGCGCCGGCGTACCGCGAATACCCATCTGGATACCCAGCTCGTACTCCTCCTGTACCGGGTTGTCGCAGGCCTTCTCCGCAACCTGCTTACCGCTCTTGGCATCGGTCATCGCCTGGCGAGGGTCATCAGCGCACCAGACGTTCTGCATCACCGCATAGGCCGGATTGTTACGTCCGCCACGCGGAAACGCCATGTAGCGCACCTCGATCCCCATGGCGTTAAGCTGCGGCACCTCGGTGTGCAGTTTGCGGCAGTAGGTGCAATCGACATCGGTAAAGACGGTGATGGAGGCTTTCCGGGCCCCGTCGGCGGGGAACACGATCTGCTTCTCCTGGGGGAAGCCCGCCAGCAGTTCGGCGTTGATCTGGCTGCGCACGGCATCGGTCAGGTTGACCACCTGGTTGTTGACGATACTCAGCAGGTCACCCTGGATCACATAGTTGCCATCGGCACTCACGTAGAGAAGGTCGGATTTACCGATCTGCACCATATAGACCCCCTCAATCGGGGTGGGGATGACCTCGGTAACCTGCATGCTGTGGTCGAACTGCTGCATCCGCGCCCGGATCGTCTCCTCCGCACGGGCGTCGGCCGCAGCATCAGCAAAACCCTGCACACTGAACAGGCCCAGGAACAGGCCTGCCATCCATGAAATTGATCTCTTCATTGAAAACCTCTAGGTCGATATTCACTGCATGCCCGGCGCCTGCTACACAGTGCCTCAACGCCTTGGACCACAGAAAGGGGGAAACTATTCTAACAGATTCCTTTTTTTTACCCAGAGCCTGATGCGTCGCCTAACCACGGGGGTGGTGGCTGGCGTGCAACTGCTGCAGGCGGTGCTGGGCAACGTGGGTGTAGATCTGGGTGGTGGAGAGGTCGCTGTGGCCCAACAGCAGCTGCACCACCCGCAGGTCGGCACCATGGTTGAGCAGGTGGGTGGCGAAGGCGTGGCGCAGGGTGTGGGGGGACAACGGCTTGTTGACGCCACTCTCGATGGCGTAGCGCTTGAGACGGTGCCAGAAGGTCTGGCGAGTCATAAAGCGGCCTCGCTGGCTGGGAAAGAGTACCGACCCCTCCCCGCTGCCGATCAGTTGAGGACGCGCCTCCCTGAGGTAACTGGCGATCCACTCCAGCGCCTCCTCCCCCATCGGCACCAGGCGCTCCTTGCCCCCCTTGCCGAGGATACGAACCACCCCGGCGCGCAGGTTGACCATTGACAACTCCAGCCCCACCAGCTCCGAGACCCTGAGGCCACAGGCGTAGATCAGCTCCAGCATGGCACGATCCCTGAGCCCCAGCACCGTGGTCGTATCCGGTGCCTCCAGCAGTGCCTCCACATCGGCTTCGGTGAGAGTCTTGGGAAGCGGCCGCCCCAGTTTCGGCAACTCGACATTGAGGGTGGGATCAAGCCGCATGTGTTTTTCCCGCAGCATATACTGGTAGAACCCCCGCAAGCAGGAGAGCAGACGCGCCGTAGAGCGAGCCTTGTAGCCCTTTGACAGGCGATAGCCCAGGTACTCCAGCAGCAGCGCCCGCTCCACCCGGCACAGGTCGGGCGTCCCTTTTGCGCCACACCAACGGGCAAAACCGTACAGGTCGCGCCGGTAGGAGGCGAGGGAGTTGTCGCTCAAGCCCCGCTCCATCCAGGCACTGTCGAGGTAAAGGTCGATCCAGGGATCCGAATCCTCGGGCTGCTGTGATGCGGTAGTCATGGTGAGGAAATTCCACTTTCTATGGGGCCGGTGCTGTTTTAGAGTACACCGACTGCGTCCCGGCTAATAGAGGTTCCAAGCGGGAGCGCCCTCTTACCCGGTTTCACTACCAACACCCTTCAGGAGGTTTTGCCTAATGTTGTCACGCACACGACTGTCGATCGGACTGGTTACCCTGCTACTGCTCAGCGGCTGCGCCGGCCACGGGAACCAGCAACTGTCCACACAGTGCGCTTCAGGGCTCGAAACCGCCTACCAGGAGCTGGATTTTGCCCAGAGCAAGGGATTTGATGGCTCGGTCGCCTGGGGCAAGGCGGCCGCCCTGCTCACCGCTGCCAAGGTACAGCAGCAGTTCGAAAAGTACCCCAACTGCATCGACAAGGTGCAGCGTGCTCGCGCCTATATCAAGCAGTCACTCCAGGGTTGAACCCACGGCCGCAACCCGGGTCAGGCTGCGCCAGAGCCCCAGCGGCATCAACCCCCGCTGCAGCAGCTTAATGCTCACCATCAGGGTGATCAGGGTAATGTCCCACACCGGGCGGAAGTGGCTGGGGCGGGCGTCGGGCTGATAAAGGCTGTGGATGGGCAACGCCACCACACCGAAGCCGGCACGTACCGCCTCGATCAGGATTGCGCTTTCGAACACAAAGCCACTACCCAGCTCCTGCCCGCGCGCGAAGCGCTCCAGCAAAGGGCGGGGATAGAGGCGAAATCCGCACTGGGTATCCAGCAGAGGGGTACCGGCGGCCCAGGAGATCCAGAAGTCGGCCACCTGGTTGGCGCGTTTGCGGGCGCGGGGGGCCAGTTCACTGTCCTTTAGGCGGGCCCCCATCAGCAGGGCACCGGGGTAGTAACGGGTAAGGCGCAACAGGCGGGGAATCTCGTCGGGGTTGTGCTGGCCGTCGCCATCGAGGCTGATCACCGCCTCGGCCCCCAGCCCGAGGGCATAGCCAAACCCGCTTCGTAGAGCTGCCGCCTTGCCCATCCGTCGCTCGTGCAGCAACACCCGGGCACCCGCCTCGCGTGCCAGCTCAGCGGTCCGGTCACGGCTGCCATCGTCCACCACAATCACCAGATCCACATAGGCCAGGGCACGGGTTACCAGGGAGGCGATGGTTCGCGCTTCGTGGAAAGCGGGAATCACCACCGCCACCTCACCGGCAAAGGTGCGCTCCTGGCTCTCTGGCAGTGGGTCGGGGTAGGTCACTTGGGCATCCATCGTTAATCGTCAGTCCCTGGGGAAGCGAGAATTACAGTAACACGCCCACAGGCCAACAGGCGACCCGCGGCCTTTACCTCGAAACCGTAGAGCTGCCCCTTGCTGTCAGCCATCAACCGTTGGCACAGGATTTCAAGGGCCTCTTCTATTTGCGACAGATCCTCACAATAAAGCGTACACTGGTTAACACCCGCCAGATATCCCTGCGCCGGAGCAAAGGGTTCGGTCTCTGCCCCACCCTGCGCCTTCAACTGCAGTAGCGAACCATGGATCGCCATCGCCTGACCGGCGTACTCGATGGCAGTAAGGGCATCCAGCCGTCCCCCCTGCCGCAGCGGATTATCGGCAGACAGGTGTGAGCGGGCGATGCAGTGGATCTGCTGCTCATCCCAGGCGCTCACCGCATCGAGCAGGCACATGGTACCGGAGTGGGGCAAAAGCCCCGCCAGCCTCTCCCCTCGGATCGGTAACTCCAACCTCAGCACCGGGGGGAGACCCCGATGTTAAGTTGCAGGGCGGGGCCCAGCGACAACGCCAGCTCTCCCCCCTCTCCACGAGCCAGCTGCACCAGCAGGGGCAGCAGCTCGGCCGCCGGATTGTCCTCGCGCAGTCGCTGCAGGGCCTCATCTTCAAGCGGCGGAGCCCCGGCCCCGGCCTGGCGACTGAGTTCCAGGCTGGCGATGCTGTGGGGTGAAGGGGTAGAGCCCAGCACCAGCGCCGCCCCAAACAGGGACTCGATAGGCAGCGCCCGTTTGAGGGGCTCCGGGGCCGGTATATCGTAGGCGCACAGCAGCACCTGGGGCTCGCCGGCTGCTAGCTGCATAGCGGCGTCGAGCAGGCCTCCGGCGGCGCTGTAGCGCCCCATCGACAGGCAGTTGAGCGGTTTTGTACAGCCACGCCCTATGCTCCAGTAGCCGCCGGCAGCATTGTGTACCGAGTTGTGGAAGCGGGTCGGGGAGACGGTTTCAGGGGCCGAGACCAGGGTCTTGCACATGTAGTTGAGGATATCGCTGTCGCCGTTGGCGGTGGCAAATATGGACGCCAGGGACTGACCACCGAGTCCGGCCCGGTTCACCGCCTGCAGGGCCACTTCCAGGGCCAGGCGAACGGTAAGCCCGGTGCGCCGTTGCTCCCGGGCACTGAGCAGGGCCGGCCGGGGTGCGTGTGCCTCGGCCAGGGCTTCGCCGTCGCAGCGGTTGAGTCGCACAGTCCCCTCTGGCCAGCTCGCCATACCCGGGGCCCAGAGGCCGATCCCGTCAACAAAGAGCCGCATCACCCCCTCCCCAAAATCAGGCTGCAGTTGTTGCCGCCAAATCCAAAGGAGTTACTGAGCACCCGTTGCACCGTCCCCTCCCCTGAACGAGAGAGCACTTCGATGGCCAGTTCGGGGTCGGGGGACCCGCGATTCAGGCTACCCGGCAAGAGGTTGTTCTCGATCGCCAGGGCACAGATCACCGCCTCGGTGATCCCCGCCGCGCCAAGGGTGTGGCCGGTCCAGCCCTTGGTGGAACTGCAGGGGGGAGGCACCTCAAACAGGCGGCTGACCGCCAGCGCCTCAACCGCATCGTTGAGCGGCGTTGCGGTGCCGTGCAGGTTAATGTAGTCAATATCACCGGGTTGAAGCCCCGCGCTGGCCAAAGCCTGACCCATGGAGGCCACGGCCCCCTCCCCCTGCGGGTGGGGGCTGGAGATGTGGTGAGCATCACTGCTCTCTCCTACCCCCAGCAAGCAGAGGGGGGCCGCCTGACCCGGCCGACGCCGTTCCAGCAGCATAAAGCCGCCACCTTCACCAATGTTGATACCATCCCGGCCCAACCCATAGGGGCGGCAAGGGTAGGCGGAGATCAGCGACAGCGCGTTGAAGCCGTAGAGGGTACTGTCGCAGAGGCTATCCACCCCGCCGACCAGGGCGCCGTCGATCCAGCCCGATGCCAGCATCCGCTGCGCCATGGCAAACACCTTGGCGCTGGAGGAGCAGGCGGTGGAAACACAGAAGCGCGGCCCCTCAAGATCCAGGCGGCGGGCCACAAAATCAACCAGTGAGTAGTTACTCACGCTCCCCATATAGGAGACCTCAGGCGTGCCCTCGCTATCACCAAGGCGAGAAAAATCCTGCTCAAAATCGTAGATCCCGGAGGTACTGGTCCCCAGAAAGAGGCCGATGCGATCGCTGCCGACTCTTTCCCGCAGCTCGGCCACCCGCTCCTCAAACCCGTCCTGGCGCAGGCAGAGGTCGGCGAGGCGGTTATTGCGGCAGTCGAGATCCCGGTAACCGGCCCCCAGCGCATAGCTGTCGAGTTCGCGGACCCGGCCAATGTAGGTGGGAAGGGCGTTGAAGTCATTGACCGCCAGCCCGCTGGCGTGGGTCCGTAATGCCTTCAGCAAGCGGCGCGAGCCAACTCCGGCACTGTTGCTGGCGGTAAAGGCGGTGATCTGTATGGACGGCATAGCGACACGGGGAGTGGAACAGGGGGCCAGTATAATCACCCCCAGTGCCCAGTGAAAGCACCGGCGCCGGTGAAGGAGCGGCGCCCCCATGCCCGCCGCGCCAAACAGCGGCGACCCTGGCCTGGGAGGAGTTAAAGGGGCTCAGCCCCAGAAGGGGTAAAAGTTGAACCAGTTATCGGGCGCCTCGCGCACCCGCCGGGCCAGCCGGTTGGCGTAGTCCTGCACCGCGCCCTGCAGCCAGGCTTCCCGTTCGCAACGGGGCAGCGCGGAGGGTACCTCGAAGGGTTCGAAGCAGAGCCGGTAGCGCCCGCCCCCGAGGTTGATGCCAAAAAAGAGCACCACCGGAGCCCTCAGGGCCAGGGCCAGGGTCAATGGCCCACGGGGAAAGCGGGCCGGGGCTCCCAGAAACTCGCAAATCAGGGTGCGCTGGTCCGCCGGTGCGCGATCCGCCAGCACCCCGACGCTCAGCCCCTGCTCCAGTGCCTCCTTCACGGCCAGCAGACTGTGGGGGGGGCCCAGTTCGATCACCTGGCCCGTCAGGGTTGGGTCGAGTGTTTCCATCAACTGCTGCACCATGCGCGCATTGTGAGGGTACATCAGCATGCGAAAATCACTGCCCTTCGCCTTGCCGACCGCCCGTAACAGGTCAAAGCTGCCAAAATGGGCCCCCAGCAGCAGGCAGCCGCGCCCCTCGGCCAGCACCTGCCGAAGGTGCTCCTCTCCCTCCAGTGACCAGCTCAACTGCTGGCGCCGGTCATTCACCATCAGTACACGGTCCAACAGGGTTTCGGCAAAGCGATGAAAGAGGCGGAAGCGGTCCGCAAGGCGGGCGGGGCGACCGAGCACGCGCAACAGGTAGTCACTGACGGCGGCGTTGGCCCTGGGGGCAAAGAGACAGAAGTAGAAGCTAATGGGGTGGAGCAACAATGCTGGGGGCCGTCGCCCCCAGCGGCGACAGATTCCGGCAATGGTGCGCAGCGCCCAGGGGTTGGAGCGTTCGCGCTGGCGCAGCCATTCAGCCATCGCGAGGCGTCACCCGCATCGACCCGCTGAGCAGGGGCTCACCGGCCTGGGTGCCGTAAAAGTTCACTTTCTCGCCACTGCATTGATAGCGCACCTCGAAGCCGCGCCCCGCACGCAGGGGGCGCAGGAACTTAACACGGGGAAACGCCTCGAGCGCAACGCCTCCGCCCTGCTGCCGGGCGAAGGCCTCAAACAGGGTAGAGAGGATCACCACCGCAGGCACCACCGGGTTACCGGGAAAGTGCCCCGCCAGGCTAGGATGATCATGAGCAACACTCATTGAAAGGGTAAACTCAGCGTCAACCATTGCTTTGCTCCTTGCGCCGACTCTCATCGAGACTGGCCCGGGCATCGGCCAGCGCCTCCAGCAGCGCGCTGCGAGGCAACTTGCCACTGGCATTACGGGGTAACCTGTCAACCTTCAGCAGCGGGCGGGGCAGAAATACCGGATCGACCAGGGGGCGCAAGCGGACGCGGATCTCCTGCACGCTGAGCCGTGAAACCACCAGGGCCGACAAACGGGAGTATTCGTCATTTTCGGCAAAGACCACGGCGTCTTCCACCCCCTCGATGGAAAGCATCAGCTGGGTAAGGCCGGCAAATGAGTGGCGCTTGCCTGCGATCTTGGCCAGGTCCTGGTTACGCCCGCTGAGCAGGAAGCGCCCGTCCGCTCCACACTGCAGACGGTCCGACAGCGGCTGGCGGCCGTTTTCATCCTCCAGCCAGCTGTGCTGCGCATCGCTGTATACGCGCAGCCCCGGCAGCGGAGTCCAGAGGCTCTCGAGAGCAGTGCGGCGGGTCGCGACCACTCCCGTTTCCGTACTCCCGTAGACCTCAACCAGCTGGCAGTCAAAGCGCTCTTCAAGGCTCAGTGCCAGTTCGGACGCCAGGGGCGCGGTGGCGCTGAGCATGCCCCCCGCGGGGGGGCAGGGGGACGGCAGCTGGAAACAGTAACGCAGGTGCCCCGGGGTGCTGACCAGCAGAGTATCGGCGCTCAGGCTGGCAGCGATATCCGCCGGGTAGAAGGGGCGCCGGTCCAGCGCACAGAGGCCGGCCACCAAAGGCAGCAACAGGCCGTTTTCCAGCCCGTACATATGCTGCAGGGGAACCGTGGAGAGCACCCGGCGAATACCCGGTTCCAATACCACCGCGGCGGTGGTGCGCGCCCGTTGCCACAGCTGGTGGAGGGATTTCGGCTGCGGCCGCGGGCAACCGGTCGAGCCGGAGGTATACAGCAGCAGGGCGTCGGGGCGCCGCCAGTAGTCCTCCTCCAGCGCGGGCGCATCCTCCACCAGCGGCTGATGGGGATCGAGGTCACCCAGCCTCAGCTGCAGGCGGGAAAAGCCGGCAACCGGAGCCACAGGCTCGCAGTCGTTGACAAGGCACAGGGGGGAGTCGAGTTGGCGCAGGGCATCCAGGGCCGTCCCGCTTTCATCGCTGGGCAGGACCATCTGCTGGCGTCGCAGCAGGGTCGCCATCCAGGTCACCAGGAACGCCTGGTGACTGCGGCACAGGTTGACCACCGCTTGTCCCTCGGGAAGCTGGTTTGCGAACTGCTGCGCCTGGGCCAGCAACGCCCGGAAACCCACGCCCTCGCCCCGCTCATTCAAGAGCAGGGGAGCCCCGCTTGCGGCCGCCGCTAACAGCCGCTGCATACTAGCTCCGGCCCTGCTTCCGGTGCCCGACACCTGGCCCCACAGGGTTGAGGTCGGCGGGGCGAACCGGACCGTCCGCCACGGGCATCACGCGCGATACTGCTCGATATGGGCACAGAGTGCGCGCAGTGAAGAAAAGATGCGGGCGTTATCGGGGTCATCGGACTTGAGTTGCAGGCCATAGTTTTGTGAGACCGCCAGGGCGATCTCCAATGCATCGATCGAGTCCAGCGCCAACCCCTCATCACCGAACAGGGGCTCCTCGGGATCGATCTCCTCGAGGCTGATATCCTCCAGGTTGAGCACCTCGATCATGAGCTCCGCCATCTCTCTTTCGATACCTTGAAACTGCGCCATGGGTTTTACTGCCTCCTGAGTCTGGTGCCCGTCGAATGGGCGGGCAATTATAACCAATAAGTGCCCCGCCCATCACCGGTTTAGGGCGGCAATTTGCTCCCCCCGGCCCTCAGCCGCGACTTTCTGTTTTACCGGGTGCGCTAGGCTAGCCCGGGTGGGTGCGACGAAACACCAGCCAGAGATTAAGCAGATAGGTCACCACCGACGCCCCCAGGGCACCCAGGATAAAGGCCAGGGTGTCGGCAAAGGGGGCCAGCAGTTCAACCCGCAGCAACAGGGCACGCACCCCCACCGACAGCAACGAGGTCACCGCTCCCCCCACCAGCGCCACCACGACGTAGAGACTGAAGACACGACGTCGCCGGTCGGCAAGTTCATAGTTGAAGGTAAACTGGCGCTGCAGCAGATAACTGGCCACGATCGCGATCCCGTAGGTGACCACCACGGTCGTCAGGTAGGTGCCGGTGCCACCTCGCGGTAGCAGCCAGGCCAGCAACTCGCGGAACAGCACCGCCCCCAGGCCCACCACACTACCCACGATGACGTAGCGCGCAAAACGGGGCAGCGGCACCCTAGCCATCCCCATTGCTGGAGGAGGGGCAGGGCTCAAGACAGGTCACAAAGTGCAGCTCCCGCTCGAACAGCCAGTTCGGGAGGCTTCTCAACAGGTACCCCCTTGAGTGCAGCCCCCACGTTTCGGCCAGCATCCCGTCACCACAGCGCACATCCAGCACCTGTGCTCCCTCCGGGATCAAAGGCCCCAGCGCGTCGATCGAATCCAGCGCGAGCCCTTCATTACTAAACAGAGGCCGTTCGGGGCCGCTCTCATCGAAACTCACACCCTCCAGATTGAGCATCTTGATCATGAGCACCACCATCTCTCTTTCAATACCTGAAACTGCTCCATGGGTTTTAGCAACTCAGATTGGTTAATACCCAAAATCGTGGCGATTATATATGAAGTTGGGGGTCACCACTAAGGCTTCCCCACCCGGTAAGCACTGCCTATACAAGCTGGGGCTTTTAGTGGAGCACCGACAGGCCCACATCTGCCGACAAGCAGTAAAAATTCATTGAATACGATCCTAAAGGGATCTTCTGATAATAATCACTGAGCAAGGGCAATAAATCCTGCCCAACCCACCGCTAGAATGACAACCTTGTGCTATTGAACCCCGCAGTGGAAACAGGCCTACCGACTGGTATATGGTCTGGATAGAGGAAATCAGGATCCACCATGAAGACGACACTCAAAACAGAGTACGATACAGCCGCCCCCCCCAAGGTGGCTGTTGTAATCCCTTGCTACAAAGTAAGTCAGCACATTATGGGTGTCCTCGAAAAAATTGGCCCACAAATTGAGCGCATCTATGTGATCGATGACAACTGCCCTGAACACACTGGAGACACCGTTGAAGCTAACTGCAAGGATGGTCGCGTCAGAGTTATCAGGCACACCACAAACCAGGGTGTTGGTGGGGCGGTGATGACTGGCTACCGGCAAGCCATTACTGAGGGGATGGAGGTCATCGTGAAGGTTGATGGCGACGGGCAGATGGACCCCTCACTCATTCCCCGGTTTGTCACCCCCATCCTAGAGGGAAGGGCGGACTATACCAAGGGCAACCGCTTCTTCAATCCGGAAGAGGTCAGGTCCATGCCCAGAATCAGGCTGGTCGGCAACGCCATTCTCTCCTTCATGACAAAAATATCGTCGGGATACTGGAACCTGTTTGACCCGACCAATGGTTTTACTGCGATTCATGCCAACGTTGCCTACATGCTGCCATTCAACAAGATAAGCCGACGCTACTTTTTCGAGACTGATCTGCTCTTCAGGCTTAATATCCTGCGCGCTGTTGTGGTTGATGTTCCAATGGCTGCTCATTACGGTGATGAGTCAAGCAGCCTTAAAATCCCAAACATCATTGGTGAGTTCCTGTTGAAGCACCTGCGTAACTTTTCTAAACGGTTGCTTTACAACTACTACCTCAGGAATATGTCATTGGCATCGATTGAGTTTCCCCTAGGCAGCATACTGTTTATCTTCGGCTGTGTTTTTGGCGTTATTCAATGGTCAGTGTCAATCGCTACCGGCCTCCCCTCCTCGGCCGGCACCGTTATGCTGTCGGCTCTGCCTGTAATCATAGGCCTACAACTTTTGCTCTCCTTCATCGGGCATGATATCGGCTCAGTACCCACCCACCCGATCCACCGCTATACGCCCAACACAGGAACAAAATGTGAACACTAAAAAAGCGTATAAGGAGGATCCGGCCTGGATCGCCTACCGCAACCAATTCGCATCCATCTATGACGAGGCAAACTACACCAGCCCATTGCAATCGTGGGTCATGCGCTCAAGCCATAAGCTGCTGGAGCGGCCCTTCGGTGCCGAAAAACACTTTAATAGCGTTTTGGAGGTGGGCGCCGGGACTGGAGAACACCTGGACTTCATTCAGCATGGCTATGATCGCTACCTGCTTTCAGATATGGATCATCACACTCTGGAGATTGCAAAGAAGCGGCACCCAATAAGCACAAAAGGCCATATTGAGTTTAGTGTCCAAAGCGGTGACCAGCTCTCTTTCGAAGACAACTCGTTTGACCGGTTAATAGCCGCCCATGTTCTGGAGCATATCTATCAACCCCACAAGATGCTTCAGGAGTGGGCAAGAGTACTTAAAAATGGGGCCACCATGTCGATCCTGATACCAACGGACCCAGGTCTTGCCTGGCGCCTGGGCCGGCATCTGGGTCCGCGAAAAAACGCCCGCGCCAAAGGCATCCCCTATGACTACATCATGGCCAGAGAGCATGTAAACTCCTGCAACAACCTAATTGCGATATTGCGCCATATGTTTCCTGGCGCCATAGAGTCATGGTGGCCACTCCCTATCGCTTCGATCGACCTCAACCTGTTTTTCACCTTCCACGCCAAGATAACCAAAGAGCAACACGACCTATGAGTGCTTACCTATTTGCCACGCTTTGCGTTATCGCACTCGCCATCGGGCAGATTCTTTTTAAGGCCAGCGCAAACACCCTGGCCGAAACCGGTAGCTTTTTATCAAGCAAGGTCGCCATCCCTCTCTTAGCTGCCTTGCTGCTGTATGCGGCTGCCACAATAGCGTGGGTTTGGGTATTGCAAAGAATAGAGCTAGGGAGAGCTTACCCCTTGATGGCCTTGGCCTTTGTACTGGTTCCATTGGGCAGTCACTTCGCCTTCGGAGAGCAGTACCCCACTCAATACTATTTCGGCGTCGCCATCATCATTGCTGGTATCCTGCTCACCATCAAAGCATAGGCGTTCAATTGGGAACCTCGTAGGCTTTTAATGCCGCTCTCGCCTCTCGGGACAAACGCCCTGCAGGTACTGCATCTACGTACTTTCTGTAAAACTCTATGGCCCTATCAGACGCACCCTCCTCCTGATAGATCTGGGCAATAGAGAAATAGGCCCGCGTTAAATTAGTGTCAAATTGCACGGCCTTTGAATACAGATCGACAGCCCTGGCCGCCTCCCCCTTCTTACGTGCAAGGATAGCCAGGTTGTAATAGGCCGGGCCTCGCTCGGGGTCTTCCGCCAATGCCTTTTGGTACAGATCTTCGGCAAGTTCCAACTCCCCTCGCCGATAAGCCGCAATACCGGACTCAACAAGACGATCCAAATTTTGTAGCATCTCTAATCTGGCTTCTAGCGCCTTAACTTCTTGATCCTCTTTTCCTGCTCGGCGCAATAGTACAACCTTGAGCGCATGGGCCTGAAGATTGTTCGGCTCGCGCTCCAACAACTGATCGACGTAGTCGATGCCGGTGGAGTAATCTCCCAAGGCCATGCTGAGCTCCGCCAGCTCAAGGTAGACCCCGGTAAACTTGGCCATGGAGAGCGCCTGGTGATAGTAGCGGCGCGCAGCCGCAAGGTCCCCCTTCAGCTTGCTCAGAGCACCCATCCAATAGGAGGCCAGGCTTTTACTCCGCTGTTCATTGTCAGCCACAAGCGGAGCCAGTATCGACTCGGCCCGATCAAAGCGCTGGCGAGAGATCCAAAAAACCGCTTTGGATATCTTCGCCTCCAACGATTCCGTCAGTTCCAGATTGCGCTCGATCTCCTCAAGTAGCTGCGAAGTTTGGGACAAATTGAATTTGCTCGTACCCAGCATCGCCACAAACTCCGGATGAAAAACCCGATATTCATCTCTCAGCGCCCGAGCGGCCTCGGGCCGGTCGCGCCGGGCCAGGACAACCGCTTTGTCATCCCAATAAACCAGTGCCCAGTCCGGATTAGGAAAGCCGCTCAGTGCCGCATCCGGGTAGCCAAATCCCATGGTTCCCCTGGCCAATACCGCAAAGCTGAATCCAAAGCGGTCAGACAGCTCGGTCAGCACATCGAAACTGTTGTGGCCGCTGGAATGCTCCTCCAGCAACGACTGCGGTATTTTCCCCCTGGGATCGACGAACACCCTCCTGGAAGGAAAATCACGCCATATGATATAGCCACCGAGTCGAAACGAATTGAATAAAGCACCCCTATGACCAACCTGATCAAGATAGGTCATGGCCTCTTCAGGAATCTGAACCGGGCTCATCGACAGCCCAGGGGCGGGTAGTTCGTGGAGCGAGTAAATCATTACCCCTCCAACCGCAATAAGCGCTATGGCTCTACACCAGACTCTCCGGCCATAGTCTTCCATATAGGAAGCAACCCCCAGCCACACCCTTGATAGCTGGTAAACAACCACGGGGATGGACACCACAACAAAAGGGTAAAAAAAACGGCTGCTGGTTAAAAACAACCCAAAAAAAACCAGCACCATCGAGACATCCATCAACTTTGATAACCCGAGCTGCTTTTTAATAAGACTATAAATAACAAAAACTGCCTGAAACAGGGCAACACCCAGCCCAATCGAGAGATGGAGCGCGTTTTGCTCCCAGCTTGGCGGCAGCAACTCAATAATCATCTCTTTGAAAAAGGTCTGCCCCATCACTGAAAATCCATATAAAAACTGGTCCAAGCCGTTTGGATTAATCAGCGTTGCCAACAGAGAGATCACACCCAGACACGCGAAGATACTTAGCTGACGAAGATCCGGGCGGGAAAGACTCCATGACTCCCCGCGGGTTTCAAACACCGCCTTCAGGGTGCCATAAACCAAGGGTACCAAAACCACAATGACGCTGGAGTGAACGTTACTCCAGAGCATGGCAAGCCAAGGAACCAGCAAAAGCCAACGCCACTGTTGGCGCCCAAGAGCCATCAGATAAAAGATCGACACCAGAATCAAAAAGAAAAGAAGGTCGGGGCGTAGAACAAAGCGCGGCAATAGCAGTGGCATCGCTGCGACGATAATTAAAAAGGATATCCAGGGGCTGGACGAACGATAGAGTGCGTAACGATAAAGCACTACAAACAGCAGAGAGATAAAGCTCGCCTTTAAAACCACCAACCCCGCATAGCCCGAAAGCTGGAACAGGGCGTAAGTTGCAACCGCAAACAGCCAGGAACTAAAAAAAAACGGCTCTTGATCTACCGAAAAAGCAAAGGGCTCATATTCCGGAAAACCAGAATCAGTGATATATCGACCCAGTGAGAGGTGCATCCAAACATCGGTATCGACTATAGGGGCCAAGCCATATAAGAAACCGAGCAAAGCGACGAACCAAGGCATTAGCCGAGCAAGCCTACCGCCTTCAAACCCTACAAAAACTTTCACCGATCATCTCCTATTGGCATCACAGCGATCCTATTAAAACCGATTATTCAAGCGTAACAGCAAATCTTATTCCACCCAGGCCTGCTTACCATAAAAAAGGCAGCCACTGGCTGCCTTTTTTTCATACGCTCGAGGCGCTGGATCAGCCCAGCTTCTCCTTGATACGCGCCTTCTTACCGGTACGATCGCGCATGTAGTAGAGCTTGGCCTGACGCACGTCACCGCGACGCTTGACAGTGATGCTCTCTACCAGGGGGCTGTAGGTCTGGAAAGTACGCTCAACACCCACACCGTTGGACATCTTGCGAACGGTGAAAGCAGAGTTCAGGCCGCGGTTACGCTTGCCCAGAACAAAACCTTCAAACGCCTGCAGACGCTCACGGGTACCCTCTTTTACCTTAACCTGTACGACAACGGTGTCACCGGGGCCGAATGCAGGGATCTCTTTTGACATCTGCTCCGCTTCGATCGCAGCGATGATCTTGTTCTTGCTCATGGTCTACTCCATCTAAAAAAGCAATTAACCTACCCAGACCGTTCCGCGCTTCCGGGGCCTAAGCCTCGTTGTCGTGGTGGTCACGAATAACCTCATCCAACAACTGTTGCTGTTCAGCGTCCAACTCGAGACCCTGCAGCAGATCCGGGCGTCGCAACCAGGTGCGAAGCAGCGACTGTTTCAATCGCCAGCGCCGGATCATCTGATGATTGCCACTGAGCAACACATCAGGAACCTTTCTTTCTTCAATCTCTGGGGGACGAGTATAGTGTGGGCAGTCGAGCAGACCCGTAGAAAACGAGTCCTCCTGGGCGGAGTCCTCATGACCGAGGGTTCCCGGGACAAAGCGTGAGACCGCATCGATCAAGGTCATGGCTGCCAGTTCACCGCCGCTGAGGACAAAGTCACCAATGGACCACTCCTCATCGATCTCGGTTTCAACAACCCGCTCATCAATGCCTTCATATCGCCCTGCGACCAATACCAGCCGTTGGTGGCTGGCCAGCTCCATCACACCCGCCTGGTCGAGCTTACGACCCTGCGGCGAAAGATAGATTACCTTGGCCTCAGTTCCAGCAGCCGCTTTGGCCGCATGGATAGCGTCACGCAGAGGTTGAACTTTCATCAACATGCCGGGACCACCGCCATAAGGGCGATCATCCACCGTTTGGTGCCTATCGTGGGTAAAGTCCCTGGGATTCCAGATATTCACCTCGATCAGGCCCTGCTTCACCGCCCTACCCGTTATGCCCTGCTCCGTGACGGCCTTGAACATCTCCGGGAAGAGTGAAACAACCCCAAACCACACAACTAAAACTCCGGATCCCAATCGACCCGGATAAATCCCTCATCGAGATTTACTTCTTTGACCACCTGATCCTGCAAGTAGGGTACCAAGCGTTCCCGCTCATCGATACTGCCCTTGCATGCCCGCACCACCAATACATCGTTGGCGCCGGTTTCCATCAGCTGAGCCACTTTTCCCAACAGTAATGCGTCGGCTCTACCGCTTTCTGCCTCACTGTCGACCAACACTTTCAGCCCCTGCAACTGGTGCCAGTAGTATTCCCCTGCCTCCAGTTCCGGTAGCTGTGACCGCTCGACCAGTATTTCGCTTCCCGTATAGGTCCGCGCGATCTCACGATCCTCACACCCCTTGAGGTGTACAACCAGGCCCTTGCCATGGCGGCGGGCTTGGTCAATTTCGACCGTCTGCAAACGGCCCTGCTGCTTCAGGGTCCACTGGGGGTAGTCGAGGATATTATCCATCGGCTCAGTGTAGGAATGCACCTTCACCCAGCCCTTAACCCCGTAAACCGTGGTTATACGCCCGAGAACGATCTGCTCTTTGTGCTGGGCGGACGCCACTATTCAACCCTCTGTGAGTAACAGATCAGGCAGCAGCTGCGTCTTTCAGCAGTTTGGCAACGCGCTCAGACGGAGTGGCACCCTGGGCTACCCAGAAGTCCAAACGCTCCTGGTCTACGCGCAGACGCTCTTCCTGACCACGTGCTACCGGGTTAAAGAAGCCAACACGCTCGATGAAACGGCCATCGCGAGCGTTGCGGGAATCGGCCACGGTCAGGTGGTAGAACGGGCGCTTTTTGGAGCCGCCACGGGACAAACGAATAGTTACCATGAATCAGTATTTCCTAGAGTTGAACGGGAGGCACCATGCCTCTTTGACTTACAACAAACGAGCCGGAGCCCTAAAGGGCGCACATTTTACGGGATCACCCTCACAATGAAAACCCCTATTTCACCTGTAAAAAGAAGAAATAGGGGAAACCGGCCCAAAACCCTCTACATGCCGGGGAAGCGACCGCCGGGGGGCATCATACCGCCCATGCCGCCCATGCCGCCCGGACCACCCTTCATCCCCCCCAGACCGCGCATCAGATTGGCCATTCCGCCTTTGCGGGAGACCTTTTTCATCATCTTCTGCATCTGCTTGTGCTGCTTGATCAGGCGGTTGATATCCTGGATCTGGGTACCCGATCCCGCCGCGATCCGCTTTTTGCGCGAACCGTTGATCACATCGGGAAAACGGCGCTCCTGGGGCGTCATGGAGTTGATGATCGCCTCCATCTGCACAAAGGGCTTTTCGTCGGCCATCTTCTGCTGCGCCATCGCCGCCATATTGCCCATGCCGGGCAACTTATCAAGCATGGAGGCCATCCCCCCCATGTTTTTCATCTGCTGCAGCTGGTCACGGAAGTCCTCGAGATCAAACCCCTTGCCCTTCTGGATCTTGCGGGCCAGGGTTTCGGCCTTCTGCTTATCGAGCTTCTGCTCCGCTTCCTCAATCAGCGAGAGCACATCCCCCATACCCAGGATACGGGAGGCGATACGGTCGGGATGGAACGGCTCGAGGGCATCGGTCTTCTCCCCCATACCGAGGAACTTGATCGGCTTGCCGGTAATGTGTCGCACCGAAAGCGCCGCACCACCACGCGCGTCACCATCAGCCTTGGTGAGAATGACGCCAGTGAGCGGCAGCGCATCGTTGAACGCCTTGGCGGTATTGGCGGCATCCTGGCCGGTCATGGCATCCACCACAAACAGCGTCTCGACCGGGTCAATCGCCGCGTGCAGGTCGCGGATCTCCGTCATCATCTGCTCATCAACGTGCAGACGACCGGCGGTATCGACTATCACCACATCGTAGTGCTTGTTACGGGCCTCGGTGATTGCACCCTCAGCGATCGCGACCGGTTTCTGGTCGGCACTGCTGGGAAAAAAGTGCACCCCCACCTCGGAGGCCAGTGTCTCCAGCTGTTTGATCGCTGCCGGGCGGTACACATCGGCACTCACCACCAGCACCGACTTCTTCTTGCGCTCGCTCAGCCACTTCGAGAGCTTGGCCACGGAGGTGGTTTTACCCGCCCCCTGCAGGCCCGCCATCATGATCACGGCGGGCGGACGCGCAGCCAGGTCGAGCTCCTCGTTGGCGTCGCCCATCACCTTGACCAGCTCGCCCTGGACAATCTTGACGAACATCTGGCCGGGGCTCAGGCTCTTTTGCACCTCCTGCCCCACCGCCCGCTCACGGATACGCTCCACAAAATCCTTGACCACCGGCAGCGCAACATCCGCTTCCAGCAACGCCATGCGAACTTCGCGCAGGGTATCCTTGATATTGTCTTCGGTGAGCTTCGCCTTACCGGTAACGTTTTTCAGCGTATGGGATAGGCGGTCTGTGAGATTCTCGAACATCGATCTACCTTATTGCGGCCACCGGGACCGACCCGGAAGTGAAGAGATTAAAATAACGCACCATTATACCCGAAGCCGACGGCGAGACCAAAGGGCATCCGGGCAGAGCATCGCTCACCGGGGCGCAGCCACCCATAAACGCTAACCAGAACTCACTGCTGCGCCATTCACCCCTTTTTTCCGCGCTCCAGCTTCACCACCCGCCGCGGTTGTGCCACACTTGCGACCTGGAAAAAACAGTGGCCACCATGAATATTATTATCACCAGCACCATCTCCATCCTTCTCTACGCGGTGGCCGCAGGCTACCAGATTCCGGCGCTGCTGCGCGCCCGCCCGGTTAACAAGCCCCTGCTTCAGCTGCTGGCCTTAGGTGGCGCACTGGCCCAGACCTTCAGCATCTACTTCACCCTGCATACCGCCCAAGGCATCAACCTGAGCTTCTTCAATGTCGGCTCATTGATCTCCTGGGCGATTATCCTGGTGGTACTGATCAGCAGCCTCAAAAAGCCGGTCGAGAGCCTGTTTGCCGGTCTGATCCCGGTGGCCGCTCTCTGCGTCCTGCTGGCCACCACGGGAGCCACTCCTGAAGCGATCCTGCAAAACACCCAGGCGCCCACCATCATCCATATCCTGCTGTCGATCACCGCCTATAGCCTGCTCACCATCGCCACTGTGCAGGCCCTGCTGCTGGCCTACCAGGAGCACCGGATCAAGAGCAAACACCCCCGCGGGCTGGGACGAATCTTCCCCCCCCTGCAAACCATGGACATCCTGCTGTTCGAGTTCATCTGGGCCGGCATGATCCTGCTAACCCTGTCACTGGCTACTGGCCTGATCTACATCCAGGATCTTTTTGCCCAGCACCTGGTACACAAAACCGTACTCTCCATCGTCGCCTGGCTGGTCTACGCCATCCTGCTGTGGGGCCGCCACCAGTGGGGCTGGCGAGGCTATACGGCGGCGCGCTGGACCCTGGCCGGCTTTGCCCTGTTGATGCTTTCCTACTTCGGCAGCAAATTTGTTCTGGACCTGCTACTTCAATAAACCCACCGTTTTCACTACACTGCGAGTCCTAAACACCGAAAGGGAACAACCCGCTTGAACGACATACCCCTGGGCTACCTCTTTGCCACCCTGGGTCTGCTGATCCTATTCTCTGCCTTCTTTTCCAGTTCAGAGACGGGAATGATGGCGCTCAACCGCTATCGCCTTAAACACCTGACCCAGAACGGACACCCGGGAGCCCTGCGTGCCAGCCGCCTGCTTGAGCGCCCCGACCGGCTGATCGGCATCATCCTGATCGGCAACAATTTTGTGAACATCTTCGCTTCCGCCATCGCCACCGTGATTGCGGTACGGCTGTGGGGCGACGCCGGTATCGCCATCGCCACCGGTGCTCTGACCCTTGTCATCCTGATTTTCGCCGAAGTCACCCCCAAAACCCTGGCCGCCCTGCACCCTGAAGGGATCGCCTTCCCGGCCAGCCTGTTACTGATCCCGCTGCTGTGGTTACTTTACCCCGCCGTGTGGGTCGTCAACGGCATTGCCAATGGCCTGCTGCACCTGTTCGGCGTCAACCCCAAGGCGCATACCGATCACCACCTCAACGCCGAGGAGCTGCGGACGGTGGTTCACGAATCCAAGCAGAAGTTACCCAAAAAGCGCCAGGGCATGCTGATCAACATCCTCGACCTGGAGAAGGTATCGGTAGAGCACATCATGATCCCCCGCAACGAGATCATCGGTATCGACATCGAGGATGACCTCAAACCCATCATTGACCAGCTGCGGGCCTGCCAGCACACCCGTATGCCCATCTTCAAGGGCGACATCAACAACCTGATCGGGGTGTTGCACATGCGCAACTTTTCCCGCTTCCTGATGCGCGAGGAGCAAACCAAAGCTGCCCTGCTGCAGGAGGCCAGCGACCCCTATTTCGTGCCCGAAAACACCCCCCTGCACACCCAGATGTTCAACTTCCAGAAGGAGAAGCAGCGGCTAGGCTTTGTGGTTGACGAATACGGTGACGTGCAGGGAATGATCACCCTCGACGATATCCTTGAGGAGATCGTGGGCGAGTTCACCACCGATGTTGCCGACATCAACCAGGACATCACCCCCCGCAGCGATGGCAGCTTTTATATCGATGGCACCGCCACCATCCGCGAGATCAACAAAGCCCTGGACTGGGAGCTACCCAGCGATGGACCCAAAACTTTGAACGGATTGATCGTTGAGCGACTGGAGTCTATTCCGGAAAACAACATCTGCCTGACCGTCAATGATTACCGTATCGAAACGGTTCTGATCAAGGACAACATGATCAAGACCGCCACGGTGAACAGGGTCAGTTAACCCCCCAACGCTCAGGTGAGCATGCGCCCGACCCGCTCCAGGCGTTCGGCGAGCGCCTTGCGCTCATCTCCGGACATGCCCGGAGCCTGCTCCAGGAGCGGCACCAGTGCCTTAAGCTCCAGGGCCACTCCGCGCTCGGTCTGCAACCAGCGGGCGAGCATGGCAATGCTCTCATGAAGCTCGGGGTCGAGCTGCCCCTCATCCCTGAAGTCCAGCCTTTTCATCCGCTCCAGCTGGCTACCAAACTGCAGCAGAACCCGCTCGACGTAACTCTGCCAGAGCAGATGGGCGACCAGCAGCGCGATCGCGTTGACCACACTCATCACCGCAACGGTGACCACCAGCTCATACAGCATCTGCGACGCGAGCCACCCCGCGGGCGCCCGATGCACGCTGTAGAGCTGCCCCTCCAGCAGCGCATCAAAGCGACCGTAGAGATAGACAACCGCCAGCACCACCATGGCGACTTCCAACAGAATCAGGGCAGCCAGCAAGCGCCCCTGAATGCGGTAACTGACATAATGTCGACGACGCAGATTCTGCACCTCAAATCCCACTCACCCTCCTTGTGCCCCGCACGGGCCAGACGTCCACACTAAATATCGTGACATAAGAAGCAAAGCTGGGAGCCCTCATTGGAGCGCACCAGATTGCCATGCTCATCACTATATACCTCGTGACAGGAGATACAACTGACCACCCCTCCCGGCAGTACAACGCTGGGGGACAGCCTATTACGGGAACGATAACCGCCATAGGATTCCGCCACTTCATAGGAGCGCCCCACCGGATGACTGAAACGGCTGGCGTCGTGTTTTACAACCCCTGCGCCCGCCAGGGTAACGGGGTTTGCCCCCAGCTGGTCTGACTGTTTGCTATGACACTCGATGCAGGCGCGAGAATAGGGGTCAAGATCCCCTAATTGCATCTCATCGAGGCGGGTATCGATATGACCGGAGTTGATCAGCGACTGACCCTGGTCTCTCATATTCAGGAAAAATTCCGAATTGTGGCAACGCTCACAAAAAACTTTCCCCTGATCGGTTACCCTCAAGAGTCCTTTTTCGGTGCCGTGAACATCGTGACAGGTGCTGCAGGTCATCTCCCCTTTCCAGTCCAGGGGAAACGCATTGGCGAGCGGTGCCGAAGGCACAAACCCACTGGGGTGGCTGGCGACCGAGGCGCCGGCATGGCAACTGTCGCACATCTTCTCCTGGGCACTGATCAACAGGTTACCCATTTCGGGGTCGACACCACCATCGTCCCGGGTAAGGTGGCAGGTGCTGCACGCCATACCGTCCAGGTGCCCCTCAACGGCCGACCCTGCGCGCCAGAGCAACACCACAACGGCCAGCAACGCCGCCAGAGCGAGTTGCGCGATCGCCACACGCAACACCCCTTGCCCAGTCATTTTTTGACCATCCTTAGGCCTCCCATGCCTTGAACCAAACACCGTTAACAGTGCTGCACCCACCGGAAAAACGCTTTATAGTAGCGGGTGTACGAGTACCGCCCACCACCCCATTAAAGGCATAATCCTTGCTTAAGTTAATAGCCATCAGCACTCTGGCTGGCAATCCGTGATCACAACCAACAGGGCGATCCCACAACCCACCATGCCGACAAAAGCAATAACCAAGCCAAACGTGATCAGCATCACCCTTTTCTTGCTGCTCTGTTTCGTCAGTGTATCGGTTCTGGCGGCCGACCCCAGCAAATGGCAAAGGCTGGAAGATGATGGCCTCCACGACCCTTCCAACGATGCACTGGATGAGCTGCAACAGCCAGGCGATGCCCTATCCGGTCTGCCTTACGACTATGCCGGCAACCGTGTTAACTGGATCAAGGCGCTGCAGGACGGCCTTATCGCTCCACGAACCAACCTTTTTCCCGATACCAGCATTCGGGTGATTGATCTCGACATCATCATGAATAACACCGGTGAAATGCATCTGGTGCGGTTTCCTCACCGCCAACACACTGAATGGCTTGATTGCAACAACTGCCACAACAAGATTTTTATCGACAAGGTGGATGCCACGCCAGTCAATATGTTTTCCATTTTGCAAGGGGAGTACTGCGGCCGATGCCATGGTGCCGTATCCTTCCCCTTGACCGAATGCAACCGCTGTCACAGCGTGCCTCGCAACAGTTTCAAAGGCCAATTTGGTGCCCAGTATAAAGAGGGTGAAAGCCGCGAAGATTTCAAGGTGGAGGCCCCTCTCGAATGACATACCGGATCCCTGTATTTCTTTGCGCCCTCTTGGCCTCGGTCACGGTGCTATCACCCCTGCCAGCCCAGGCCGAATACGCAGACGTGGTGCTCAACAAGTACGCCGAAGCGGCGGGCATGCGGCCTGTGATCTACCCCCACTGGTTCCACCGCATCCGCTTTCGCTGCAAAGTCTGTCACAACGAACTGGGCTTTGAGATGCGTGCCGGGGCAAACGATGTCACCATGGCTGAGATTATCGAGGGCCAGTTCTGTGGCATGTGCCACAACGGGCAAATCGCCTGGTCTACCGAGCACTGTGACCGCTGCCACACTGGACTGCCGGGGCTCAAGAGCGGGATTCGCGGCTCAAATGAAACTTCCGGCCCCGGCCGCTGGTAGACACATCAACGATTGGGGCCCAGGCACAGCGATGACAGCTTCCGCACAACCGACAAAAAGCGTTTTCTACCTGTTGGCGTTAATGGTCATCGCCCCCCTGATAGCTGCCTGCAGCTCCTCCCCCCGTACAATGAGTTTCGAGCTGCCCGAGGCCTCAGACCAAACTGGTCGCATGTGGCCCTCTCCCCCCGAACAACCCCGTTACGCCTACATTGGTGATCTGGTCGGCGAAAGCAACTTCCAGGATGAGATAAAAGAGACCAAACAAACCGCCCAACGCATTTGGGAATTCATCGCAGGGATCATCGGCAATAATTATGAACCGGTGGTGTTGGAGCGCCCCCAGTCGGTTGTCGCTGATAGCCAGGGTAACGTCTTCACAACCGATGTAGGCCGTCAGGCCGTCGTAGCGTTCAAGTATGCTCAAGGTGAGATGGAGGTCTGGTACAACGCAGACCGGTCAAGCGGCTTTGCAACACCGGTAGGAATCACGCTCACCAACAGCGGCACCCTCTTGGTGACTGATGCGGAAAGAAAGGAAGTCTTTGAGCTGGACACCAACGGAAGCCCCCTCAGCCAATTTGGGAAAGGCGCCCTTGAGCGACCAACAGGTATTGCACAAGACCCCGCTACCGGCTTTATCTATGTAGCAGACACCCAAGCCGACAACATTAAAGTGTTCAATGCAGGGGGTGAGCTGATCGATACCATAGGCGCCAGCGGAGATGCCCCTGGCCTCTTCAATGCACCCACACACCTCAGCATAAGAGGTCAGCAGCTTTATGTGGCAGATACTCTCAATGCCAGAATCCAGATAGTTGGCCTGGATGGAACCCCACAGATGACCGTAGGCCAAAGAGGGATTAATGTGGGCCAGTTTTCTCGACCCAAGGGGGTGGCCACCGACAGCGAAGGAAATATCTATGCCATGGAGTCTTACTTTGATCACCTGTTGGTCTTTAGCCCTAAAGGTGAGTTTCTCTTACCCATAGGTGGAACAGGCGTTGAAGCTGGCCATTTTTTCCTGCCAGCGGGCATTTGGGTAGACAGCACGGATAAAATATACATTGCTGATATGATGAATGGGCGTATTGCCATCTTTCAGTATTTGGGGAGCGGTAATGAGTAATCGAGGTATGAGTCATATCGTAAAAGCAGCAAGCCTACCGCTGCTTTTGCTCCTTTGGGGTGCCAACGCAGTCGCCGCCCCCTCTCCCAATATGCCTCGAAGTGCGGATATCAGCAGCACCAAGCATAACCTCTCCAACGCCTATCCAGAGGCAACGGACCCCAGAGAGGTCAAGGCCACCGGCGAAAGCCAGATCTGCGCTTTCTGCCACACGCCCCACGGCGCCAACCTCAACGCCGAAGGACCACTTTGGAACCGTAACCTCTCCAACGAGACCTATATCACATACGACTCCAGCTCCATGCAGGCCAATGTGGACGCCAACCCCGGTGGTGCGTCCAAGCTGTGCCTTTCCTGCCACGACGGCACCCTGGCGATCGGCAACGTCAATGTCCTCGAGGGCAACACCAACGTCAGCATCAGCATGAGCGGCACCGGCGCAGGGGGTGTCATGCCCTCGGGTCTGGGGCTCAACACCGGTTTTACCCGCAACCTGGGCACCGACCTGCGCAACGACCACCCGATCTCCTTCGACTTCGACAGCAGCAAGGTCGGTGGTCGACTGGCGGCGGCCGATGGTGAGCTGCGGGATCCACAAGACGCGGATGGCACTCACATCAGGACCCCGGACCCCAAAAGCAGCGACCCGAGCGTGCGCCACCCCCTGACGCCACTGGACAAAAATGGCAAGGTGCAGTGCACCAGCTGCCACGACCCCCACGTATCGGGCCAAGACCTGCCCGCGGGTACCAGTATTGCGGCCACCGAAGACCCCAACAACATCAAGTTCCTGAGAACTCGCCGCTACCAGATGAATGCGCCCGTAGGGGGTGATTTTGATGAGGATAACGATATTGTCTGCCTGGCCTGCCACGACAAACTGGGGCAAACCTGGGCCAATTCAGTTCACGCAGCCAACACCGCTGATGACCAGTACCGTATCTGGTCTGCCGATATGCGCGATTTCCCACGCGACCTGAGGGTATGGCAAGCCGCCTGCCTAAACTGCCACGACACGCACACGGTGGAGGGATCCCGTCGCCTGTTGCGCGAAGGGACCGACGATACCCCCGCCGCTCAGCAAGCCAAGCAGGGCGGGAACCCCGCCCTGGAGGAAACCTGCTACCAGTGCCACCGGGCCGATGACAACACCAACGCCCTGAAAGTGGGCACAACCGCCCCCAACATCAAGGATGAGTTTGAGCTTAGTAACCGCGCCATGCCCATTCGCAGCAGCCAACAGGCCGCCGGAGTGGAAACCCACGATATTACCAATGCGGACTTCTTTGAGGGGGATGTCGACCTGGACGCCAGTGGGGAGGACAGTAACGGCAACCTGGCACTGGGTTACGGCAACCTTAACAACCGCCACGTCGAGTGTACCGACTGCCACAACCCCCACCGCATGCTTAGCAATAGCAAGTGGGATGGCGGTGGCACCCCGGGGCAAGGCACCCACGAGCACACCGACAGCACCAACCACACCAACGAGATCTCCGGGGTTCTCTACGGCACTTGGGGCGTAGAGCCGGTTTACAACAGCGGCCCCAACGGGCGCAAGTTCGGCACCCCGGATGCGATGCCGATTCGCTTCAAGATCAAGTACGGCACCGGCAACGAGCGGGTCACCGCCGAATACCAGATCTGCCTCAAGTGTCACTCCAACTACGCCTACCAGGATGATGGCTACCCGGAAAGTCCGACCCGACCCGCGCTGGGCGCACCGGGGACACCCAGTACCGGCACACCAGGCACAAGAGCCGCCACTACGGACTTCCTGTACTACACCAACCAGGCGATGGAGTTCCAGGCGCCCAGCACCCACCAGGGGCAGGTCTCTAACGGTACCGATGCTGGCGCCACCTTCAACACCAACAACCACCGCAGCTGGCACCCGGTAATGGCACCAACCGGCCGAACCCCTCTGACCCGGGGCGCCAACCGCCTCAACTGGCGCGCCCCCTGGGACAACAACGTCGGCAACCAGACCATGTACTGCACCGACTGCCACGGGGCCAGTAACGGGACCACGGAAAATTCCACCCCGGGCACCAAACCCTGGGGCCCCCACGGCTCCAACAACGACTTTATCCTGCGCGGCGTGATGAAGCGCGGGATCGGCCAGGACCTAACCACCGTCGGTGGCCGGGGGCTCTGTTTCAAATGCCACTACGAGGGCCAGTACCGGGGTAGTGGTACCGAAGGCCTTGGCGGCAGCAGTGGCTTCGGCTCCAGCCTGGGTTGCTCCAACGATGGGGTAGGCAGCGCTTGCGACAAAGACCCCGGCGGCAACGGCCACACCTTCCACGCCTCCGCCGTCGAGGTGGATATGGTCTGCACCTGGTGCCACGTGGCGGTGGTGCACGGCTGGAAAAACAAGGCGTTTCTGGTGAACCTGGAGGATATCGGCCCGGAAGCGATCTGCCGTAGTATCGACCGTAACATCTACGGGGTCAGGGGCCCCAGCGGCCTGTGCACCATCGGCCAACCCATCGAGGCCGGCAGCCGCGTCAGCATCCGCCCCGGCGGGTTCAACAATAATGAAGGCTACAATAACCCCCCCTACTACGTGAACGCCCGATTAAGACTTCAGGGGTTTGCCCGCAGCGGCCGCTGGGGCGAGGGCCACTGCTACGATAAGCCCACCATGGAAGACACCATGTGTGCCCGCCGCAACGCCGGCTACTGAGCAGAGCTCGGTATAGAGCCACGGGACCAGCGTGGCCCTATACCGAGCTGAGATATGAGAGCTAATGTGCTGACCCGTCCGCTTGATTTCCTCGCTTCCCTGCGGCTTACCCTGGTGGCCCTGGTACTGTTGGGAGGGGGCGTGGCGCTGGTTATCCAGTTTGAGGTGGATGCCACACCGGCGCTGGCACCGGCCATCGGCCTGCTGGGGCTGAATCTGGTAAGCGCTATTTTGGTGAAGGAAAAGATACGCAGCAGCCTGCCCCTGCTGCTTTTTCACCTGGCGCTGCTGACGCTGCTGGTCCTGCTGGCCCTGAGCCGAGCCACCTACCTCAAGGGGTGGGCCACACTGATTGAGGGAGAGGCTTTTGAGCAGCTGGATGGCGTCCTGCACCAGGGCCCGCTGCACCCCTGGATCAGCCCCTTGCCGCTGGCTGAGGGGCCGATTCAGGGGGGGTTCGAGGCGCGTTTTGATGAGGAAGGCCGCCGCGGTACCACCCGCAGCCTGCTCTACCAGCCCGGCACCGGTGCGCCCATCTACATCGATGATACAACCCCCTTAAATGTTGAGGGTTACCGTCTGGGTGTCTCCCTCAACCTCGGCTTTACCGCCCTCCTGAGATGGGTTCCGGATAACGGCAGTGCTGAGGTGCTTGGCGGCGTCGATTTTCCCGATATCATCAGCGAGCCGGATGGTCAGGGGCTGGAGTGGACACTGCCAAACGGCGAACCGATCTGGACCGGGCTGGAGATCCTCAGCCCCCGCAAAAGCTTTTTCTACCCGGAATTCAGGGTGCCGGAGCGTTACCAGCTGGTGGTTCGCCATCAACAGCAACGACACCCCCTACAGGAAGGAGAGGCGCTTTTGCTGCCCGGCGGCCAGCTCCGCTTTGAATCCCTGCACCGCTGGATCGGCTATGAGGTGTTCTATGACTGGACCATCCCCTGGCTGCTGGCCACCTGCCTGCTTGCCATCGGGTTTCTGGGCTGGTACCTATGGGAGCGAGTAACCTCAACCCCCTGGAACAGGGCGGATCAACCGGAATACACGAAGGAGCCCAACGATGCCTAATGAAACCCTGCTGCTATGGGCCAGCCTGATGGTGTATGTGGCCGGAGGCTGCACCGCCATCATCGCCACCGTATTCAAACGCCGCCCGGAGCGCACTGTTTTGGCTTTAATGCTGCTGGGCCTGCTGCTGCAGACGCTGGCCATTGGCCTGCGCTGGGAGCGGTTGGGGCATGGCCCCTTCAATACCATGTTCGAGATTCTCTCCAGCAATATCTGGAGCCTGACCCTCTTCTTTTCGATCGTCTACTGGCGTATCCGTGCCATTCGCCCCATCGCCGTCTTTGTCCTACCGGTACTCTTTATGATGATGGGGTGGATGATGATGATGCCCGATCACGACAGCATACTGCCCACCACTTACCAGACCGTTTGGCTGTACGTCCACATCGGCTTCGGCAAGGTGTTTATGGGGGCGCTGCTGGTGAGTTTCGGGCTGGCTATGGTAGTGCTGCTGCGAGAAGGGGCCTTTATCAAGGAGAACTTTGCCCGCTTACCCGACAACCGTTCGCTGGATGAGCTGAGCTACCGCTTTATCCTGCTGGCACTGATCTTCGACAGCCTGATGCTGGTGGCCGGCGCCATCTGGGCACAGGAGGCCTGGGGTCGATACTGGGCCTGGGATCCGCTCGAGACCTGGGCCTTTGCCAGCTGGCTGCTGCTGGCCTTTACGCTGCACTGCCGGGTCACCTTCCGGCCACAGCCACTCTACTCGGCCATGCTGGCGATCCTGGTGTTCGCCATCTCCTTCATGACCTTCTTCGGTATCCCCTTTATCAACCAGGTGCCCCATAAAGGGGCGGTGTAGCGAGCGGGAAGACCTAGTTGAGGTTATAGCGCCCGCTCAGCCGGCGCAGCCGCTCGCTGTTGAGGTAATCGAGTATTAACTGCCCCCGGGCTGGAGCCTTCCCCTCGAAGGCGGTATCGTCACCGTTGAGGCGCACCACCGCAGCGGGTGCCCCGCTGCACAGCACTGACACCCGCTCCTTCACCACCCCCGAGCCATGAAAGACACAATCCGCACTGCTGGCGGGGTCGAACAGGTCGCTCCCGAAAAACGATGGGCACAAGCGGCCCGATACGCGCCCCAGCAGGGATTCAACCAGATCGGTTTGTTGGCCGAGGGCGGTGTCGATCCCCTTGCTGGCCCGCTCCGGGTCGACCACCACCAGGGGAACCAGCGACTCGGCACGGTCACCAAACCGCTCCCGCTCCCCCGGTGAGATCGGGGTCATGGTGCGGTGGTCCGAGACAATCAGCATCACCCCTCCGCGGGTAAAGTAACCGCTGCGCACCATGCGGTCGTAAAATTCTCCCAGAGC
Source organism: Aestuariirhabdus litorea (assembly GCF_003864255.1). Classification (NCBI taxonomy): domain Bacteria; kingdom Pseudomonadati; phylum Pseudomonadota; class Gammaproteobacteria; order Oceanospirillales; family Aestuariirhabdaceae; genus Aestuariirhabdus; species Aestuariirhabdus litorea. The sequence goes on from NZ_QWEZ01000001.1 coordinate 2,026,775, forward strand.
CCTGTCGGCATACGCGAGGGCGGCGGCCTCGCTCCTTTCGCCGGTTTCGGGATTGATAAAAGGGAGATGGGTACTGACCGTCTCAATCACCGCCAGGAAGGGTCTATCCCTTTGCTCCAGGGCCTCTATCACCCGCTGGGAGCGCAGATAGAGGGCGCGGTCAGGGGCCGCCTGAAAGTGAAAGCGGGGCCAGTTGCGATAAAAGCGCTGCTGGTGACCTTCGGTGTGGTCGAAGCCGATGCTTTTCAGCCAGGCCTCCTTATCGAGAAACCCCAGGTCACCGCTGGTGAGAAAGGCGCTGTAGTAACCCTCCGACCTGAGCCGCTTGGGCAGGGTCTCCTCGAGGTTAAAGCCCCCCTGAAAACTGACCCCCGCTCCCAGGTTGTTCTCCTCAACGATGGGGAGGGAGATACGCCCGGTAAGTAGCGCTAAAAGGCCCGCCTCGGTGGTGAAACCGTTGGCGTGAAAGTTGGTGTGGGCCCGGTTTTCACGGGCGATGCGATCAAGCTGCGGGGTGAAATCGTTTAGCCCGGAGAAGAAGTTACTGTGGTGCATGGAGAAGGACTCCAGTATCACCAGGACGATGTTGGGGCGCGACGCGGGCGCAGGAGTATCCCGGCAGGCGAGGGCATCGCGGGACTCATTGCGCTCCTTAAGCTCGGCGATGAAAGGGTCACTGTAGGCAACCATGACGCCACTGGAGAGGTTCACCTGCACTACATTTTCATACCCCCAGGAGTGAACGTAGGCCACACGGGGAACAAAAAGCCACAGCAGGGCCGCCAGGCCGCCACAGAGGCCGAGGGCACGCCAGCGCCAGCGGCCCGCGGTGACCGGCGCCAGCAGGAAAGCAACCACCAACACAACCCCGAGTGCCGCCGAGATCCACAACAGCGGACTCGCCTCAGCGATATACCCCCGCACAATGTCGTAGGTCGGCCCAATGGCTGTTGCGTATTTCAGGGCCTCCGAAAAGTTGAGGCGGATCGCCATCATATCCAGCAATATCAGGTCCACCAGATAGAGCAGCAGCAGCCCCAACATCAGCAGTTTCAGGAGCAGTTGCAGAGCTCTCCCCGGCGTCACCAACAGCATGCCGTAGAGCAGCAAAAGCAATACAAACAGGCCGCTATCGCTGGCAATGGCCGCCCAGGCAAAGCAGGTACGGCAATCGGTCATGCCGCCAAAGTTGGCGTCCACCTGCAACGCACGGGTGAGCATCAGGAGGGGGAAGGTGGCAACCACCAGGTCGGCCAGCAAACCCCGCCGACCAATGCGGGTAATGGCGTTAAATATCATAGGTGTGCTCCCGCTGCCGGGCTCCCACGCAAGGACGTAGGAGACCCGAGGGTCAGGCAGCCATAGAGACGAAGGTTACCCGGTTACGGCCATTGTGCTTGGCGTCGTAAAGCAGGTCATCCACCTTCTCGAGCAGGCTCTGGATGCTATTGCCCGGCCCGCTCAGGGTGACCCCGATACTGGTGGTGAAGTTCAGCGTCTCGCCACCCGGGGTTTTGATCGGATGCAGCTCACAAGCCTGGCGAAGCCGTTCGGCCATCTTCTGGGCCTGCTGCTCATCCACGTCACGTAAAAGGGCAACAAACTCCTCCCCTCCATAGCGACCCACCACATCGGTGGGGCGCAGGTGAGCTTTGACCAGCTTGGCAAACTCGCGCAGCACTTCATCACCGGTCATGTGACCGTAGGTGTCATTGATACGTTTGAAGTAGTCCAGGTCAAACATCAATATGGCAAAGTGCTCATCGGGCTGGGCTTCAGAGATGGCCAGCTCCATATTGCTCATCAGCATGGCACGGTTGAAAAGCCCCGTCAGGGGATCCGTGGTCGCCTGGCGGTAGAGTCGCAGAAGAAGGTTAAGGTAGCTTGCCTGGGCCCATAGCGCGATCATCATCAGCAGAGAGATCAACCAGAAGTCGAGCAGGGCCGGAGTGGTCATTAAGCCGCCGCGCATCAGGTGCGCCAATACCAGCCAAACCAGGACCAGCACCCCGGCAACAAACCCCTCACGCAGGCTAAGGGGGAAGATGGTCAGGGCAGCGATGTACACAAAAGGCAAAAACGAGTATCCCATCGCGAACCCTTGCCGACCCGCTTCTCCCAGAACCCACTGGGCATAAAAATAGAAGCCGCCCAACGCCAGCAGCAACAACCCGAGCAATACTCGATTTTGATTGAGTGACCGAAGCTTGAAGCTGGATAGTCCAATCACCAACAGGGCACCGGCCAACACCACCCGGGCGATGGTAATCGAAAATGCATAGTCACCGCTGAGCGTTGCCAGGTCGACAGGAATCCAGAGGATACCGAGCAGGGCGAAGGAAAAGGTCAGTACCCGGACTCGACGGGCAATATAGCCGGCTCGGGTGTAGTTAAAGTCGTCGGAGTGGTTCTTTGCCGCAATCAGGTCGGCGAGATGGAAGTGCGTGTTTAACGAATGGACAAGCTGGGACAACACCAGATGCTCTCCTGAAATCAATCCTTGATGGATAGCACATTAAAACAGGGGGCTGCGCGGGTCAATCAGGCAGCCGGTAAAATGGCGAGGGCGCCTTACAGGCGCCCCTCAGGCAGACTTAACCGGGTATGTAAACACCGCCCCGTCGAATCGCTTTTACCAACTCTTTGGTGGAAAGGTCGAGTTGGTCAATCGCCTCCTGATAGTTGCCATCAGCAGCCAGCGCCTCTGCTTTCTCTCTAAAGCCAAGGGCTGTTTCAAGTGCGGCGTCGACGGCCTGTGCAATCGAGGGTGATTTTTCGCGCTTTTCCTTGAGCAGTACGTTAACCAGCATCTGGTGAGTATCATTACGATCCACCTCGTAGTGGTACTCCTCCTCCTTGCTCGCGAAGTTCAGGCTGCGCACCAGGGTATCCCCACCGCGAAGCCCTTCAATATTGGTCTTGATCGTATTCAACGCCCCTTCGAGCACCCCCTTGCCCTGGGTGAACAACTTACGATCATGCAGCTGCTGCGCACTGACAATGAGGTTGTCCACCTCGGCATGGGTCTGCTTGGCGATTTTATCCGCCTTTTTTTCAGCAGCGACGGCATCAAAAGCTTTCAACAGCGCCTGTACGCTTTCCAGCTTCTTGTCGTAGTCAGCTTTGTCTTTGGCTTCTCGAACCTCGGCAGGCTCGGCGGACTTAACGGCTTCGAACATCACCTTGAGGGCTTCGTCCAATGCCTTCTTGGAATCCTCCCCCTCAAGCTCCTGGGCTTGCTCATAGAGGCTTTTGGCGCGCTGGTGAAGCTCGGCAGCTTTGGGGTCGTTACTGGCTTCAATCTGTTGCGCTGCGGTGGAGCGATAGATCAGGTTGCTCGCGAAGCCCATGCGCGGATCGCTTCCCGCCTGGGCAATCATCAAGGGCTGGGCAGCCAGCCCGACACTCAGGGCAACCGAAAACAGTGTCGCTGAGGCAAGGGAAAGCGACTTGATCAATGATCTACAGGGTGTTGACTTGTTCATCAGTTGTCTCGAATTATCAAATAGCAAACGATTAGGGAACCATGACACCGGCCGTACGAAGCGCGCGCGACATCTCTTTCGCTGCACCCTCCAGGCTGTCAATAGCCTGTTCCATCTGGCCACTCTCGGCAAAGCTTAGTGCTTGTGCCCGCTTAGTCTCTGCCAGTTTGAGATACTCCGATATTTTATCATCACTGGCGGTACTCTTGCCGCTTGATCGTGTCATCTGTAGCAGCGCCTGGTAACTCTTCAAGCGCCGCAGCTCATACTCATACTCCTCGGAGGGTGAAGTAAAGTTCAGGCTATGCACCACCGTCTGCTTATCCCTTAACTCGGAGATAAAGTTAACCAAGGAGTTATAGGCCAGGTACAGGGTCTCCTGCGCTTTCAACCCCTCACCCGATGCTCGCTGCTGCTGGGCCAGGTCGAGCTGCTCCTGAACCTGTGCCAGTCGCTCCTGAACACCGGGAGTAGATGGTTGATTTTCGAGCGAACCAATAAATGCCAGAATGCTTTCGCGCAGGGCCAGATACTCACCGCTCGTCACTTGCTGCGGCTTTTGAGTGATACGACCGGTCGCCCCAGACAGCAGCCGCAGCGTTTCATTGGCCAACTGGGCAGCCTGTTTGTAGGCCCCCAGTTCAAGCTGTATTTCGGCGGCATGCATGGTCTGGCGAGCCATTGAGAGCAGTGACTTGGCCCCGCCATTATCGCTCTGCTCAATGGCCTGGATTTTTTCACTGCCCTGCATCATGCTCTGCACCAACTGCAGCTTCTGGCGCGCAGCCGCTTCATCGTTGTCCGTTGCTGCAATGTGTACAGCACTGACCGTCAATGCCCCCGCTAAAAGCGGAAGCAACAACCAACGAAGAGTGATAGAGCCTGAAAACATGGTTCATTACTTCTTCTGTGAGTGACAACGACGGCACTCAGACACAGGGAACGCGACCTTACCGTGGCATACACCACACTTTTCACCCATCAGGATCGACGCCATGCTGATCTGGTTGGCGCCCTTCTTGGGGATGAAGATCGCAGGGTGGCAGTTGGAGCAATCCAACCACTCAGTGTGCTGCTTGTGAGGGTATACCACGTTGGGCATTGATCCCTTCACCTCACGCACAATATTCAGATCCATCACGAACGGCTTCTTGTTAGGATCCATGCGGTCGAAACGCGGGTTGATATCGCCGTTTTCCAGCGCCTTTACCCAGTCAACATGGTTACCAAAGGCGTTAGAGGGCATGGAAGCGAAGGCCTCCTTGGGTTGCTGCAGAGCGTACACGTCCTCGTTTTCCGGATCGTGAATGCCATCTTCAAAAGGAGGTGGGTTCCACTCGGCGCGCGACTTCATCAGGCGGTTAAACGTGTTCACCGGCTTCTTCTTGGCAGCGCCAGCAGCGTTGGCGGCCGCCGTTGGCTGTGCATTAGCCTCGGCATTGGGGGCCGCTGCGGCCTCTTTTTTGGGCTTGGCTTCTGCCGCCTTGGCAACCGTTGGCTTGGTGTTTTGCTTATCGCTCAGTTTGACCTTGGCATCCTCAAGCAGGAAGGCAACCGCATTTTCAATATCCCCGGCGCTCAACGCGGGGTTGCCACCCTTGGCGGGCATATTGCCTTTACCATTGACGGCGTTATCGACCAAGGCACCAAAGCCCTGGGCCACTCGCTTGCTCCAGTCGGCATTGTCGCCAATTTTCGGGGCTCCCATAACACCAACACCGTGACAGCCGGCGCAGTTGGCATTAACAATTTCTTTACCTTTAGCCGTATCAGCCGCTTGTGCACTGCCCATCAGCCCGAGGACCAGGACGGGAACCATTACCAGGGATTTACCCAGTTCAATATTGAAATTTTTCACGTCTACTACCCCTGTTACTTGGTCGCTTTTGGCTTGGGAGCAACCAACTGCTGCACAGTGCTCTGGTGAACCTGGGTCGGTGTACCCGGCGTACCCGAGTGACACAGGTTGCAGTTTTCTACCGACCAGGCGATCTCACCGTTATGGCAGGCGCCACAGAACTGGCCGTCGATGATCTTGAGCATGTTGATGTCGTTACCGCCCGCCTGGAACTTGAATCCAAGGTCGGCGTGGCACACTTTGCAACGAAAGCGAATACGGTGAAACCAGTGCGGAAAAACCGCGGGGCGCATACCCGCGCCATCGGAGTAGTTATTAATCACGATATCGCCGTACTCAGCATTGGCAGGCCCGATAAAGCCTCCCACTACGGTCGCCGTCAGCAACACCAGCAACAGGCGTCTAAAAATCCCCAAGGCGTTCTTCTGTGTCATCTCTATGGTCACAAATCTATGGGCCAGCTTGGCCGGTTCCTGTTTCCTACGCGCTCACACAACCGGTGATTGCGCATACCTCATCTAGTAAAAACAAACGCGTCCTTTCGCCCCAACTCGCCGGGCAGAATCCTAGATCACTTAATAAGCAATATGAGTGCCAGTTCACATAAAAAGCGGCGGCACGGATGGCTGCTTCGTCACAAACTTGCGCACAGACAATGAGTTGGGGGAGGTTAACGGGAGCAGAGGTGTCCAATCCAGCGCCTCTCTCGGAGGCTCAGTGACTCCCAAATTCGGGAAGCATCCCCAGAGAGTGGAATCGAGCTTAGAAGTCCCCAAAGTAGCGGCGGGCGCGAACATTGAACCTGTAGTCCTCCCCTCCATCGCGCTTAAAGGCGGTTAAATCGCTATTGAGCTCCAACCGCCCGACTCGATAGGTGAGCCGATTCTCCCAGCTGGCCTCGTACTCATCCTCGTCATCGAAAAGGTTTTGATCACGCCCGCCGGATCGAGTCTCATATTTTTTGTTGAGGCGCAACGAAGAGCGAAACGACAGACTTCGAACATTCAACAGGCGGTTATCCACATAAGAGACATAACCGCGGGCATAGCTACGGCTGATATTCTCTCCACTTTCACGCAACTCATCCAGATATTCCAGGGTCATATCCGCCTCCCAGTTCCGGTAACGGCTGAGAGTGGAGGTGCGATTTACCTGAAGGTAGTAGCGCTGCGCCTCTTTGATATCGGCCTCCAGCACATCGAAGGCGCGCTGATCCTCCACAGAGGTGCGCAAAAAGGAGGAGACCCCGGGCTCGACCCGGCGGAAGGTAAGACTCACGCGGTGTATCACCGACTTATCATCAGTACTGTCAGCTCTGCTGTCAAAGTTGGAGGCGAACTGCTGGTCGAACTGCATCCGCGTATCCTCAGCAAAACTGAAGTTAAACTCCCGGGTTAACGCATGACCCAGGCTGCCGGCAAGCTGCTGGGAGCTGCCATCCTCCTCTCTTGAGTTTCGCACCGATGCGCGGGCGAAGCGGTTATAGTCGTAGGTACGCCAGCGAATCGCGACCGGGCGGTAGGAGACCCCCAACCGTTCGTTGTGGGTGGCATAGGTTTGCTCATTATCCCGCCTGCCCCCGACACTCAGCTGGCCATCGAAACGCAGGGCGGTAGAGTAATCGTAACTGACCCCCGTCCCCAGATCGAGGGTATCGCGCTTCGCCCCCCCTCCATCCGAGGTATCTACTTCACGGGTTGCCAGGCGGCCAAACCCGCTGAGGCGCCAACGCTTATACTTCAGGGGACGCCACAACAGGCTGTTGTTCTGCTGCCAATCACGTTCGGTTCTTGTGCGGTTAGCGTATCGCTGCTCCTCATCAAAGAGGGAGAGAAAAGACTCATTGGAAAAACTGGCTTGCGGATTAAAGCGGTAACGGGAGAAAAAACGGCTGGTGTCGGTTTGCTCGATCAGGCCCCTCCTATCAGCCACCTTGAGGCGAGAGCTGTCCCGACGCGTAAAGTTGTAACTACTCTTCAGCGCATGGTGCTCAGACCAACTGTTGTCGGCAGACAGTGCCAGGCGATAGCGCTGCTCGATACCATCATTGCGACTATCGTTGGTCTCCGCATACAACTCCCCCTGGTAAATGTCATGACCCAGAGTTCGATATCGTTGCTCCAGACCAAGCGACAGCGTGGTAAGAGAGTCGTTTTCCCCAAAGGAACGGCGCCGCTCGCTGGATTTCAACCCAAGAGTGGCGGTAAAAGGAAATCGGCTGGTGGGGTAGAGGGAAAAAAGGGTCTCACCGCTGCCGGTCAGTGAGGCAGAGGAGTTTTTATAGTCCCCCTGAGACTCAAGCAGACTGAGGGTAAAGTCACCGTTCATTAGCAACCTTGAATACCAGGGCCTCCACACATAGCCAGCGCTCTGGGCGACTGCCCGCAGATTCAGTTCCTCTTCCGTCCCGCTGTTGGTACGAGTCCCCGCTGAGTCGGAACGGCTGCGCTCCTCCCGATGACTGAGCCCCAGAGAGCCACCGAAACGAACCCCCGGATTGGACATATAAACGGCAGAGTGGGCCTCAAGGGAGACCCCGAGAAGCAAAAGACAGGGCAATATGGTGGCGACACACCGCTTCAAGCAACGCCTTCCCCTACCGGTCGATTCCATATAATGCTCAAGAGCCTCAACTGCAGGCCTGAAAAGGCCTTAGGAGCCGGGCTCACCCCTGGTGGGCTCCGGCGGCTCCTCTGCACCAGCAGCAACACCTGCAGGCTGCCGATACTCTTCACTCAGTGAAATATCACTCTGGCTGCGCAACCGCTTTATCAGCTCCATCCAACGTTGTTCTCCCTGCTCCCTTTTCGCCAGAGCCTCCGCACGATCATAAACGTCGGCAAGCGCATTCAACTTCTGGGGATTCCGCTCATCGAGACGGATGATCAGCCACCCCTCCAGCAACCGGATCGGCTTAAGCAGGTCACCGACCTCAGCCCCATCCAGTGCCTCTTCTACCGTTTCACCCAACATACCCTGGTGAATAAAACCCATATCCCCACCCCGCTCGGCTGAGGGGTCGCCGGAATACTCCAGCGCCAAACTGGCGAAATCCCCCCCTTCCTCAAGGGCCATGTAAAGGGTTTGGGCAAGCTCACCCACCTCCTGCCAACGGGCAGAGGGGGCTGACGGGGCAACCGCTAGCAGAATCACCGATACCCGCTGCTGAACCGGCGAGGTAAACTTGTCCGGATGCCTGAGGTAATAGGCCTTTACCTCCTCCGGGGTAACAGAAGCCGCTTCCTTTACTTGGGATTCAAGCTGTTTCACCAGCTGAATGCGCTCCTGCCGGCATTGGTGAAAGGCCAAAATGTTAGCGCGCTGCGCCTCCCAAGCAGGGTTATCTCCATATTGCCCATCGAGGTTAGCCAGATTCGCCTGGATGGAAGGATCATCCACAGTCAGGCCTCGCTTTAGCGCTTCCTTTGCGAGCAGTCTTGAGTCTACCAACAGATCAAGCACCTCTCGCCTGAAGCCGCCCTCATCCCCCTCTGGCACGGAGAAGTGATAATAGCGCTCCCTGGCGGTCAAACTTTCCGAGGCACGCAGCTCGATATCGCCGATCTCCATCCCGTTCACCGTCGCAGCGACTTTGACACCCTCGGGCGCATTATCCCCGTTCTGCTGCACGCACTGCTGCCCCCAAGCTGGAGCAGCCCCCAAACAGCAGAGAGCGCAAACTCGCCAGGCGGCCCTTTTTTTTGTCACCCAGAACCTTAAACCTCTCAACACCGGATACCCCCCTTACACCTTAAAAGGAGCAGCATACTCCCGAAGCAAACGCAAGAAAACCAACACCGTTAAAGCAAGCAAACCGGCCATTAGCCGGTTTGCTTGCTTCGTCAGAAGCGACTACTTATCGTGGCAACTCAGACACACATTACTTCCGGTATTCTCAATACGAAGGAAGGTTGTGTTGCTAGTGTGCGGATCGTGACAGCTGGCACACTCAACGAATGGCTGGGCATTACTGTCTCCAGACAGATCGGTACGAGTGTAGAGCTGAATATCCTCCTTGTTCCGAGCATTGTCCGTGCCAGCACCCTGTGCGTTATCCACCCACCAAACAGGATTACTGTTGGCGATAGCCATACGGGGCAGATTGAAACCGGACGTACTCAGCATAGTGTTAGAACAAAGCGCACCGTCACCGCCGGTACAAGAAGTCGTGAGAAATCCTCCACCAGCGTACTGGATACTGATCGGGTGGTCATCTCGCAGATCGGTACCGATTTTGGTGATCCCATCGAGCAGGAGTCCATTCGCGCTCCCCACAGTGGTACCATCCCAGGTTCCGGCCATTGGAGAGCCAGTTGCGTTATAACCACCAGAGCCTGGAGCGTTAATCACAGAATTCATTGCCTGGGTACCGTCGTGGCAGGAGAGACAGGCCAGGGAGACGGAACCAATGGCAGCTTCCTTGCCCTGCAAAGAGCTAGTCTGAAGGGTTGCGTAGGTTGTGTAGGTAGGTGAACTGTTGATATTGCGGTTCCACAGCGGCACGGGAGCCGAGGTATCGGAGCCGTGCGGGGTGTGACAGAACACGCAGATCTCTGCAGTACCATCAAACAGGTTATTACCAACAACACCACCACTACCTAAGTTATGCTTGGTCCCGGAGATTCCGGCAAAGGTTGCTGCACTGGCAACCAGCAGGGCGCCACCGAGAGCGGCCAACCCTATATTTTTGGTCATTGACTTGAACATGACTTTCGTCCTCATTCTAATTCTTTCACGGCGTATCGATTTTGCTAACTACGCGAGATTTCTCTCGACTTCACCCCTAACAAAGCGAATGTTGTGCCAACTTCGCAACCTGCTACCACCAAAAAACAAATTAGCCCATCAAAAAAAATAATCTTTTTAAATATCAATAGTTTAAAAATAACAAAAAACACCTACGTGATTTTTTTGCCAATTCACCCTCCCCCCTTTCGGGACAAGAAACGTCCGGGAAGTCTATTTACTGGAAAAAAGGACCGGATTGGGAATCTATTTTCTGTTTTTTGGGAAAACCCATTCCTAGGATAACGACCACTTCTTCCCAGCAGTGGGAAACCGAACAGGGCGGCAAAGCGGTAAAAGGGTGCGCGGGCGTTTGTACCAGCAGAGGAGAGAAAAAACGAGGCGGTTTAAACCTTGATGGGGTCAATCTGGCTAACGAATTGGTCAATGACGGGTTGCAACAGATCTTCACCCCCGGACTGACGCAGCTGTTTCTGCAGCTCACTGACATCATCCATCAGCGCATCCTGATGACGTTGCAGCCGCTCAATGGTCTCCATCAGGGCATCGCTCTCATTCTGCAGGGCGTCCCCCCGTCGAATGCTCAGGATAGGCTCATTACTGTGCCGATACTTTATCTCCAGGTTGCGGGCAAAACGATAAAGGGGACCGGCCACCCGAAAGCTGGAGTAGAGCCCGATCAGCCAGGTCGTCACTCCGGCTCCCAACACCAGGATCAGTGCGGTCAGCGACATCAGCCAGGGCAGGTTTCGTTGAGCCTCCAGCAGCTCAACCCCCAGGGCTTGATAGCCCTGGGGAAGATTGTAAAGCATCCATAGCAGCAACAGGGCAATTCCCAGCAATGCAAAACCACTGGTGAGCAGGCAGATCTTACCCACCTGCTTATGCATCGACAGCATTTTGGAATCACCGGAACTGAGCTGCTCTGTCTGCTGAACCATAAAGAAGGTATTTCCTGTCGGCTACCCACCCCCACCGTTAGGGCGGAGGGGGGTCCCTACATTAATAGCACAGACGGAAATAACGCACACGGGTAACCTGCCGCTTAATCGAGCGAAGTGATGCGCGCCACCCCACCGAAACTACCGATCCAATACACCCCCTCACTCTCCTCACTCATTGAAAAGACCGCATCGGAGTAGAGGCCATCGGCTCGGGTAAAGACCCTGAAGCTGCCATCGGCCTCTCGCCGCGCAAGCCCCTTGCTGGTCCCCACCCACAGACGCTTCTTGCTGTCTATATAAAGAGCGAAGATGTGGTTGTTGGGCAGGCCATCGTCCATCGTCAGGGTGGTCCAGCGCTCGCCATCAAAGCGGCTCAGCCCCGCCCCCCAGGTTCCCGCCCATACCACGCCCTCATCATCCACCACCAGCGAGATAATATAGTTAGGGTTATAGGCCGTACTCACACCCTCCAGGCCCATCTCGATCTTCTGCCGGGCGTGATGCTCCGAAAACTGGGCAGGGTCGGTTCTAACCGGGTTCTGCTTCTCCATCAGCTCGTAGGGGGCACCCAGGCCATCGGCGTGGCGCCAGTTCTTCCACTGCCCATCGCGGTACAACGCCAGCCCACCTTCGGTCGCCATCCACAGATCGCCATTGAGTCCTTCGGCCAACCCGTACACCCAGTCGTTGGGGACCCCACCATCGGTATTTTCAACCGTATACACTTCCCAGGCGGCAGGGTCATCCAGCTTCCCACCCTTGATGCGGTTGGCACCGGTCCAGGTGGCGATCCAGATATCACCGTTAGTCATCTGCAAGGTACCGTAAACAAAGGCATCACCCAACCCCTCCGGTACGTTGTAGATTTTCCAACGCCCCTTCTCCTCGTCTTCGAGAATCGACAAGCCACCGCCGTAGGTGCCCACGGCGATTTTCCCATTCACCTCGGCAATATTGAACACCCCGTTGGCCAGGAGCCCGTTCTGGGTGTTGTAGTGCTGATAATCGTTTTTACCCAGGTCGTAGCGCAGCGCTCCTCCCGATGACCCGATCCAGACCGACTCCCCGACTGGTAGAATCGATTTCACGTTGCGGTTCCCCATCTCAAACTGGGTGAACTTACCCTGTGGAATGGTCGGGTGGTCCACAGGGGTGGTGCTGGCAATGCCTAGCCCCTGCTCAATAGGCATATGCCCGGGGGGAAGGGTCGCCCCGGCCGGCAGTTTTGCGGCACTGACCGGGGTGTGCTCGGTCGACTCCTGCGGGCGATTGTTATTCACCAGTACCATGGCCACCAAACCCGCCATTCCCAGGGCAACCCCGGCCTTAATTTTCCAGCTCACATCTCAACTCCTGCATCTAGCGCCGACACCCCGTGCCGACAACATCTTAGGGTAGCCAACCGGGCTCAGGGCGCTTCTTTCGCTGTCTGCCCTATACGGACCACAGAACCCCGGGTCCCTGCCCAGATATCGCCTGACGGTGATTCTGCAAGGGCATACACATTGATATTGACCAGTCCCTGATGACGGCCAAAATTTTGCCAGTTTTTACCATCGAAGCGGGAGATCCCGCGATTGGTGCCAAACCAGAAGGCACCATCCTTTGCCTGGATAAGGCTGTAGACGATGTTACCCATCAGCCCATCATCGACGGTGTAGTTACTCCAACGTCCATCCACAAAGCGGCTGACACCACCGCCCCAGGTACCCACCCAGACGCTCTGGTCTTCGGCCACCTGGAGTGCAAACACATAGTTGGGGTTATAGGTTTCCTTACCCGCTGCCATTACCCCCAGGTCATGACGCTCACGGGTACCCAGCCCCGTGTTGGTGCTGAAGGGCAACGCATCCTTATTCTCCGCCCCCAGGCCATCCTGATGGGTCCAGGAGACCCACTCACCGGAAACCTGGTCAAAGCGGGAAACTCCACCCTCAGTGCCAAACCACACACGGCCCTGGCTATCGACATCGAGGCCGTAAACCCACTCATTGACCAGCTCCTTGACGTAGGTATCCATCTTCAGCGTATTGCGGTCGAGGCGGTTCACCCCGGCCCAGGTGCCGATCCACAGGCCACCGTCGGGATGATTGGCAAAGGAGTAGATCCAGTAGTCTGCCAGTCCGTGCATGGGGAAGAAGGTACGCCAGGGCTCCTCCTCCTTGTAGCGGCTCATCCCCCCCGCATTGGTGCCAAACCACTTGTAACCATCGGGATCGATGCCGATGGCAAAGACATATTCATTAGCCAGGCCATCTTTACGGGTGAAGGAGTTGGTCAGGCTGAAATCAGTGAGGGATATCTGGTTAACCCCCACGGAGGTTCCCACCCAGAGACTGGAGCTCTCCTCCTCTACCGCCAGGGAACGCACAAAGACGTTTTCACCCACGTTAAAGGTCTCCTGCACTGCGTAACTGGCCGCCGCGGCCTTAACACGCCCGGCATCATCCTCGCTCCTGTCCTCAGAGCAGCCACTCACCAGCAGTGCTATTACAACGGCCATCAGGCCCGACATAGCCCTATCCATCAATACAGTGTCCTTAAATGTGCAATTACATCCTGAATCTGCTCTTCGTCCAGAATGCCGAAGAAGGAGGGGCAGCCCCCCTTACCGTTCTCAATGCGCCTGAAAAGCTGTTCATCGCTAACTCGCAGCCCGTCACCTAAAGAGAGATCGATGCCTCCGGCCATATCCCCCCTCCCTTGGTTTCCATGGCAACGAGAGCACTCCATCAGATAGATTTCACTTCCTGAAAACACATCCGCCGCATAAAGTGACTGGGGCATACAGGACCAAATCAACACCGCCGTGGCTCCAGCAAGCCCCCTGATACGAGCATAAATACCCAACCGACCCGAAAACATCATAGACTCTCCTTAATGGACTCCCACCGCTCTACCTCTTCCTGGCTGGGCAACTGACCAAGCAAGCCTTCGGTATATACAGCAATGAGGTAACGTATCGATTCAAGGTCCCCCTGTGAGGCTGCCCTTCGATACAGCTCCAGTGCTTGTTGATTATCAATATCCAGCCCAAGCTCACCATTTCGATAGGCCTCGGCAAGAATCCGAGTGTAGTAAGAACTTCCCTGTTCTATGGCCCTATTTAACCAAAACAGGGCTTTCTCATTATCCTGATCATACCCCATGGAGCCATTATGGTAGGCCTCATAAAGAGATCCTATCGCTTGAAAATTACCTAGTTCAGCCGATTTATTCAGCCACTCATCGGCCCTGCCGAAGCTCTTTTCCACCCCTTCGCCACTCATGTACTGCATCGCCAGCCTCAACATGGCCAGAGCGTCACCTTGCTGGGCAGCTCGCTCGTACCAGCGAAACGACTCCTCAAAGTACCCCCCCTTGTGCAGCAGGTAGGCGTAGCCCACCTGCCCCCCCGGATGCCCCATTTTAGCAGCCCGTTGAAAGAGTCCAATGGACTCGGTCATTCGCCCGTTTCGGTCAGCCTCCATAGCTTGTAGATAGATCGCTTCCGCTGTGGGGTCTGGCTCCACAGCAGCTGTACCTGGAATCGGTTCAGGTTGCGCAAAACAAGCGGCACTTGATAGTAGTAGAACCAAAGCGGCACCACCCACACGACTTGGCTTCATTACTTTCTCCTTCCTCCACACAAACAAGGGAACTTCTCATTATGCTTACTCATCAGCCCCCTCCAGCTTACGATAAAGGCTGGACAACCCCAGACCCAGCTTTTTTGCCGCTATCCGCCTATCGCCACCGGCCTCATCGATCGCCTGCTTGATCACCCGAATCTCAAACTGGCGCACCTGGTCACGCAGCAGCATCTCCCCATTGATCGGGGCCGTGCCGCCACTTTTTATCACCTGGGTCGGCAGGTCTGTCACCCGGATGAGGTTATCCTCGGCCAGGATGAGGGAGCGGGCAATGATGTTTTCGAGCTCCCTGACATTTCCCTGGTAGCTGTAATGTTTGAGCAACTCCAGCGCCTCGGGTTCAATATCGATCTGCTCACCGAGCCCCAGCTTCTTGGACTCACGCTTTATAAAGAACTCGGTCAGGATGGGGATATCGGCCAGCCGCTCCCGAAGGGGAGGAATCTCGATATTGAAGATATTGAGACGAAAATAGAGGTCTTCGCGGAAGGTGCCCTCGGCGACCATCTTTTCAAGGTCACGGTTGGTCGCCGCGATGATTCGTACATCCACCTGTCGCGCCTGCTCGCTACCCACCGGGCGAACGCTGTTGTCCTCAATCACATGCAGCAGCTTAACCTGCAGGTTGAGGGGTAACTCACCGATCTCATCGAGAAAAATAGTGCCCTGGTCCGCTTCTACAAAAAGCCCTTTCTTGGCCTTGTGCGCTCCGGTAAAGGCCCCTTTGGCGTGACCAAAGAACTCACTTTCAAGCAGGTTTTCAGGGATAGCACCACAGTTGACCGGAATAAAGGGGGCGTTGGCACGCAGACTGTTCTCATGGATGCTGCGGGCGGTCACCCCCTTACCGGTCCCACTCTCGCCGGTAATAATGACGGTGCTGTCGGTCACCGCCACCTTTTTAACCAGGCGATCGGTCCGGGCCATGGCCTCAGACACCATACGGCACTGATTTTCATTGGTCGCCATGACCAGGTTACGCAACACCTTGTTTTCACTGCGCAACTCCAGGATATCCGCTATCTGCGACAGGCGGTTGATGACATCCTCGTTGCGCACCGGTTTGACCATATAGTCATAGGCGCCTGCCCGCATCGCCTCAATCGCGGTATTGACGGAAGCGAAAGCGGTCATCATCAGAAAACAGGTTTCAATCCCCTTCTCCCGTGCGCGGTCAACCACCTCGATACCGGTAATATCCGGCATGCGAATGTCCGATACCGCAACATCAAACTCCCCGGAAGAGAGCTTCTCCAGCGCTTCGGTACCACTACCTGCGGTATCGACGACGTGCCCGGCTTTCTCGATCGCTTTTGCCAAAATATGGCGAAGAGCCAGCTCATCATCGATCACCAGCACATTCAGTGTTTTCATCTAATCGGCTCCTTGGCCAGACTCAATCAAGTGACGCCAATGGCAGATAAACCCGTACCCGGGTTCCTTCACCCAGACCGGATTCTACCTCCATCCTTCCGCCATGGTCGTTGATGATACCCTCACACAGGGGCATTCCCAAGCCGGTACCCTGACCTTCTGCCTTGGTGGTATAAAAGGGCTCGAATATCTGCTGCAGGGTTTCAGCCGACATCCCACTGCCGTTATCGCTGATTTCGAGGACCGCCATCCCCTCTTCGCTCAAGCTGCGGATGGTCACCCTGGAGTCACGATCCGGCTCCGAGCCGCAGGCATCGGCGGCATTAACCAGCAGATTCATAATAACCTGCACCAACTGGTCCGCTATTGCATTGACCGGTGGCAGCGATGGGTCTAACTGTTCATCCAGCTGAATTTCTCGCCAGCGCTTATCAAAGCGAATCAGTCGCGTGGTGGTTTGAACGATTCCATTCAAGTCGGACAGCTCAAAACTGTAGCTGGCAGGGCGCAGGAAGCTCGACACCTCGCGGCTGATCCCTTTTACACGATCAACATGATCGATAATCAGCTGGATTCTGGCACGCCCGTCGGCGTTGAGCAGGGGATGTTCGCTCTCCTCATCGTCAGCCATCAACTCAAGCAGCAACCCCTGAATAGCCGCCATGGGGTTGGCCACCTCATGCAAAATCCCCCCGACCAGCAAGCCGACCTCGGCCATTTTTTCGCGGTGGCAGTATTTGAGGTGCAGGCTTTCAACCTCCTTCTCCGCTTTTTTGCGCTCAGTGATATCGCGAAACATAAGCAGGAAGAACTCTTTCTGCCCCTGGGTAAAGGGGCGAACACTGACCTCCATCGGGATCTCGTCGGCGTAACGATTGCGGCAGATCAGCTCCCGCCCATCGGGGTAGTGCTCCATCAGGCGCTCCATCCATTGCAGAGGACTGCCCGCCTCCTCATCAATGGTTCTCCCGAGCAGCTTGGAAACGGGGTGCCCCATGAGCTCATCGGGAGCGTAGCAAAACATCTCCTCGAGTGAGTCATTACTTACCTGCATACTCCCGTAGGCATCGACAGCGACAACGCCATCGCTCATCGCATCCATCATGGTCTGCAGGTAAACGCGCTGGGACTCCATTTCGCCCACCATCAGGCGACGTTGCAAGGCCGAGCGCTTGACCTGATAGAGCATTGGCAACAGGATCAGCAACAGCAGCGGAACAATGATCGCCATTTTAATGGCGTACTGCCTGACACCGAACTGAAGCTGCTCGCTGGGAACAAAGGAAAGCAGTTTCCAGACCATACGCGAGCTGTAGCCGCTGTCTTTTGCGAGGTCCTCCGGGTAGTCGGGGAGGTAGCTGTCCACCTGCTGCAACGGGCGGTAGGTGATAAAGTTCAACAACCCCTGACTGAGCGGCACCGTGCCCGACTCGGAAAGCTCGATCTGCTCCCACAGAGAAGGAAACTGTTTCGCAAGGCTATAGCCTCCACTCTGGAGGCGGGGGTAACCATCGGGCAGGCTGTTGAAGGTTACGCCGTTACTGTTCACCAGATAGAGGTACCCTCCCTGCGGAGAGCGTTTGAGGGGCTGGTCCACGCCCGCTTCCGCCGAGGTGAGCAGTTCGTCGGCCAGGTAGTTAATGACCAAAATACCGGTGCGCTCGCCATCTGGCGAGGTCAACGGGGTAGACAGGCGCAGAATGGGCCGCCCCGAGGCCGAGCTGGTTGAACTCTCCTGCTCGACAGAAAGGGGGGAAATGAACACCTCACCCTCCCCCAACACCAGCGCACTGCTGAAATAATCGCGTCGTGACTGGTCCTGCAGCTTGTCGCCACTCACCGCGACGGGAAAGCCATTGAGGCAGTCCACTCGAACCCGTTCCTGGCCCCGGTTATCAAGAATACGTAGCTGGTCGAACTGCTGTCGAATACGGCAGAGGGTCTCCATCTCAAACAGCATCATGGTTCGATAGTGGGGATCATCCCAGCTATCAAAACCGTGTTGGTACTGGTGCTCCTGCAACCCGGTCATATCCTCGGTAATTGAGGTCAGGGTTCGCGCGATGGAGTGACGCTGCAAGGCAAGAGAGGTGAGCTCCACCTGACTGAAATGCTCACGGCGCATTTGCACATCGAAATGGAAGAAGACCACCGCAAACAGCACCAACAACAGCAAGGCAACCACTACCGAGCCCAGCATCGAGCGCAAGACCACCACAAAGGAGACGTCCCCCCCCCTCATTCGGCTGACACCCCTGCCGGTCGTTCATCCGCTCGCTGCAGGGGCAACCTGATCAGGATCCGGGTGCCCAGCCCCTTACCCGACTCTATAGAGATGGACCCGTGGTGGGCGTCTATCAGGGCTTTACACAGAGGCAAGCCGAGCCCCCGCCCCTCGCCTTCCCCCTTGGTGCTGTAACTGGTATCAAACACACGCTCAATTCGGTCCAGCGTTATACCACAACCATTATCCTCAACTTCGAACTGAACAGACTCCCCATCAGATTGCAGGGTGCGCACCTCTACCCGAGGGTCGGGAATTCCCTCGAGTGCATCGAAGGCGTTACTCAGGAGGTTGATCACTACCTGCTCTAGCTGTTCACTGCGCCCCGGGATCGGAGGAATGGTGGCATCCAGCTCATAACTCACATCGATACCCTGCCAGCGCTCGTCGTAGCGCAGCAATCCTGCGCTATGCTGGATCACCTGATTGAGGTCAACCATATGGTAGCTGCTGTGCATGGGTTGACCGATGCGGGTCAGGTCTTCCACCAGGCCAACCATGCGACTCGCGTACTGGTTAATCTGGTCAAGGTAAAGCTGGCGCTCCTCCTCACTCTCCTCCTCGACCAGGGCCTGAGCCAAACCGGATACCGCAGCCACCGGATTACCCAGCTCATGCACCAATCCGGCGATCAGCTGCTGCATATCACCCCGCTTTTCACGATTGAAGCGGTTACGGCGTTCCAGCTCCAGCTCCTGCTCGCGCTGCCTCAACTGGCCAGCCATCTTGTTGACACCCTCGACCAGCGCCCCCAGCTCATCCTGGCGGCGTATCGCCAGGGGCTCACCCCGGTAACCACGGGTGATCTGCTGAACCCGACGCTTGAGCAGGCCGATATCCCGCGCCATACGCCCAAAGAACAGCGATATGATTAATCCCGCACCCAACAATCCCAACAACCCCAGGCCCAGCGCCTCCCAGGCCACCCTGTTACTGTGCTGCTGAAACGAGCGCACCACCTCCACCCGCATCTGGCGATTGGCCTGCAGCAGGGTTTCGAGCTCCTGTTTGTTGGAAGCCAGCCGATCTTTCAAGGTCAGCAGGCGAGCGGCATCGGGCGAGACCACCGCATCGGCCAACAACTGCACCACCCCTTTAAAGCTCTCGGCCCGATCCGGAAAAAACATCTCCAGCTGCTGATACTTTTCCCTGAGGGCAACAAAGTGCTGATGCACATTATTCAAGACCTGCTGACGGCCAGGGTTTCCGACCATCAGGAAGAGATCCGTATAGGCCTCGAACACCACCAGATCGGCTTCGATCAGTATGGTTTCGGTCTGCTGTAACTCGGAGTAATGGGCGAACTGGTTGAACAGTACGTTCTTCTGCTCGAGGACGTACTGCGCCACTATGCCAACATAGACCATCAGGAAACAGACAAACAGCCACCCTTTTCCCTTGAGGGTCCGCAAGCCGTTAAGCAGCCTGAGTAACCCCGGCTGTTCAGTTTCTTGGGTCATTGCCACACTCCGCCATTGAGTTCATTGATGTAGTCTATCATCTCCTCCGAGTCCCAGTGGCGTTCGCCCACTACCCGGTCCAGCCATATCCCCTCGGCGCTGACTAAAAGCGTGGTGGGATAGAGCTCGATGCCCAGTTGCTCCGCCAGTCGACTGTCGGGATCCCAGTAAGGGGCAAAATCGAGTTCATAACGCCGATTAAACTCATCGATGAGGTTAACATCCTGGTCAACAGAGATCGCAATCACCCTCAGCCGACCCTCCATCCTGTTCTTGAGGCGTTGCAATGCCGGCATCTCTTCCCGGCAGGGCTCGCACCAGCTGGCCCAAAAATTGATCAGTAGCGGTTTACCATACAGCTCTGCCAGCTCTTCGCGCGTATCATCGATACGCACCAGCTCGACGTTGGGCAGAGGGCGGCGGCTAGCCTCGAGTTTCTCCCTGGAGTGCCAATAGGACAGGGCAACCACTGTAACCACCCCCAGCATAAAGGCACCCATCACCCGGCGTGCTTTGGCGGCAGAGGACAGTGTTTTCACTTAGCCTCCTCCGACTGACCAGTGTGAAAAGCCCGGTAGATATAGTGCACGATGGCGTCGATCTGTTCACCCGTCAGTACCGAGCGCCAGGCCGGCATAGAGGTGCCTTCGACACCCGAGGCGATCACCTGGGCCAGCCGTTCCGGGCCCAGCGCATTGATAAAGTCGGGGTCAGTCAGATCGCGGGGTGCCGACTCAAGAAAGGCGCCAATCCAGTTTTTGCCGCTGCCATCGGCCGCATGACAAAACGCGCAGTTTTGCTGGAACAGCCTCTCCCCCTCCGCCTCTTTTGGGGTCGGGTTCAGCAGGGGGGCCATACGATCATGCTGCGCATAGACACTGGCCGAGGTGAGAGCGTCCGGGGCCGGCGGCTGGGTGAAAGAGAAGTTGTTACGCGGATAGGAGATACTTCGGGGGCGCCATATAACCCCCTCGTCCACCACCCGGGCACGGTCGTGGCAACTGACACAGCTGTTCATAAAGAGTCGGTAGCCGGCCCGCTCAGGGTCACTCATCTGTTCCGGTGGCATATCCAGCGCCAGCGTCCCTTCGGCAAAGGGGAAAGCCAGCTCATACCGATCATGTTCTGGCCAGCCGTTGGCCTCTGTGTGATAACGGGTATTGACCCGTTTGGCCTCAACAAACTCCCGGCGGATAAAATCCACCACGAGCTCAATCTGGCGGGCATCGAGATAATGGGTAAAACTGACCATAGCCGTACCCGGGACACCCTGGGTGACCGTGCTGATCATCTGCTCGCGAGTCCGGTCCCCGGGATCGAGGGAGGTGAAATCCCTCGGGGGGGGGCTCATAAA
This sequence comes from Aestuariirhabdus litorea, assembly GCF_003864255.1. NCBI lineage: Bacteria > Pseudomonadati > Pseudomonadota > Gammaproteobacteria > Oceanospirillales > Aestuariirhabdaceae > Aestuariirhabdus > Aestuariirhabdus litorea. Next base: position 2,047,912 of record NZ_QWEZ01000001.1, read on the forward strand.
GGTCGCTGCCAACGTTTTGGCATCGCCCGAGTAGCCGTGACAATAGTAACACCGGTAGTTGTATAGCTCCCTACCCTGCTCGTGAGCCTCATCCTCGGCAGACTGGGCACTGGCGCCCCCTACGCTCGCCGCCCAGCTCGCCACGGCAACCAGCATCGCCAAGCGTCGATGCCACCGAGCGACGTCTTTAAACCTAAACATCCATACCACCAGAGATCTGATCAACTCACTAAGCCCCGATAAATGCCTGCTGAGGATACACCGATTTTATGACTGGAGTCATGAGCAAATAGAGGCCAGTTTTGCTAGGATGCAGGTCAGTTTTTGGCTTCCTTGAGCCAAAACACCCGAGGGCTCGGGTGCCTGACGGCCACCAACGGTGCAGGCAAAAGCCATCAGAAAGGTATATATTTTGCTTCTGAAACCAGACGAAGGGATCCAGGCTCACACCAGCCCCTGCCGCGGAGCTCGGCACATAACTCTATTCGGTTCGCACGCCGACAACGTCACACCAGTTATTAAAAAAGGATTCGCTTTTTCATGCTTGACCATACCAAAGCAAGATTATTGCTAGTACTTGCCCTCACAGCATTGACGGGGTGCGTTGGACTGCCCCAACAGCAGAAGTCCGACTTTGTGAAGCCTGTTTACCCATCGCCACCCGATGAGGCCCGCTTCTATTGGCAAGAGATGCTTACTTCAAGCGCCGATGTTGAGCTTGAAGAAGAGGACAAGGCAATGGAACGTTGGTTAACCGGTACCAACAGGCAAGCCACAGGGCTTGGCAAGCCTTTTGATGTCAGCGTCTACCAAGGCAAAGCCTATGTATCGGATAACGCCCGAAGAGAAATCGTCGTCTTTGATCGGGCAGGGCATAAATTCCAGCGCATCGGAACAGAAGACGATGCCAAATTTCGCCAACCTTTTGCCATTGACCATGATCTGGCGGGCAATCTCTATGTGATCGATGGCGGCCTGAAACAGGCACTGATCTTCGATGCTGAGGGCAACTATGTTAAACGCCTGGGCAGCAAGGAGATGTTTGACCGCCCCTCGGGGATCGCAGTATCCCCCGATGGCAGCAGGCTTTTCATTGTGGACACCGCAGGTGTCTCTTCCCCCAACCACCGGGTGCGCGTTTTCAACCCGGTTAGCGGTGAACATCTGTTCGACTTTGGCACACGTGGGACCGAGCCGGGGCAATTTAACCTGCCCAAAAACGCAGCCTATGGAAGCGACGGTCTGCTGTACGTCAACGATAGCGGTAATTTCCGCATCCAGGTGTTTAACCCGGAAGATGGCTCCTTTATCCGCAGCGTGGGCAGCATCGGTAGAACACGGGGAAACTTTGCTCGCCCCAAAGGGATCGCCATTGACCCCGCAGGCAACCTCTATGTTGCCGATGCGGCCTTCGGAAACTTCCAGATTTTTAATCCCGATGGGCAGCTGCTGATGTTTGTTGGGGGGCGGGGGGCCGCTGGCGGGCCCGGGCAGTATATGCTACCGGCCGGTTTGGATGTTGACGAGGACGGCCGAGTGTATATGGTCGACCAGTTCTTTTCCAAGGTGGAAGTTTTCCGCCCCGCCGCAGTCGGTGAGGATGAGGGTTACTTTAAGGTGCTTAAGGAACGAGTCAAGCGAGAGGAATAATCGCCGCCGGGCGGCAGACGCTGCCGCCCTTTCCTACCACCACTTCTGCACCCCCGGGTAAAGTTCACTGTGACAGCGCTCGCAGCTGTTGGGGCTGAAAGCGACACGGCCATGGCAAGCACCACAGTGCTGGCCGGTATAGATACTCTGCATACTGATATCGGCGGTACCGGTTTTGGTCTCGAAAAACTGGTCATGGCAGTTCTCGCAGGCCAGCCACATGCTGTGCAGCTTGTGGGGAAAGCGCACCCAGGGCATCCCCTGGGTATCCTTAAAAATAATGGTGTGGTCCCATACCGCCATCTCCACCTGGTCCCCCTCGCGGGTGGTTCGCGGCTCGATGATGCCGTCGAGGAGCACTTTCGCCCAATCGACCTGATCACGGGTATCCAACGGAAAGCCGAGGGTGGCCTGGTCATAACGCTGCAACAGGGTAAGGTCGGGGTTTTCGATGTCGTGGATACCATCATTTCTGGCGGCAATCTCCTCCTCTTCCGCTGAGCGCGGCTTTGCCATCGTTCGGCCGTCCAGCTTGGGCGCCTCACCCTTAACCAGGCGCACATAGTAGCTGTAATTGGTTTTCAGGTCGGTCCCCAACTTGCCGCTACTGAAGTCGATTCTCCAGACATAATCCGGGTTGGAGGAAAGCTCGCTGGAGCTCCAGAAGGGCCAGGCCGGGGCGTTGGGAAAGAGTTCCAGGTTAATGGCCGGCTTTTGGCAACGCGATTCAACCAGGGTTTTCAGTTCGGAGATGCTCGGCATTCGCCATTGATGCTTCTGGGAAGGGTCATTAAGGCGGGCGACCATAGCCTTGGCGCCCTGCCAGGAGAACCAGGACTTGACCTGCTTGCGCGGAGCCTCCCGGCAGGTGGTACCATCCCAGGACTGGCCAACGGCGCAACGCTTCCACAATAGACCCGTTACCCTGTCACGCACCGTACCGTCATCAAAGATCGCAAAACGCTCCGTAGGAGTACTGGCCCGTCCGCTATCCACACATTGTTGCTGCTCCGCTGCGCTCAACCCACCGGCCACGCAGGTCAGGGCACCGCAGAGCCCCCCTATCAGTACCCGTTTACCAATCATCCGCGCTCTCCTGCCGGGCCGGTATCGGCTCTATCGGAGGGTGTGGCCGCCTCCCTCTCCTCGGTCAATCGTTTCGCATCCTCCTCCACTCGCTTCAGGGTGGGTACGATCACCTCATCGATGAAGCGCTCATCCGCTCCCCTCGAATCCTCAGCAGTCCGCCAACGTTCAATCAGTTGGTGCGCATTCAGTCGATACGCATCCGCATCATCAGCACGGTGCTCATAGGTTACCATGGCCCCGATCGCCTGGGGATAAAGCTCAAGGCCCGCATAGGCCAGGGCCATACCGTAGTAAGCGTTAAGCTGGGAGGGATCAAGCTCGGTCGCCACAATAAAGAAATCCTTGGCAGCACCCCACCGCTCCAGGCCAAGCAGGGCAAAGCCCATATTGGTATGGGCTTCGGGCATCTCAGGATCCATCTCGATCACCTTATGTAACGCGACAACCGCCAACTCATACTGCTTGGCGTGCAACATCAGCACAGCCTGTTGAAACGCCAGTTGCAACTGCTTGAGGTGAACATGCGCCTCCAGATCCATGGGCTTGTCTGCCGTTTCAACAGCCGCCTCCTCTAACGGCGCCTGCGGCGGTGCCAACCGTTTTTCGGGGAACGACTCTATCAGCAGGGCCACCAGGCCAATTACCCCGAACACCCCCAATAACAACAGGGGTCTGCGCTGGCGCCAGGAGGAGCGCCTTGTACTTCCAGTGTTCAATCAACTCTCCTTTAACTTCAGCTCTAGGTATGTCGACTCGAAAGGTCAAAAGATGACGATCGATTTCTTAAAAGCAAAAAAAGAATTCCCACAAAAAGGAAAACCGCCGCGATTGCGGTCAGCCCGCCCACCCCCATCAGGGTCATGGACATCTGTTCTGACCACTCATCCAGCAGGTGTCCTTTGACCGTCACCTTGCGCCCTACCCCCAGATAACCGGATAGCGCCAACCCCATCACCATCAGCATCACGCCGACCGCATAGAGGCGCAGCTGATGCATTGACCAGCGGGCAACGGCTTCTTTACGCTGCAACCAGGCGTAGCCAAGCCCCATCAGCGCAAGGTTTATCGCCCCCGTGGTGGCGTGGTAATGGGCTGGTACCATTAAATTATCGCCACGAATAATGGCCCCTACCAGCAACCCCACGACGAACAGCGCCAGCGATCCGGGAAACACAACACGCATCACAGGGCTGAATGCGGCGCGTTCACGCCATACCTGCCAGGCGATAAAGGGAACCGCCAACCAGCTCCCCCAGCGCATCAGCTGGGTGAAGTAATCGCGATACTCTGCAGAACGCGGATCCATGGTAAGCACCGGCCACAGTGACGACAAGGCAGCGAGCACCGGAAGCATCAGTACAAGCAGCGTTGTTGAGCCAGCCAGGGCCGTACCGCCCATCAGTCGCAACCATACGGCAACCAACAGCTGGGCGTATAGGATCTGGGCCAAATGCCCGCCTCCCCAGAACAGCAGTTCAAAATAGGTTTCAGGGGGCAGGTCCCGAGGGAGGGACCAGACCGCAGCCACCACCGTCATCAGGGTCAGCGCCAGCAGCAGAACAAGCGAAAAGAGACTAAGGTCCAGCGCAGAGAGCTGCCGGTGGCAGCGGAAAAGATGGGCAACACACCAGCTTCCCCCCTGTAACACCAAGGCAGCCATAAAGCACTTGAGCCCCAACAGAAACAGGGGGTGATCAATGACCGGCACGTAATTGCTGAGAATCGGGGTGGCGGGCAGGGTACCGGCCAGCAACAACATCAAGGCCCCGCACCCACCCAGGGTTACAGAAACCAGGGACCACCTGCCAAGGGAGGAGGAACGCTCACTCCAGAGGAAGCCGACGCAGGCGCCAAACCAGATCAGGACCGCCATATTGACGTGCAACACCAGCGTGCTGCGAAACAGGTTTTCATCAGCCAGAAAGTGGCCTGGAAAGGGCATACGGCTGACCACCAACACTACGGCCAGCAGGGTGGCAACGAAAAAAGCCAAAATGCCAAGCAGCAACCAGGCAGGGGCAACCAAAGAGGAATAACGCTGACTCAAATAAACTCCGATACCGTTCGAGACAACCAGGGCACTAAACACACTCAAATAGCGTGCCACAGCCCGCCAAAGGGTATATTACTTGCATAGTTCGACAGCCGTTTCTTACTCTGGGTTCACCAAAAGTGGCACTCCGGAAGAAACCAACATGGCGGTGCCTGCGTACCCGCATATGGTACACTAGAGACCGTCAATGTGCTCCGGGAGTTACCCTTTGGAGCGATCCAGCTATCAGGAATTATTATGATCAAGACATCCTACATCTTCATTGCCGCCGCCGCCGCGTGGTTTGCCACCACCGCCGTTATCGATACCACCCCGGCGCCCTCCCATGAAACCGCTGCTCACCCGTCCACAGCAGCTGCAGCACACCCTGCTCTCCCCGCAGGCTTCAACCAGGGCACCGTCGTTGAGGCCCTGAATGCAGGTGGCTACACCTACGCCCAGGTCAACACCAACGGCCAGCAGCTGTGGATTGCCGGTCCCCAGACCGCGGTTCAGGCTGGCCAGAATATCTCCTGGGGCCAGGGCGCGGTCATGACCAACTTCACCTCCAAGTCCCTCGGCCGGACCTTTGACCAGATTCTGTTTGTCTCCAGCTATATGACCGACGAGCAGCTGGCGGCCCGTGAAGCCTCCACCTCTCGCGGAAAAGTGCTGGCCGTGCAGGAAGCGGGCGGTTACAGCTACATGGAGGTGGACACCGGCGCCAAGACGGTGTGGGTTGCCGCGCCGGCCATTCAGGTAAAGGTGAATGACACCGTACAGTGGGGCTCTGCCTCCGAGATGCACAACTTCACCAGCAAAAGCCTGGCGCGCACGTTTGACAGCATTCTGTTTGCAGCCGCTGTTAGCGTTGCCAACTAGACGAGTCTCGACCATCGTCCTATATTGATTGCAATCAAACGATGATCAACTAGGCTAGCTTAAAGGGGCAGCTTGGCACATTAGCTGCTATAGTGATCCGCCACCGAACAGCGTGGCTAACCTAAAACGAAAAGGTAGAACTGATGAAAAAAGTAATTGCTAGCGCTGCAGCTCTGCTGCTGTCCACCTCCGTATTCGCAGCTGACGGAAAAGCTGTTTATGAAAAAGCGTGTCAGGTATGCCACGCCGCCGGAGTCGCCGGTGCCCCCGTTTCGCACGATGCTGCGGCCTGGGCTCCCCGTCTAGCGCAAGGCATGGATGCTCTGCTGGCCAGCGTTAAGAACGGCAAGAATGCAATGCCGGCTGGCGGCATGTGCGGTGACTGCTCTGACGATGACTACAAAGCAGCCATCGAGTTCATGAGCAAGTAACTCTGCCCATCGCGGTCGATCTTTTTCATCGGCCAACAAAAAGGCCGCCTTACCGAGGCGGCCTTTTTTTGTGCCCTGGATTCCCAAAGCCTGGAAGCTCAGGGCAAGCTGTAAGCCTCAATATACTGGCTGGCACGTAACTGCGCTTCCTGCAGGGCCTCACCGGCGAGCTGCTTGTCCAACTCCTTCAGCAGAGGCTCTGCCTCTTCAACACCCTGCGCCAATGCAGTTTTCAGCCATGCGTACGCCTCTATATCATCCTTGGGAATCTCCTCCCCGAGCATATAGAGCTCTCCGATCGTGAGCTGGGCGTAAGGGGAGCCCTGCTCCGCCATAGGCAGGTAATAGCCCAGCGCCAGGTTTTCCTCTGCGATGGCTAAAGGCGCCACCAATACCGCTAGGGACACACTCACTCCGGCGATCAGCTGTCGACACGCTTTTCTCATTGACTCGATCCTGTTCTGATTAGATAGCGCCCATATTTTGTGCACAAGCCGCGTTTAAGGCAACCGTTTTCCTGCAGGCAAGGCAGTCCATACAGGCCTGTGCCAGCCAGATCACATAAACGCGATAACCACCTCAACTGTCGGCGTCAGGGTAGTATTTGCAATCCCAGCCAGTATACTCAGTCGATAGCACACAAACCATTGAGAAGGATTTTATGAAGCGGACACTGATTGCGATAGGGATCGCCTTTATCACCCTGCTCACCGGATGCGCCACCTCCCAGGTAACCTCAGAGTGGAAGGATCCTGACTTCTCAGGCCCACTTACCCATGTACTGATTATCTCTACCGCCAAGGAGACCCGTGACCGGCGAATGGTCGAGGACCGCTTTGCACGCATGTTCACCGAAAGGGGCATCAAGGCAACCACCTGGTATCAGGCGAGCGGCAAGCCCGAGGTGAGCGACATCAATAAAGAGGCGGTTATCAGCGCAGCCAAACGAATTGGCGCCGACAGCGTGATGGTTTCCCGGCTGGTGGGCACTGAGGAGGGGCAGGATTACATCCCCCCTCGTACGGAGGTGAGCGCCCCCTTTGACTACTACGACCGAGCCAACCGCGGCTTTGATCGGGACTACCCCTCACTCTACAGCTATACACAGACCGGCGGATACTACGTGGACTACACCGTATTCAAGCTTGAGTTCAACCTCTACGAGATGAAAAACAAGGAGCTGGTGTGGTCAATCCTCTCGGAAGCTTTCGACCCCCAGAGCCAGATGACGCTGCTTGAAGAGCTCACAAAACAGGTTTCCAGCAGCCTCGAAAAAGGCACCCTCATTCCGCCTCAAAAATAGCGGGACAGCGCCCACAAAAAAGCCCGGGAAACCGGGCTTTTTTGTGCTTGTCTCAGCGCATTAACGCCAAAGGCTTCCCAGCCTCCGCACCCGCTTCAGCATGCTGTCAAACATACCGGGGCTCACCTTTGGCAACACCTCCTGGTCAGCCGCCTGCTCAGCAGGAGCCGCTTCAGGGTCAGGCGACGTGCGCACCTCAACCACCTTATGCCGCCGCTGCAGCGCGGGGTTGGTGTGAAGCAGCCGATGCTTGCGCAAAGCCGACTCAACGTTGATCCTGCACTGAGCCGCCTTGATCGGCTTGCTCATAAAGCGGTAGATCTGCCCCTGGTTGATCAACTCGATGATGATGTTTGCGTCCTCCTGCGAGGTCATCACTACCGAGACAATTTCGGGATAATGGCGCTTCAACAGCTTGATCAGAGTGGTGACATCCCCGCTCCCGATACTGACTTCGGAGATCACCACCCCTACCGGATTGCTCTCCAACAGGCTCATGGCATCATCCATTGAGCGCGCAAACAGCAGGTTGTGGGTCGTGCCTAGCACCTCCTGCAGCTGATTACAGGCGGACTCATCATCATCGATCACCAGGATATTACCCGACTCAACCACTGCGGACTGAGCCCCCAGGGAGGGGCCATCAGCTACAGCCTGCTCGGGCACTATTTCGGGGGAATTAAGGGCAGTATTGGCCGCCTCTTCAACCACGCTACGAATCTGGCTATTCACCCAGGGCTTGTGCACAAAGCGGTAGATCTCACCCTCGTTCACCGAGTTGACCACCGCCTTGTAGTCCGAGTAGCCCGTCAATAGAAGGCGCATGGTGCCGGGAGAGATCACCTTAATCTGGTTAAGCAGTTGGGTACCGGTCATGCCCGGCATGCGTTGATCGCTAACAACCACATCGGGCTTGAAGGTTTTGACTTGCTCAAGGGCCTCCTGGCCACCTTCTGCAACCGCCACATCGTACCCTTTTCTGAACAACCACTTCAGTGCGTGCAGAATTTTAGGTTCGTCATCCACAAACAATATTCTTGCGCGTCGAGTTACCATATTCTCACTCCTGACATCATTGATGCCCTTAGTTAGGCAGGTCAGCCACAGGCAGGCGAACAGTGAAACAGCTGCCCTCGCCAACGACCGTTTTAACGGTCAAGTCACCACCATGCTCAGCAATGATCTCCTTGCAGATTGAGAGACCCAGGCCGGTCCCCTCACCCTCACCCTTGGTGGTATAGAATGCATCGAAGATGTGCTCCAGGTCTTCCGGCTTGATGCCAGGCCCGTTGTCTTCGACATCGATCACGACATTATTGCCTTCCATACGCGAGCGGATCGTCATCTTGCCCTCATCACCCAGCGCCTGACCGGCATTGATCATCAGGTTCATCAACACCTGATTGATCTGGGATGGCATGCAGGCCACCGGATAGATCTCACCCAGATCCTGCTCGAACTCAATGGTGGTGGCGATGGAACTGCGGGCGATATAGAAGACATTCTTGATTGCATCGTTCAGGTTGTACTCACTGACCTTGGCACGATCAATACGGGTGAAGTTCTTCAGGTTAACGACCAGATCGCGCATCTGCTCTACACCACTGAGGGTTGAGTCGATCAGCTCTTCCACCTCGCTCAACTCCATCGCCTCATAGTTATTGATCTCTGAGGCATAACGCTGCTTATCCAGCTTGACCAGCACTTCGGGCTGGTCACTCTTGCCCGCCAGCTGGATCAGGCGAGAACCCCAGCGGTGGGGCAGTTCGATCTCCTCCAGCACCTCCCGCATCATGGAGACGTTACTTCCCACAAAGGCCAGGGGGGTGTTGAGTTCGTGGGCCACCCCCGCCACCATACGACCGAGGGAGGCCATTTTGTCGGAGTTCGCCAGATGCCCCTGGGCACGGGTGTTCTCTTCGGCCTGCTCCTTGATGATGTTGTTGGCACGCAGCACGATCAAAAACAGCGCAACATAAAGCAGGATGGAGAGGCCGATAACAGACCCCAGCACCAGATACTTGGTTTCATCGATATGGTCGATCAACGGGGTCATGTCGGAGTAGATCTCGAATACCCCTACCAGGTTGCCGTCGGCGTAGAGCGGCACGTAGCTGGAGATAACGTCACGATCCTCTACCACCTGCTCGAAAGCACTGAAGGTGTCTCGGTGAGTCAACTCACTCGCCGGACGCTCGCCTACCGCCGACAGGTAACCGGCGTTCTTGCTTTTGTCATCTCCAATCTGGGCGGCCTCCGTGGAGAAGACGGTAAGGCCCTCTAGATTGAATACTTTCACTTTAAGTGCGTTGGTACCCGCCATCATCCCCTGCACGAGGCCGTAAAGATGAGGCTGCTCGGGGGCGTTTTTTAACTGCTCACGGGACAGGGTTGAGGCGCGGTTCACCAGAGGTTCGAACTCCGCCCACAACGAGTTGGCAAACGCCTTGGCCAGGTTGACGTTACTGCTTTCTGCCTGGGCCACCAGGTTATCCAAAGCGGTCCGGTTCTGCAGATAGGCCAAGCTACCAGCGACAATCGAAAATGCCACCAGACTCGTTAATAGGAAGTAACGGACTAGATGAAAACGCATAGTTTAAGTGCCTCAAGTTACGCCGATCATTATTCCTAATGGCTGCAGATTGTCTGCGGCACTCCCGGCACGGGCACAAGCACAGTGTATGGCACCAAATGGCGGGAGCCGTACGCGACTTCGGCTAACGTCGCATACGACTAGCATAAAGCAAAAAGCGAACCATGAACTGGTTCACACTCTAAATAAGGAGACAACCCCAGCAAAAGTGACCGGATTCACACTTTGAGTCAGGGGACAACCGAATCAATATTGACCTGGATCACTTTTTCACCCATCTCGGACAGGGTCATAGGGCTGGTAACGCCCCTCAGATCACCAGATTTAGTACCTGCGGTTCCCGATTTTGAGAGTGTCGCGCTCAGCAGCAACGCCTCCCCGGAGTCCACTATGACCCCCTGGGTCAGCAGGTTACGATCATCGATCGATACCAGGGTAGGCAACTGTCCCGCCTGCAAGCGAACAGCCGCCAGCGGCATGGGGGGGCCATCGGCGCGCTTGAGGGCGACAAACACGGTGCTGGAGCCATCAACCTGCTCCAGCAGGCCTGGGTCAATTTCAACCAGAACCTTCAGGGGCTTGTCACCAAACACACCCTGCCCGCTAGCAGCAGCTGCCGACGCAGGCGACGAGGAAGCGGCGGCCGGTAACTCTCCACCGGAGCCTGCCAGCTGCTGGCGAGCCATTTCAATCGCCTGCCGGATACCCTCTTCACTCATGCCAGGGCGAATATTGGTCAGCATTCTCTCCCAACGCATGACCGCATCCGCGAAGTTCCCGCTGTCATAGGCGATCATACCCAGCAGGCCGTTCAAACCCGGATCCATGTCATCATCGGCGAGCGCCTGATCGATAATTGCCTGGATCTGCGGTGTCACCTGGTTACCACTACCGAAGTAAAGGGCCTGCGCCTTTTGCGCCAAAATCTCTGCGTGCTCCTTGCCCAGAATCTGGCTTACCCGGTCAAAGGCTTCTGCCGCTTGCTCATACCGACCGATCGCCGTGTAGGTACGCCCCAGGGTAAACCAGCCCTGGGAGTTATTAGGATCGGCCTCAAGCTCCTGCAACAATGCAATGGCCATCCCCTCCATGGAGCCCTCTCCGTGGGGATTCGCCGCTTCGGCCTGGGGTGGGAGAGTCAACAGGTCACTGGCCCCCAGTTTGAGGTACAGACCGTAGCTGGAGAGAGGTAGCAGCACCAGTACCAGGGCAGGCAATACCCAGCGAGCCCCCTCGTGGCCGGCCTTTTTAGCCACCACCATGGCATCATCTTCCAGCAACGCCCGTTGCTGTTCCAGCTGCAGGCGGGCAAACTCCTTGTCGTCGATCTTGCCCTCTGCGCGATCCGCCTCCAGCTCCGCCATCCGCTCGCGGTAGACCGCAACGTTAACCGCCGATTCATCCAGCACATCGGCATCCGCCTTTGTTGACCGCATCAGAGGAACCAGCACAAAACCCAGTGCAACAACAACCATCAGCACCGTAATCAACCAAAACAGAAACATGGATACCCCGCCCGTTCTATTGAGATAAAAGCCTAAGAATCAGCAAGGGATTCTATATGATAAAATTGAGGGATGCGCGCTTATCGTCCCACTCTCTCATCAGCTGCTCGAAATCTGTGAGACCCAGTGGCTTACTGAACAGGTAGCCCTGCAGATAATCCACCCTCATGCCGCTAAGCAACTGGTACTGCTCTGCCGTTTCGACCCCCTCAATGACCGTTTGCAGGTCCAGCGCTTCCGACAGTGCCGCCACCGCCTTGACGATCTGTCGATCATCCTCGCTGGTGTGCAAGTTGGTAATGAAGGCTCGATCCACTTTGAGATAATCAACCGGAAAACGCTTCAGGTAGCCCAGCGAAGAGTAACCCGTGCCAAAGTCATCAATGGAGAATTTGACCCCAAGTTTGCGGATTTTATCCATCAACTCCAGCACCCGGTGATCATCCTCGAGAATCATTCCCTCGGTGATTTCAAGGGTGATGTAACTGCGTGAAACATCGGCCTTTTTCAGGATTGACAAAATCTCCTTGGCGGTTTCAGGGTCATGAAACTGCCGGGGTGACACATTGACCGAAACCCTGATCGGCTCCCACCCGTTTTGTAACCACTGCTGGATCTGCTGGCACACCCTGTTCAGGACCCAGTTGCCGATACGCAGAATCTGCCCGCTCTCCTCGGAAAAGGTGATGAAGCCATCGGGGTAGACCATGCCCCGCTCGGGGTGGTTCCAGCGCACCAGCGCCTCGGCACTGGCCAGCTTGCCAGTGCGGGCCGAAACAATGGGCTGGTAGTGCACGCAGAACTCATCGCGTTCGATGGCGTTGAACAGCTCCGCCTGCAGCTGCCGGTGCTGGACAACCAAGGCGTTCATCTCTGGCGTGAAGAAGCGATAGCCATTACCACCATCGGCTTTAGCACGGTACATCGCGCTTTCGGCATGACGCAGCAGCTCCCGCACCGTTTCGGCCGGGTCGCTGGAGGGCTGGACATCCGAGGGGAAGATGGAAATGCCGATACTGCCGGTCATATGGCAGACCTCACCTTTGATGGTGTAGGGTTCAGCCACCTGCTCCAGCAACTTACGCGACAGTTTGGCGATCTTGTCCGGATTCTCCACCTTGGAGAGTATCACGGCGAACTCATCGCCCCCGAGGCGGGACAACTTGCTTTCGCCAAGGCACAACCTCAGGCGCCGACTCACCTCCAGCAGCAGCTCATCTCCACGGTTATGGCCGAGGGTATCGTTGATCCATTTAAAGCGATCCAGGTCGATCATCAACACCGCCACCTGGGTACCATTGCGATAAGCCTTGAGCAGGGCATCGGACAACAGGGTAAAGAACAGGTGCCGGTTGGGCAGGTCGGTCAGGGCATCGTAGTTTGCCTGGTGGAAAATCAGCGACTCGTTCTCCTTGCGCCGGGTAATATCGCTGAACACCGCCACGTGGTATTTGACGCTCTGGTCGTTTTCCCGCAACACCACGATCGACAACCACTCGGGGTACACCTCTCCGTTCTTGCGCCGGTTCCAGATCTCCCCCTCCCAGTGGCCAAACCGATCCAGGGATTCCTGCATCTGGCCATAAAACTCGGGGCTTTGCCGGCCCGAACTCAGCAGGCCCGGATTGCGGCCAATCACCTCTTCGGCGGTATAGCCGGTAATGCGGGTAAAGGCCGGGTTGACGGTTACGATGCGGTTTTCGGAGTCGGTCAGGATGATCGCCTCACTGGTCACATCAAACACGGTTTCAGCCAGTTTGAGACGGGACTCCTGCTGCTTGCGCAGGGTCAGGTCCTCTTTCAGGGCCACATAGTTGACCGGGGTGCCCTGATCATCCACCAGCGGGTAGATGGAGACATGCTCCCAATATTCGCGCCCATCCTTGCCACGGTTAACCATATCACCATGCCACTCACGACCGCTGGTGATCTCCCCCCACATCGCCCGATAAAAGGCGTCGTCCTGCTTGCCTGACTTAAGTATGTTCGGGTTCTGGCCAATCACCTCGGTGGCACTGTAGCCGCTGATCTCACTAAACACCGGGTTCACGTACTCAATCACACCACTGGTGTCGGTAATCACAACCGATACCGGACTCTGCTCGACCGCCTGCAAGACCTTGCTGTAACTATCCTGCTGCCGCTGGCGCTCCATCTCCGCTGACGCCCTGACGGCAAATATCTTGAGCAGGGACTCGATCTCCTTGGGCTTCTGGATCACATTACGCCCAAGCAACACCAGCAAGCCGCAGTGGTTGCCCTCACTGTCAACCAGCGGCGTCCCTACGTAGCTCTCCAGCTGCATCTCTTCCAGCATTTTGTCTTCGGGGTAACGATTGATCACCCCGGAATCGACATAGCACATCTCACTCCTGAGCACATCCTCGCAGGGGGTACCCGCAAGCTCATAGACAAAATTGCCAACCGGTCGACCATCCTCGTAGCACACCAGGGTTCTCGCCTCGTTCCTGGCCTCATCCACGGTGGCGATAAACGCGATGTCCATACCACTGAGGCTGGAGAGATAGCTGAGCAGGGAGTGGAAAAAGTCCTCACCTATCTTGCCGGAAACCCCCTCGGCAATCTGACGCAGGCGCTGCTCCTGCTGTTTGCTTTCGGTAATATCTTCACAGATACCATCGATGCCCAGCAGTTTACCCTCATCATCATAGCGCGCACGGTCAAAGTGACGGAGGTAGCGCACATCCCCGGTCTCGGCATGCAATATCCTGAACTCACCCTCCCGGCTCTGCTTGCCCTCAAAGGCCCAGGAAAAGGCCTTCAGTGCCTGCCCCGAAGCGGTTCCGGTGACGGAGAAACTCTGGCGATCCAGCACATCAAAGATATTGAGGAACTCATCTGCCGGGACCCCAAAAATGCGGCTGACCGAGGGACTGATGTACTCGACATCGCCGTCAGGCAGGTTGACCCGGTACACCACCGAATCGATTCCCTCGATCATCTCCCGATAGCGCTGCTCGCTGCTGCGCAGAGCCAGCTCGCTGTTCTTGCGCTCGGTACTGTCCCGCGAGACGCCGATGTAGCCTAAAACATCGCCCCGCTCGTTTCGGTAGGGCAGCTTCAGGGTGTCGAGCAGCCGCTGCTGGCCGCCGATGCGCACCCACTCCTCATCGCGCCGCGGCTCCTGGCGCCGCCTCAACTCATAATCGATCTCATGAAAGTAGTTGCCCGGCTGGCGCTGGAACAGCTCGCCATCGGTATGCCCAATGATGGCGGTAATGGGCTGGCCAACGTAGTCGGAGAAAGCCCGGTTGCAGCCCTGGTAAACCCCCTTGATGTCTTTGAAGTAGATCATGTCGGGAATCGAGTTGATCAGGGAGCTCAGGCGAGCCTCTCCCCGCGCCAGCTGTTCGGTGGTCTCCACCAGCTCGGCTGTGCGCCGCTGCACCTCACGGCGCAGTAGCCGGGGGGCCTCCAGCAGGGCAAACACAACCAGGCCCAGCAGCAGCGCGAGGAGCGCCCCCAGCGGGAGCAGATGACGGCTGAAGGGATCATCAATTAGCCAGCCTCCCTTGGGGTAGGCCGCCAGTTGCCAACTGCCCCAGGGAAGCTCGACGTTCTGTACCAGCGCCTCTTTCTGGAACACCGAAAGGGGGCCAAAAAACACCTCACCATCGGCACCACGGGCATCCTTACCCCGCAGCGAGAAGTGGATGGGGCCATCCTCAAGCAGGCCGGCCTCACTCAGGAGAGGTTCAACATCCAGCACCATGGTTGCAAACCCCCAGAAAGCAGGCTCCCCATGTCGGTTGTGGTAGATCGGCAGGCGCGCAACCACCCCCTCCCCCCCCTGTAAGAGGGGGAAAGGGCCCGCCAGCACAAACGCCCGCTCCTTGATGGTTCGTAGCACCGCCTCCTTACGGACCGCGTCACCCAGCAGGTTGTGCCCAAGCACATTTTCATTGCCCTCGATCGGGTAGACGTAGGTCACCACGGCGTCGGGGGCCAGTTGCAAGCTGCGCACCCCGTCAACACGGCCGTAGAGCTCGGCGGCGAAGGTCCTGAATTTGGGGTCGGTCAGGGTGTACAGCTGGGTTTTTGCGAAGGCCGCCAGCCCCTGCACCAAAGCAACACGACGGTTAACCGCCGCCTCCAGCAGCGCGTGTTTTTTGCTTAACTGCTCAACCACCTGGCTGCGGAACTCATTACGGTGGGTCTGCCGGTCAAGATTACTCAGCCAAACAACAGCGGACAGTATCGCAACAAAGGTCGCGATCGCGATCACTAACGACAGTAATCTGTATCTCATACTAGACCCAAGATTCCTTTTAACCGAGACGCTGAGATCATTAACAGGCTCCCATGGTCTCAGGCCTCACACAGTTGAGGGCAACGGTGACAGTGCCAGCCAAAAGCCCCGATCGGCCTGACCGACTGTCCCTCTCGAGATTCGTTATTGAACTCTGAGTGAATACAAAATTCCCGCTTCATCCGCAGGCGCTCGACAATATCCCGCTTTGCCCTGAAGCTGAGTCCCCGTAGCATCGACTCTACCGAGGCGGGCATCAGTACCTCGTAGACAGGGCCATGAAGATCGAGCAGCAGGACCTCCAACCCCATGGAACGGCAGATCGTTTGCGCAAAGGAAAACTTGCAGTCGCTCACCCCCAGGACCTGTTCGGGAAGCCACTCCAGATGAAGCATCAAAGAGCCCTTCTGCAAAGAGGCCAGTTTGTACTTGCCATACGTGAGCGTCCGGGGTCCCCCCCCCACTCCCTCGATCATCTCGGGTAACACCTGATGAAACTTCAGCATCAGGTGGCGATCTTCCTGGAAGCGCCCGTCCGCCTGGTATCGACCGATGCGCGGGGCTTGCTGTAAACCGGCCATCAGGGTTTCCAGGTCACAGTAGCCCTCCTCGGGCCGCTGGGCCTGCTCAGCAACCAGAAAGGGTACATCTACGAGTTCGGGCTCAATCATTCAGTCCTCTCCTGCCTACGGATTAAATCCCAGAAGCGTCCTATTCGACCCGCCGGACAGCGAGCCTTCCGCCCCATTCAGCATCACGACTAGTCACCAAACGATGACAAAACAGCGCCACCCCTATAAGCGGATAGCAAAGAACCAACAATCCTGCAATAAATACGCCACTTGCCAAAACCTCCCTTTAGTTGCTGTTTTTAACCGCTTCTTCAGCCTCCGCCAGACAGACGCAGTTCCTTCCTGACTCTTTTGCGCGGTATAGAGCCTGATCTGCGCGCTTGATCATGTCATCTTCGGTAGTGCCTTCCAGAAACTGGGAAACACCAAAGCTGCAGGTGATCCTGGGGTGGGTCTCATCGTGCTCAATGGCCAGCCGCAAGCGTTCACAGATCACCAGGGCGTCCGCCTCGCTCGATTTGGGCAGCAGCAGCACGAACTCCTCCCCCCCCCAACGACCAATGCTGTCCACCGCCCGCAGCATGTTTGATGCGCAGTCAGCCACCCGCTGAATCACCTCATCCCCAACATCGTGGCCAAAACTGTCGTTGACCTGTTTGAAATGGTCGATATCAAAAATAACGAACGTAAAGCCGCCGCCGTAGCGCTGGCTGTAGTGAAGTTCCTTGCGCAGCTCCTGCTCGAACCGGCGCCGATTCCACAACCCGGTCAGGCTGTCGGTGGTCGCGAGCCGCTCCAGCTCCTTCTCGAGTTCCTTACGGCGCGTGATATCTTCGAAGGTGGAAACAAAGTAGAGCGTCTCCCCATCCTCGTCACGCACCGCCGTGATGGTGATCCACTCGGGGTAAATATCGCCATTTTTGCGTTTATTCCAGACTTCGCCGCGCCAGTACCCCTGATCCAGTATCGCCTGCCACAACTGCTGGTAGAAGGTGGCATCATGGTAACCCGACTGCAGCATTCTGGGATTCTCTCCCACCACCTCCTCGGCGGAGTAACCGGTAATACGGGTAAAGGCTCCATTCACTCGCTGGATGGAACCTGACGGATCCGTCACCACCACCCCGACGTTGGTCTCAAAGGCAGCCGCAGCCAGCTTCAGCTCCCGCTCCTGCTTTTTCTGCTCCGTAATATCGACGTAATGGGAGACATATTTGACGATCTCACCCTTCTCGCCCCGCACCGCACTGATCAACAGCAGCTCGGGGAACACCTCACCGCTCTTGTGGCGGTTCATGACCTCGCCCTTCCAGAACCCCTGGGTTTTGAGCGACGACCACATGGAGGCGAAGAACGCTTCATCATGACGCCCGGAGTTCAGGATGCTGATTTTTCTCCCGATCACTTCATCGGGCAGGTAGCCGGTGGTGCGCCCGAAGGCACCATTGACCGCCTCGACACGGCCCTCGGCATCGGTAATGCAAATAGCTTCATTGCTTTCAAACACCCCCGACACCACATCCAGCATGCGCTTGCGCAGGGTACGCTGCAGCAGGCCGCCACTGATGTACCAGAACCACCCCATTGCCAGCAGGGTAAAGACCGCCGCCCCGCCGAGGACCACACGACGCTGGTAGGCCGTTGCCTCCTCAACCGTTGCATCGGAGATGTAGGAGAGCAGGTAACGTTTGCGCGTGTGTTCGGAGAAGCCGAGACTGCTGTTGCGAAACACCACCATCCCCCCGGGGATCTTGACGCTGCCACTGTCCAGCACCTGCATGCTACGCCACAGCAGCGGGTGATCCATTCCAAGGCTGTCGGACAGCCCCGACTCCGAAGGTATCGCCTGGCTGCCGATCACATAGTCGCCCTGGTCATCCACCATGGCGTTACTGTAAAAGCCGCTACCCAGCCCCTGATAGAACCCGCCCAGCATCTGCTCAGCACGCAGAGAAAGCACCAGCAGCCCGTCCCGCTGTCCCGAGAGGTCAACCACCGGTGTAATGGCCCGCAGTACAATCTGGGGGATGGTTTCACCCTGGGCAAGGTCGATCCGGGAGAAGTAGACCTCACCGACTTCGAGGGAGGCGGCATCCTCGACAAAATAACTTTCTCCCAGATAATCCAGCTGGCTACCGGCGAAGGCCCGGTTGTTGATCGCATCGTATTCAACCCGAACCATCTCCAACCCATAGGGGTCCAACAGGCTGATCTGGCTGTAACGCGCCTCAAACCAGGCGACCCCAACCC
Source organism: Aestuariirhabdus litorea (assembly GCF_003864255.1). Taxonomy (NCBI): domain Bacteria; kingdom Pseudomonadati; phylum Pseudomonadota; class Gammaproteobacteria; order Oceanospirillales; family Aestuariirhabdaceae; genus Aestuariirhabdus; species Aestuariirhabdus litorea. The sequence goes on from NZ_QWEZ01000001.1 coordinate 2,066,489, forward strand.
AATGGGTCTCCAGGGTTTGGCGGGACTGGATATCTCGCTCGGTAACGTAACTGAGCAGGGTGCTGTCCCGGGAAAGGGCCACCACCTCTTTAGCCAGGTTACCCAGACGCTCCGCCTCAAAGGCGGTATAGGCCTGCAGCTCCAGCTGGGCCGAGCGAACCAGGCGGTCGGTTTCGATCTTTTTCACCTGATTGAGGGCAAAATCGACCACCACCAGGACAACCACCACCAGCACCGCGCTCCAATAGATAAAGTCGCGCAATTGCTGGCGCTGGAGGTGACGGCGCTCCTCTAGGGTAAGTAGATGCTCGAAACTATTCATAAACGAGGGGAGGGCCCCCCTAAATCACGTCATGATACATGGTCAAACAATACAGGCTGATCCCCGGCGAAACAACCAAAGGCTTGGGCCCTGTAATAAAACAGCCATAAACCTCCAACGCCCTGTGATAAGAGCCCCAAGGCGGTGTTTAGGTTGATAAAAAATCGACCTCACTCTCCCCATCACCCTCCACAGGGTGTACCCTTAGGATCTGAATAATGCTTCGAATGAACATCCCGAATAGAGAGACCATGAGCTATCCTCGCCCCCTCCTGATTGCCGCCATTACCGGCTGTATAGGCGTCAGCCAGCCGCTGAGCGCAGCCGACAGCCACACCGCCGACTCCATGGACGGTCACACGATCTACCAGAACTACTGCTCCGTTTGCCACGGGGACAAGGGGAATGGTCAATCGCGGGCTACCGGCGGGCTATCCGTCCCCCCCCGTGACTTTACCTCCCTGCAGTCGGCCCAGGAGCTCACCCGGGAGCGCATGATCTTCTCGATCTCCTACGGGCGCCCCAATACCCCGATGACCAGCTGGATCAACCGTCTGGGCGAAGAGCGAATCGAGATTGTGGTGGACTATATCCGCAACACCTTTATGCCGCTCGACCAGCTCGCCGCCAACCGCGCAACGGATGAATCCACCCCGGCCGGGCACGATGACCACTCCGCCATGGGCCCTATGGACGGTGGTGACAACGACCACAGCTCCGGCGCCATAGGCGAGGAGCATGAACACGAGTTCAAGGTGGCTGATATGAGCCTGGGCATGCCGATGGGGCTCGAAGGCAAGGCAGCCTGGGGCAAGCTGTTCTACGACAGCACCTGCGCTAACTGCCATGGTACCGAGGGGGATGGAAACGGACCCCGTTCAACCTTCATCTTCCCCAAACCACGGGACTTCCACCACCCGGCGGCGCAGCAACAGCTCAACCGCCCCCACCTGTTTGATGCCATCGCCCAGGGTAGCCACGGCTCCGAAATGCCCGCCTGGGATAAAGTGCTGACCTACCAGGAGGTAGCCCACGTCACCGAATACGTCTTCACCGCCTTTATCCGCCCGGACCTGGCAGAGGACGCCGAAGGGGCACTGCAGTCAGAGCACAGCAAGCACTAACATTAATAGCGCGTTGCTCAGGCAAAAAAAAACACCGGCCTGACCGGTGTTTTTTTTGCTTCTTTACTGCCCAAAGGGGGTATAGCGGGTCTGCAACCAGGCGGCTATATCTTCCGCCTCCTGGGCCGTCAACGTGACATAGGGCATCAAGGCTGCCGGTGGCTGCTCATCCCACTTTTTAAGCTCATGTATCACATTTTGCTGGCGACTCGGGCGCAGGATAGAGGCCGCATTCAGGATAGCCTGTGCCGAGGTACGCTGGTTACGGGGGTAATCCCAGGTCTCTCCGTTAAAGGTCCCCTCGCCATTTTCACCGTGACAGGCGGAGCAGGCCTTCTCCTTGAAGAGTTGTGCGCCACGCTCAATATCGCCCCGCACCACCAGCTCATCCACAGGGGGAGGGGCATCCGCACCGGGGGTGAACTGGCGATCGTGCTGCTGGTCAGCGGTGACCAGTTTACGCTTCAACTCCAGGGTCCAGCGCCCTGTAGCCTCATCAAAACGGGCGTCGCTGTAGACATCGTTACGGCTTCCCTGACCCGGGGTGCCTATGTAGTAGGGCAGGGAAACCCCTTCAGCGAACTGCATATCCTCGGTAATCGGAATGAGGTCCGCCTCGACAAGGCGCTCGGTCCTGAAGCCAGGGATGGTGTAAGAACCCGATTCCAGGTCACCCCGGTGAACGTATTGCGGGCGGAACGGCTTGGTCAGGGCGTTATCGATAAAGGGCTCGTTGCCCTCATCACCTTTACGCCCGTTGTAACTTTCCAGGCCATACTCCACGCGGCCATCCCAGAGCGTATTCATGGGCAGGTGCCGGGTAGCGGTCCAGTGCCACAGGTCCGCGATATCACCCTCAACAGTGGTGTGCATCGCAGCCGAGCCATCGCCTATTCCCGCCTTGGCAGGGTCCCCACTCACGGCGAGGTTGGCATGGCAGTAGCCACCACACCCCTGGCCACCGCTTTTGAAGTTACCCTGACGATCCACCATCGGGAACATAAAGAAGGCGCGGTCCTCGCTTTCCACACCCTGCATACGGTCATTGCGGTTCACCGCCGTCGCCGCAGCGGTACCGGGCCGGAAAGGGGTAAGGGGCATGGGTACCCACTGTCCGCCCCTGTAGACCCAACGATTACGATTGATGGAGGCATCGCCGTTGGCATCCTCCCACTGCACCACAAAATAGAGGTACTCGCCGTCCCAGGCGGAGCCCAACAGGATGTCGGTGGGGGTCGCATCACGGTGATTGCTGAGGGGATAGTTATTCATCACCCGGGGCTTGATCAGGGTGAAGCGCGACGAGTCCCACTCATCAGCCACCCCGTCTGCAGTTATCTGGCCCGGTTCGACGCGGACCGACTGCACCGTCCTGGGGTGCTGGGAAGCTCCCGCCTCCCTGGGGGAAAAGTCGAGATACAGCAGGTTTTCCCCATAATGATTATGGGAGTTTTCGGTGATGGCCATGGAGAAATAGGTATTGGCCGGTCGCTCGGCGGCCCAGGCGATAGATGATGCCACCAACAGGGGGGTTAACAGCCCCGGTCCAACAATTTTTTTCATTCCACGACCCTTTTCATTCGATCCAAACGACTCTTTTAGGCTGCCACATCCCAACCCTGAGGGTGCGAGCCAAAGCTGTCGCCGTAGTTTGATAGAGTGGCTCGGGAGGTGCAAGTTCAAATAACCCTTCCCGCCCTCCCTGAGGCTTCAAGGCCGGACAACCGGTAACGGTCGGCATGGCCTCCTCCATTGAAACCGGGACTAGCGAGACCCCGCTAGGGATCTTCCCAGCTCCACGGCTCGCTGGTTGGCCATCCTGACCACCTGGCGCTTCTCCTCCTCTCCCATCTCCCGCCAACGCATAATCTCCTGATCGGTTCTGTAACAGCCGATACAGATATCCTCCTCATTCAAGGCACAGATACTGACACAGGGGGAGGCAACCGGAGACTTATCCATGGCTAAACATCCTTCTCAAAGCGTGGGTCAGGCTGGAGCTCTTTGCGGTAGCGCCGGGCGTTTTCGACGTAGTGGTGGGCACCCACCGCCAGCATCTGCTGCTGGCTTTCACTCAACTGCTTCACCACCTTGCCAGGCGACCCCATCACAACAGAGCCATCGGGAATCTCCTTACCTTCCGGCACCAGCGCATTGGCTCCGATAATGCAGTTTCTGCCAATCTTCGCACCGTTAAGTACCACCGCATTGATTCCGACCAGGGAGCCATCACCGATTTCGCAGCCATGCAGCATCACCTTATGACCAATAGTTACATTTTTCCCAACGGTCAGCGGAAATCCAGGGTCGGTGTGCAACACGGATCCATCCTGGACATTGCTGTTTTCTCCAATGGTAATGAGTTCATTGTCTCCACGGATGACGGCATTGAACCAGACACTGGCGTTGGCTTCGAGTCGGACCGATCCGATCAGGATCGCACTATCGGCCACATAGTATTCCTGGTTAGCGGTTTCTAGCTTACGCTCTTCCAGCTGATAGATCATAAGGCATCCTTAATAGAAAGATTGATTTGGAAAAGGTTAATAATGGGCGGTGGCCGCCTTAGCGGGTCAGGTTATCGGCACTGAGCTGGGGGACGTCGAGTGGAATATTGGCATCGAAGGCTACGTTTAACAGCTCCACCAACATAACCGCAGTCAGACCCCAGATCTGGTACCCCTCATACTCATAGGCGGGCACATGGTAGGTCTTTTGCTGAAATCGTATCGGGTCGGTGCGCAAGCGATTATCCTGCAGGAAAAAGGCCAGGGGTACTGAGAAGATGCTCTCGAGCTCATCCGGGTTGGGGTAGAGTTCCGCATCCGGCGGAATCATCCCGACAAAGGGCGTCACCTTGATACCAAAACGGGAAACCAGGGGGCCCAACTCGCCCAGATGCACCACACTCGAGGGCTCCAGACCAATCTCCTCGTGACTTTCACGCAGCGCGGTGTGCCACAGGTCCTTATCACCCGCCTCCCACTTGCCTCCGGGAAAGGCCACCTCGCCGCTGTGGGTCGATAGCTGGCTGGACCTCAGGGTCAACACCATCTCCAAAATCCCCCCCCGCTCCCGCAGGGGAATTAAAACTCCCGCCTCGGGCAACTCTGTATCGACCCCCCTTGAAAAAAGAGCGCGCGGCTGATGTTGCTGCATTCGGGCGGTCAATTGCTTGATCATGATGTCCTGCGATGAGAGCGGCAAAAACAGCGGCCACTTATCCGGTTCGGGGAGCCCCATTATTGCCAGAAGCTGGCGGGACTTCAATCTCCACCCCTCTGCCTTGAGAAATATCAACCAAGGGCACTTATAGCAAAACAGTCAAGTTCTTATGTATACAAGCGCAGATATGCTTTCTAGTATCTAGGGTAAGGCCAACCACAGTGCGGGAGGCAGTTTTGACCGACATACCCTCATTTGATGAGTTGATGCAGCTGGTGCAATCCGATCCCGAGCAGTTCGACGCCCTCAAGGCGCGGCTGATCGATCAGCAGATACAGGATGCCCCCCGGCATCTTCAATCCCGCTTGCGCAGCGTCCAGTTCCAGGCCGATATAAAGACTCGCAACAGTACCAACCCCGTCAGCCGTTGCGTTGTGCTCTCCAACCTGATGCACGAAGCACTCGACTCGCTGGGCGAGGTGATTAGTAACCCCTACGCCTACCTCCAAAACAGGGCCAACGTTTACCCCCTGAGGGCGAGTCGCTCCAGCCATCGCTAGCCTTGGCCGCTGTCCGGGCCCGAAGGGGTCTGGTTTCTGGCCGTTTCTTTTTTCTTATCTCCTTTTATACTGGAGTGGCTCGCGACTTAACGGGGGAAGCATGAAGTTTTGCAGTCAATGTGGCGCGTCGGTTCGCCTCACCACCCCCCCGGGGGACAACCGGCCCCGCTACGTCTGTTCCAGCTGCCACCTGATCCACTATCAAAACCCAAGGATCGTCACCGGCTGCATCCCCATCTATGGTGATAAGGTATTGTTGTGTAAACGCGCCATCGAACCCCGCTACGGATACTGGACCCTACCGGCCGGCTTTATGGAAAACGGAGAGAGTTGCGAAGAGGGGGCCACCCGGGAAACCCTTGAAGAGGCCTGTGCTGAGGTCAGGGAGCTGCAGCTTTATACGATGTTCAGCCTCCCCCATATCGACCAGGTGCACCTCTTCTATCTGGCACAGATGAGCTCTGAGAACTACGCGGCTGGTACGGAAAGCCTTGAGGTCCAGCTGCTTTCCGAGCAGGAGATCCCCTGGGATGAGCTCGCCTTTCCCACTATCGGGCGCACCCTGCGCCACTTCTTTGCCGACCGGCAACACAACCACTTCCCGGTGCGCTCCGAAGCCCTGCTGAGACCAGTGCGCGCCAACTGACTAGAAGTCGGCCAGGGGCCACACCTCGTAGGCGGGAGTCTCATAGGGGTGGGCCTGCCTGAGGGCCGCCACCGCCGTGGCTATGCAATCATCAGCACAGACCATCTCCACCTTGAACTCGGGCACCCGTTCCAGCACACCCGGGCTTCCGGTGAAGGGGTCCGCCCCGGCCAGGGGCATGAACTGCCCCTCACCCCGGATTTGCCAGGCACAGCGGGCATAGTCCCCGAGGGTGCCGGCACCGGCCGCAAACAGCGCCTCTTTCACCGCCTCAAGGTGGCTTTCAGGCACGAAGAATGCAATCTTATACATCGCTGCTCCTAAAGCGTGGTAAACAGCTTGACCACCTCGCCGGCACGGTAGACCGTCATCTCGATACGATCTCCCTTGTTCAACTGCGCCATCCGTTTGCGAATCGGTGAATCCAGCGACTCCAGCAAACCTTCGGTCAACTGAACCCCCATGATACTGATGATGATGTCCCCCCCAAGCAGGATATCCTCATGGCCGATTTTGACCGGAATAGAGCCGTGCCGCAGCCCCAGGAAATAGGCGGGCGAGTTACGTGCCACCCGCTGCACCAGCAAGCCATAGTCCTGGGGAAGATTCAGCGCCCGCGCCTCATTCTCACCCAACGCCATCACCTCGACCCCGGCCCAGAAGCTCGGATCCTCAAGCAACAGCCTGCGCGCGAGGTTAATGGTAGAGGCAAAGCCCACCCCCTCATTGCCCCCGGAGCGGGTACGAATATGGCTGACGATGCCCACCACCTCACCGGCGATATTGAACATGGGGCCACCGGAGTTACCCTGGTTGATGGCCGCGTCGGTTTGTAAAAACTCTACCGGGGTCAACTGACCGCGTACCCGGCCCGCTTCACGGCGACCGGTCACATAGCCTACCGACAGCGAATGTTTGACCCCGTAGGGTGAGCCGATCACCACCACCTGGTCGCCGATCCGCACCTTGTCGGAATTCCCCAGCTTGGCGACCGAAAGGGACTTGGGCAGGGAATCAAGCTGCAGTAAGGCTACGTCGCTGGAAGCGTTGGCCGCAACCACCTTGGCGGTGATCATCTCGCCAGAGACAAACTCAACTACCACCGCATCGGCCAGCTCAACCACATGGTTGGCGGTCATCACCTGCCCCTCGCGGGAGATCACAACGCCAGTGCCCAGGCTGCGGCTGGAGCGCAACGCGCTGCTTTTTTCCGGGTCGATCACCTGTTCACTCACCCGGATGGTAACGACGCTGGAATCGACCCGCTCAAACAGGTCTGCCAGCGCCTGTGCCCGCACACCGGTGCTGGAGAGGAGAAGCAGCGCGTAGGCCAAGGCGAGTAAGCTGTTTAACGACATCCTTTTCACGGAAGGAACTCCTGGTTGAGGTGATAACCGACGCACCATGACAGTTCTGCCTTCGCGGCGCAAGCCATCAACGAGCAGCGATACCGATGGACAATCTCGTACACATAAGACTACCGAAAACCGACAACCTCCGACAAAAGTGAACTTGATCACAAACCCGATCCACCTATAATCCAAGTATGGATCAAGAGCAATGGAGTACCGCCATGGATGACCAGTTGACTAACAGGGAAATTCTTTTGCTTGGCACCGCCTTTACCTCCCTGTGCACCAGCCTTTACCTGATCCTTAACCAGCTGGGTTAAGGGCCACATCAGGCCGTCCGCTACGGCGATGTTTTTTAACGGCCAGAAACAAAACACCCCGCTCTATGCGGGGTGTTTTGTTTTATGGGCAGGCAGCGCCCGCCGCGGCTCGCTTCCGGATCAGTCCACCCACACCCGGGCGTTACGGAACATCCGCAACCAGGCCCCATCCTCCTGCCAGCTGTCGGGAGCCCAGGAGTTCTGCAACGCCCGATAGACCCGCTCGGGGTGCGGCATCATGATGGTGACACGCCCGTCGAGATTGCTGAGGCCGGCGATCCCTTCGGGGGAGCCGTTGGGGTTGGCGGGGTAACGCTCGGTCACCTGGCCGTAGTTGTCCACATAGCGCAGCGCTGCTACCCCCTGCTGGTTCAGCAACGCCAACTGCTGGGCACTGGCAAACTCGGCGTGACCCTCACCGTGGGCAACTGCGATCGGCATGCGTGAGCCTTCCATCCCCTTGAGCAGGATGGAGGGGCTCTTGTGTACCTCAACCATGGCTACCCGCGCCTCGAACTGCTCGGAGCGGTTACGCACAAAGTGGGGCCAATGGTCGGTGCCCGGGATCAGCGCGTGCAGGTTGGAGAGCATCTGGCATCCGTTGCACACCCCCAGCGCAAAACTGTCGGGGCGCGCAAAGAAAGCCTCAAACTGCTGCCGGCCACGCTCGTTGAAGAGGATCGACTTGGCCCAACCTTCGCCGGCACCCAGCACGTCACCGTAGGAGAAGCCTCCGCAGGCCACCAGCCCCTTGAAGCGGGACAGGTCCACCTGGCCGCTGAGGATCTGGCTCATGTGCAGGTCAACACTGGCAAACCCAGCGCGGTCGAAGGCCGCCGCCATCTCGATATGGCCATTTACCCCCTGTTCCCGCAGGACGGCGATCTCGGGGCGCACTCCACGACTGATGTAGGGCGCGGCAATGTCCTCGTTGATATCAAAGCTGAGTTCGGCGTGCAGGCCCGGATCATCGCGGTCAGCAAGGGCATCGAACTCCTGTCGGGCGCAATCGCTGTTATCGCGCATCGCCTGGATACGGTAACTGGTCTCTGCCCACCAGCGCTGGTACTGCTCCAGCGAGTTCTCCAGAACGGTCTCCCCCGCGAACAGGAAACTGAGACTGTCGGTGGCCTCCACAGAGCCAATTACACTGCTCTGCTCGCCCAGACCCACGGCGGTCAGCTGCTGCAGCACTTCCTCGGTATCCCCCTGGCGCACCTGAATAACCGCACCCAGCTCCTCGCTGAAGAGCACAGCCGCCAGTTCATTCTCAGCGCCGCACAGGCGTTCGAGGTGTACTTCAACCCCGGCACGGCCGGCGAAGGCCATCTCCGCCAGGGTGACAAAGAGGCCGCCATCGGCGCGGTCATGGTAGGCCAGCAGCTTGTTGTCGCTGTTCAGCCCCTGAATGACGGCGAAGAAGGCTTTGAGATCCTCGGCATCGTCCAGGTCCGCCGGGGTCGCCCCCACCTGCTTGTAGACCTGGGCCAGGGCACTGCCGCCGAGACGGTTCTGGCCACTGCCCAGATCGATCAGGATCAGGTCAGTGTCCCCCTCGTCGGTGCGCAGCTGCGGGGTCAGGGTACGACGCACATCCAGCACCGGGGCAAAAGCCGAGATTACCAGCGACAGCGGCGCGGTCACCGACTTCGCTTCACCTTGATCCTGCCACTGGGTTCGCATCGACATAGAGTCCTTGCCCACCGGGATACAGATACCCAGCTCCGGGCAGGTCTCCATGCCCACCGCACGCACGGTGTCATACAGGTTTTCATCCTCGCCAGGGTGACCTGCGGCGGCCATCCAGTTGGCCGACAGCTTGATGTCCCCGAGCTTGCCAATGGAGGCGGCGGCGATATTGGTGATCGCTTCGGCAATCGCCATGCGACCGGAGGCCGGCGCGTCCAGCAGGGCGACCGGCGTACGCTCACCCATCGACATCGCCTCACCCGTTACCCCGATGTAATCGGTGGCGGTCACGGCGCAATCGGCCACCGGCACCTGCCAGGGGCCCACCATCTGGTCACGGGCCACGGTACCGGTAATGGAGCGGTCACCGATCGTAATCAGGAAACTCTTGCTGGCCACCGCGGGCAGCTTGAGCACCCGCTCGGCGGCCTCGGCCAGGTCAACCCCCTGGCCATCAAACGCCTGGGGGGTAAAGCTCTGGCGGGTCACACTGCGATGCATGCGGGGCGGTTTACCCAGCAGTACCGACAACGGCATATCCACCGGATTGTTGTCAAAGTGGCGATCCCCTACCCTGAGGTGGCGCTCCTCGGTCGCCTCCCCGATCACCGCATAGGGGCAACGCTCACGCTCGCACAGGCCGACAAAGCGGTCCAGGTTTTCCGGCGCAACCGCAATCACGTAGCGCTCCTGGGACTCGTTACACCAGACCGCCAGCGGACTCATGCCGGGCTCATCATTGGGAACATTGCGCAGCTCAAAGTTGCCGCCACGGCCGCCGTCGTTCACCAGCTCCGGAAAGGCGTTGGAGAGACCACCGGCGCCCACGTCGTGGATAAAGGCGATGGGGTTGGCATCACCCAGCTGCCAGCAACCGTCGATCACCTCCTGGCAACGGCGCTCCATCTCCGGGTTGCCCCGCTGCACCGAGGCAAAATCGAGGTCGGCGTTACTGGTACCGGTCGCCATGGAGGAAGCGGCGCCTCCGCCCAGGCCAATCTGCATGGCGGGACCGCCGAGCACGATCAATTTCGCCCCCACCGGGATTTCGCCCTTCTCGACGTGGTCTTCGCGGATACTGCCAAGGCCGCCGGCGATCATGATCGGCTTGTGGTAACCACGCATCTCGACCCCGTTGACGCCGGGAGCCTGCTCTTCGAAGGTGCGGAAGTAGCCACACAGGTTAGGACGGCCAAACTCATTGTTGAAACTGGCGCCGCCAATGGGCCCCTCAATCATGATATCCAGGGCCGACACGATGCGCTCAGGTTTGCCGTAGTCACCCTCCCAGGGCTGGCGGAAACCGGGAATATTGAGGTTGGACACGGTAAAGCCGGTGAGACCTGCCTTGGGCTTGGAGCCACGGCCGGTGGCTCCCTCATCGCGAATTTCACCACCGGAGCCGGTGGCCGCGCCGGAGAAAGGGGCGATCGCGGTCGGGTGGTTGTGGGTCTCCACCTTCATGAGGATATGCACCTTCTCCTCGGAGGCCTGGTAGGTGCGGGTATCGGGGTTGGGGAAAAAGCGGGTGGCGCTGAACCCCTCGATCACCGAGGCGTTGTCCTTGTATGCGGACAGCACCCCTTCGCTGTGCATCTGGTGGGTATTGCGGATCATGGCGAACAGGGATTTCTCCTGGGCTTCACCGTCGATATCCCAGCTGGCGTTGAAAATCTTGTGGCGGCAATGCTCCGAGTTCGCCTGGGCGAACATCATCAGCTCCACATCGGAAGGGTTACGCCCCATCTGCTGGAAGTTGTCCACCAGATAGTCGATCTCATCCTCGGCCAGCGCCAGCCCCAGGGTGCTGTTGGCCGCCACCAGAGCCTCGCGGCCACCGCCGATGACATCCACCCGGGTCATGGGGGTGGGCTCGGCATGGCTGAACAGCGCTTCGGCCCCGGCACTGCTCTCGAGCACCGCCTCGGTCATGCGGTCGTGCAGTGCCGGCAACAATGCCTGGGTCTGCTCTGCGGTCAGGGGCTGACCACTCTCGATGTAGTAGGCGATGCCGCGCTCGATCCGCAGTACCGGATCAAGGCCGCAGTTGCGGGCAATGTCGGTCGCCTTGCTCGACCAGGGGGAGATGGTGCCCGGGCGCGGCACCACCAGCAGTAGTTGGCCTCTGGGCTCATGGGCCGCCATCGCCGGGCCATAGCGCAGCAGTTGATCCAGCACCCGTGCCTGTTCTGCCGACAGCTCGGCGTCAAGGTCTGCAAAGTGCAGATACTCCGCATAGAGGCCGGTCACCTCAGGCACCAAGGCCTTGAGCGTCGTTAACAGTTTATTGGCACGAAATTCTGAAAGGGCAGGTGCGCCACGCAACTCAAGCATCGGTAGACTTTCCTCTGGCAGGCATCTGAAACGGCTGGTCAGGACCATAAGCCATGGCCCACAGCCCCCGAAACTCGGAGGGTTTCCAGCTCAATCCGGGGGGTTAAAAATTGCGCGTATCATACTCCATTCCCCCGCCGACAACCAGCCGCAGGTTCCTCCCGGGAGGCGAACGCAGTATGATGTCGCCTGTATCCAATCAAGCCGCAGGTGAGTATGGGAATTGGTCGACGTTCAGGCTCCCTATCAGTAGGGGCACTGGCGGTCTGTGCTGCCATGGGCCTGCTGCTGGCGGGTTGTGACAAGCCGACCCAGCTGGAGCAGCTCAAGCAGCAAAACCGGATACTGATGCTGACCCGCAACACCCCCACCACCTACTACAACGACCGGGATGCCCCCAGCGGCTTCGAATACGAGCTGGCCAGCCGGTTTGCCGAGGAGCTGGGAGTCGAGCTGCAGGTGCGGGTGATCAACTCGATCGACCTCCTGTTGCAGACCCTGATGCGTCCCGCCTTCGAACAGCCCGTTACCTTCGCCGCCGCCGGGCTCAGCATTACCCCCGAGCGCCAGCGCCGGGTCGCCTTTGCCTCCCCGTACAAGAACATCAACCTGCACCTGGTCTACAACCGATTCCTGACCAAGCCGACAAGCTTTGACGAGCTCACCGAGGGGGAGCTGAGGGTCGAGCAGGGCAGCCACCACGAGGAGCGGGTGCGCTCACTGATCGGCGACTTCGAGCCCAACTGGAGCAGCAGCAATGAGCTGGAGAGCATGGACCTGCTGCAGATGGTGAACGACGGCGAGATCGCCTACACCATCGTCGACTCCAACCTCTGGGCCACCAATTACATCTATTTCCCCAATGCCCGTATTGCCTTCGACCTCCAGCCCGGTGAGCAGGTGGCCTGGGCCTTTGCCAAAAGCGACGACCGCAGCCTGGTAGAGAGGGCAGAGCAGTTTTTCCAGCGGGTCGAGGAGGATGGCACCCTGGAGCAACTCAACGAGCGCTTCTATGGCCATATCGACCAGCTCGACTACGTCGGTGCTCGCACCTTTATGCGCCAGTTGGACCGACGCCTGCCGCGCTATCGGGAGCTCTTCATGCAGGCCGCGGAGGAGGAGGAGCTCGACTGGAAACTGCTGGCCGCCATCGGCTATCAGGAGTCCCATTGGCGTGCCAAGGCCCGCTCCCCTACCGGGGTTCGTGGGCTCATGATGCTGACCCTGCCCACCGCCAAGGAGATGGGGGTGGATAACCGACTCGACCCGGTGCAGAGCATCAACGGGGGCGCCCGCTATTTCGCCCGGATCAAGCGTCGTATCCCGGAGCGCATTCCGGAGCCCGACCGCACCTGGATGGCCCTGGCCGCCTACAACGTCGGCCACGGCCACCTGGAGGATGCGCGGGTCATCACCCAGCGCCGGGGGGGCGATCCCGACCGCTGGATCGACGTCAAGGAGAGCCTGCCGCTACTGGCACAAAAAAAGTGGTACAAGGGAACCCGCTACAGCTACGCCAGGGGGCACGAACCAGTGGTCTACGTGCAGAACATCCGCCGTTACTACGATGTTCTGCAATGGCTCGAGGCGCCCCCCAACGAGACCACCCAACTGGCACAAACCAGCCACCAGCCCGGCATTACCGAAGAGCCCGAGCTAACTCCCTAAGTCGAATCACCCCGGGAGCGCTCGCGCTCGGCGCGTTTTTGTGCACGACGACGGCGAAAAAAGCCCGATATCAGCTCGGAACACTCCTCACCCCGCACCCCACCGCTCACCTCGACCCGGTGATTCATGGTCTCCAGTTCGAGCACTCGAGCGCGGCTCACTACCGCTCCGGCCTTGGGCTCGGTGGCACCGTACACCAGTCGATCGATACGGCTGTGCACAAGCGCACCGGCGCACATGGTACAGGGTTCCAGGGTAACGTAGAGGGTACAGCCGAGCAGGCGGTAGTTGCCGAGGGTACGGGCGGCCTCTTCGAGGGCGAGAATCTCGGCATGGGCCACCGGGTTGCAGCTGCTGATCGGTTGGTTGAAGCCCCGCCCGACCACCACGCCATCACGGACCACCACCGCCCCCACCGGCACCTCATCCCGCTCGGCCGCATGGCGCGCCTCGTTCAGGGCAAGGCCCATCCAGTGCGCGTCAGCGGTGGGCTCAGGCTGGTCGGGTGGCGTTTCCATGGGAGAGAAAAAGAGGGGCTACCGCAGGTGTAGCCCCGGGCCGCTAGGGCATCTGGTCCGCTTCATCCTCCTCCTTCTGCGGCGGCAGAAGGTCTTCACGGGTGATGTCCATGAAGAGCAGGATGTTGGCCGCCACGTAGATGGAAGAGTAGGTACCGACACCCACACCGATCAGCAGCGCCAATGCGAAGGCATGGATCATCTCCCCTCCAAAGTAGAAGAGCGCCACCAGCACCATGATGGTGGTCAAGGAGGTGATAATGGTCCGACCAAAGGTCTGGGTCAGGGAGGCGTTGATGATCTCGATCTCGGTTCCCTTGCGCATCTTGCGGAAGTTCTCGCGGATACGGTCGGATACCACGATGGTGTCGTTGAGTGAGTAACCGATCACCGACAACACCGCCGCCAGCACCGTGAGGTCGAAACCGACCCCCAGGATCGAGAACACCCCGAGGGTGATGATCACGTCATGGGCTAGGGCGACCACCGCCCCGATGGCAAATTTGTACTGGAAGCGGATGGCGATATAGACCATCACCAGCGCGAGCGCCAGCAGCATGCCCAAACCGCCCTGCTCACGCAGCTCCTCACCCACCTGCGGGCCGACAAACTCGACCCGGCGCAGATCGATCTGCCCGCTATAGCCCGCCTGCAGGGTGTCGACGACCTTGTCACCCAGCTTGGGATCATCCCCGGTCAGGCGGATCAATACGTCGGTGGCACTACCGTAGTCCTGCACCACCGAGTCCTTGAAACCGGCACTGCCCAGGTCGTCGCGAATCTTCTGCAGGTCCGCCGCCCTGTCGTAGCCCAGCTCGACCAGGGTACCCCCGGTAAAGTCGAGCCCGAACTGCAGGCCATTGACCGCCAGCGAGGCGATGGAGCCCAGCACCAGGGCGATGGAGAGGGCGGCGGCCAGCATCCGCGCCCCCATAAAATTAATCACTTTATTGGCTGACATAAGTGTCTCTCTCCCGTTCCGCGACCATCAAATCCACAACCGCTTGAGCTGGCGGCCGCCGAAGCTCAGGTTCACCATGGCCCGCGTTACAACAATCGCGGTAAACATGGAGATGATAATGCCCAGTGACAGGGTCACCGCGAAGCCCTTGACCGGCCCGGTGCCCACGGCGTAAAGGATCACCGCCACCAGCAGGGTGGTGATGTTGGCGTCCAGGATGGTCACAAACGCGCGGTCATAACCCTCATGGATCGCACGCTGCGCCGACAGTCCGTTCTTAAGCTCCTCCTTGATACGGGAGAAGATCAGGACGTTGGCATCCACCGCCATACCAACGGTGAGTACGATACCGGCAATACCCGGCAGGGTCAGGGTAGCTGACAGCATCGACATCAGGGCCACCAACAGCGCCAGGTTGAGGGTCAGGGCGATATTGGCAAACAGGCCAAACACCTTGTAGTAGACGAGCATAAAGATCAGTACCAGGGCGAAACCGATCACCACCGAGTTGATCCCCATGCGGATATTGTCCTTGCCCAGGCTCGGGCCCACGGTGCGCTCCTCCACAAAGTACATGGGAGCCGCCAGGGCACCGGCACGCAGCAACAGGGCCAGCTCGGAGGCCTCACCCACGCCATCGAGGCCGGTGATGCGGAAGCTGGTGCCAAGGGCACTCTGGATAGTGGCCAGGCTGATAACCTCGCGCTCTTCCCGGAAACCGGGCACCCGAACCTGCACCTTCTCCCCGTTCACCTCCTGGGTTTCGATACGGGTGGTCGGCTTCTGCTCGATAAAGAGGACCGCCATCCGGCGACCGACATTGTCGCGGGTGGCGCGGTTCATCAGCTGACCACCGCTGCTGTCGAGGCGAATGTTGACCTGCGGGCGGCCGTTCTCATCAAAGTTGGACTGGGCATTGGAGACCCGGTCACCGCTGATAATGATATTGCGCTCAAGGCGTGCCGGCGCTTGGCGGTTCTCCTTGAAGGGGAAGGTCTCGGTCGAACTGGCGGCCGCATCGGCGGTGGCTTCCAGGCGGAATTCGAGGTTGGCGGTCTTACCCAGGATACGCTTGGCCTCGGCGGTGTCCTGCACCCCCGGCAACTGCACCACGATGCGGTTACGGCCCTGACGCTGAACCAGTGGCTCGGAAACCCCCAGCTCGTTGACCCGGTTACGCACCGTGGTCAGGTTCTGTTTGATCGCATAATCCTCGATCTCTCGAACCTGGGTCTCCTTAAGGGTAAAGCTGAGGAAGAAGCCCTCCGCCTCCTCGTAGCTGTTGATTGCCAGCTCCTGGAACTCGTCGGCGATTCGGCTGACCGCTTCATCGCGGGTTTGCTCGTCGGCAAACATCAGCTGGCGGGCGCCGTTGTCCAGGTCGGGGGCGGAACGATAACGCAACCGCTCCTTACGCAGCAGGGTGCGTACCTCGCTGTTGTAGACCTTCAGGCGGGTATCCACCGCGCGCTGCATATCCACTTCCAGCAGGAAGTGGACACCACCACTGAGGTCCAGGCCCAGCTTCATGGGGCCGGCCCCCAGGGAAGAGAGCCACTCCGGGGTGGTGGGAGCCAGGTTGAGGGCGACCACGTAGTCGTCCCCCATAGCACGCTGGATCGCCTCCTTGGCAGCCAGCTGATCCTCGATATCGGTCAGGCGCAGCAGGGCCGATTTCTCCAGCAGTTCACTGGCTTTGAGGGGAATATTGGCCTCGACGAGAGACTTTTCGGCCCGCTCGATAGTGCGCTGGTCGATGGTCAACGAGGTGCGCAGGCCGGAGATCTGGATCGACGGATCATCCGGATAGAGGTTGGGGAGCGCGTAGATGGCACCCACCACCAATGCAACGACGATCAGCAGGTATTTCCAAAACGGGTATTTATTGAGCATCGTGGTGCCCTAGTGGTTATCCATGGAAAAGCCGCAGCCCGCTACAAACGGGGCTGCGGCCGACGGCACAGCGGCAAGGCGATATCAGATCGCCTTGATGGTGCCCTTGGGCAGCGCAGCCGCGATGGAGACTTTCTGGAAATTCAACTCAACGTTGTCGGCGACCTGCAGGGTAACGAACTCATCGTTTACCTTGGTCACCTTGCCCAGGATACCGCCACTGGTCACCACCTCGTCACCCTTGCTGATGCCGCTGACCAGCTCTTTGTGCTCTTTGGCACGCTTGCTCTGGGGACGCCAGATGATGAAGTAGAAGATCAGCACGAAGCCGCCCAACATCAGCAATTGACCGACCATGCTGGGACCGGCGGCGGCACCGGCAGCGGCGGTTTCGGCTACAGCTTCACTGATAAAAAAACTCATGTCTTACTTCTCCAAAAAGGTTATTAGAAAACGGAATTCAAAGGACCCCGCACCGGGGTTCGGATCGACCCTGGCGCGTTAAACAAGCGGGCTAGTCCAGCGGCGGCGTTTCCAGCCCCCGCTTACGGTAGAACTCATCCACAAAGTCGCTCAATTTACCCTGTTCAATGGCATCTCGCAAACCCGCCATCAAGCGCTGGTAGAAGCGCAGGTTGTGGATGGTGTTCAACTGTGACCCCAGAATCTCGTTGCACTTGTCCAGGTGATGCAAATAGGCACGACTGAAATTGCGGCAGGTGTAGCAGTCGCACTCGGCATCGAGGGTGGAGGGGTCACGCTTGTGGGGGGCGTTGCGAATCCGCACCACCCCGGTGGAGGTAAAGAGATGGCCGTTGCGGGCGTTGCGGGTCGGCATCACGCAGTCGAACATATCCACCCCGCGGCGTACTGACTCGACAATATCTTCCGGCGTCCCTACCCCCATCAGGTAGCGGGGGCGATCCTCGGGCATCAGCGGCGTCACACCGTCGAGCACCTTCATCATCTCCTCCTTGGGCTCGCCCACCGAGAGGCCACCGATGGCGTAGCCGTCGAAGCCGATCTCGTTGAGGCCCGCCAGGGAGCGCTCACGCAGGTGCTGGTGCATCCCCCCCTGAATAATACCAAACAGGGCGGAGGGGTTGTCGCCGTGGGCCTCCTTGCTGCGCTTGGCCCAACGCAGGGAGAGCTCCATCGAGGTTTCGGCGGTCTTCTCATCGGCGGGATAGGGGGTGCATTCGTCGAAGATCATGACAATGTCCGACCCCAGCTCCCGCTGCACCTGCATCGATACCTCGGGGCTCAAAAACACCTTGGCGCCATCCACCGGCGAGCGGAACGAGACCCCCTCCTCGGTGATCTTGCGCAGATCCCCCAGGCTGAATACCTGGAAACCGCCGGAGTCGGTGAGGATCGGTCCCTGCCAGCCATTGAAATCGTGCAGATCGCCGTGGGACTGGATGATCTCGGTCCCCGGGCGCAACATCAGGTGGAAGGTGTTGCCGAGGATGATCTGGGCACCGATCTCCTCGATATCCCGCGGCAGCATGCCCTTGACCGTACCGTAGGTGCCGACCGGCATAAAGGCGGGGGTCTCCACCACACCCCGAGGAAAGGTCAGGCGCCCGCGGCGCGCGCGGCCGTCACTGCCCAGCTGTTCAAAGGTCATAAAGCATTCTCGGCTCATCACATCGACTCCTGCATTGAGCGGGGGGAGGCCGGGCTCAACAGCATGGCATCTCCGTAACTGAAAAATCGGTACTTCTGTTCCACCGCCACCCGGTAGGCATTCATCATCGTCTCGTAGCCAGAAAAGGCGGACACCAACATCAGCAGGGTGGACTCCGGCAGATGGAAGTTGGTCACCAGCAGGTCCACCGAGCGGAAGCGGTAGCCCGGGTAGATAAAAATATCGGTCTCACCCCGGTAGGGGCGAATCTCACCCGCCTGGCTGGCGCTCTCCAGGCAGCGCACACTGGTGGTACCCACCGCCACCACTCGCCCACCCCGGGCACGGCAGGCGTTGACGGCATCACAGACTGCCAGCTCCAGCTCAAGGTACTCGGAGTGCATCTGGTGGTCTTCAATCCGCTCCACCCGCACCGGCTGGAAGGTGCCCGCCCCCACGTGCAGGGTAACAAAGGCGGTCTCGATCCCCTTGTCGGCGAGCCGCTGCAACAGGGCTTCGTCGAAATGCAACCCCGCAGTGGGCGCCGCCACCGCCCCCTGGTGACGAGCGTAGACGGTCTGGTAGCGCTCGCGATCCGACAGCTGGTCGTCCCGCTCGATATAGGGGGGCAAGGGCATATGGCCGTGCCGCTCCAGCAGCTCCAGCACCGGGCTCTCCCCCTCGAAGCGCAACCGGAACAGGCTCTCCTGCCGCTCCACCATGGTCGCTTCGATCCCCCCCTCCAGCAGCAGCCGGGTACCCGGCTTGGGGGACTTGCTGGAACGCACATGGGCCAACACCTCGTGGGCATCCAGCACCCGCTCCACCAGCACCTCGATCTTGCCCCCCGACGCCTTCTGCCCGAACAGGCGGGCCGGGATCACGCGGGTGTTGTTCATCACCAACAGGTCCCCCGGCTCCAGCAGCTGCTCGAGGTCGGAAAAAACACGATGCTCCAGCGCCCCGCTCTGCCCATCCACACAGAGCAAACGGCTGCTGCTGCGGTCGGGTTTCGGGTAGCGGGCGATCAGCTCATCGGGCAGATCAAAGCGAAAATCACTGACTTGCATGGGGTATGGGGGGCACAGGAAGCAAAAGGCCGGCGATTTTACCCAAAATTGCCCGCTGGCGCCACGCCAACCGAACCCCGAAGCCCCCAAAGCGCCAACCACAGGAGACAGGTTGCAGCCCAGGCGGAGGCTAAAAAGGCAGCGGCGGGCAATTGACCTTAAACCCCACTTTGCTATACTGCGCGCCGTCAAGCAGTGCGGCATCGCCCGCTGCGGCCCAGGATGGGCCAAGCTGTGCCAGAGTGGTGAAATTGGTAGACACAGGGGATTCAAAATCCCCCGCCCTTAAAAGCGTGCCGGTTCGAGTCCGGCCTCTGGTACCATCCCTAAAGCCCGCCATCGAAGCGGGCTTTTTTGTGCCCGCCGATCGGCCCGGGCCGAACCTACCCCCCGGGGGGTATATCCCCCATCCCCCGCCTGAACCTAGAGTGACCCCATAGCACACCGCTGCCACCCGATCTTCAGGAGAGTTGCCATGAACCCGATTGCCCACACCGGCTCCTATTACGCGGCTTCGGCCAACGACACCCGCCAGCGCCCCTCTCTGAATGGCGAGCTGAACGCCGATATCTGCGTGATCGGCGCCGGTTATACCGGCCTCTCCAGCGCCCTGCACCTGGCAGAGAGCGGTTTCAAGGTGGTAGTGCTGGAGGCCAGCCGCATCGGCTTCGGTGCCTCGGGTCGTAACGGCGGCCAGATCGTCAACAGCTACAGCCGTGATATCGACTTTATCGAACGTCACTACGGTACCGAGGCCGGCGCGCAGCTGGGCAAGATGGCCTTCGAGGGAGGGCGTATCATGCGCCGCATCATCAGCCAGTACGGCATCGCCTGCGACCTCAAGGCCGGCGGCATCTTCGCCGCCTGCAACCCCAAGCAGCTGCGGGAGCTGGAGGCCAAAAAGCGCCTTTGGGAGGCCCATGGCCATCAGGAGCTGGAGCTGCTCGACGCCGACTCGATCCAGCAGCACGTCGGCAGCCAGCGCTACAGCGGCGGCCTGCTCGACCACCAGAGCGGCCATATCCACCCCCTCAACCTGGCACTTGGAGAGGCGGCCACCATCGAGTCCCTGGGGGGGCAGATCTTCGAAGCCTCGCCGGTGATCCGCGTCGAAGAAGGGGCCAAACCCCGGGTACACACCGCCAACGGCAGCGTCAGTGCCGACTTCGTGGTGGTGGCGGGTAACGCCTACCTGGGTGGGCTGATCCCCAAGCTGCAGCAGAAGGCGATGCCCTGCGGCACACAGGTGATCGCCACCGAGCCCCTCGACCCCAGCCTGCAGAAACAGCTGCTGCCCAGCGACCACTGCGTCGAGGATTGCAACTACCTGCTCGACTACTACCGCCTCTCCGGTGACGGTCGCCTGATCTACGGAGGCGGCACCACCTACGGCGCCCGCGAACCGTCCAAGGTCGAATCCCTGATCCGCCCCAAGATGCTCAAGACCTTCCCCTCCCTGGAGGGGGTGCGGGTCGATTACGCCTGGACCGGCAACTTCCTCCTCACCCTGATGCGCCTGCCCCAGTTCGGTCGCATCGGCAGCAACATCTACTACGCCCAGGGCTACAGTGGCCACGGACTCACCTGCACCCACCTGGCGGGCAGCCTGATCTCCGACGCCATTCAGGGACAGGCGGAGCGCTTCGATGTGTTCGCCCGCCTGCCGCAGCCCCCCTTCCCGGGCGGACGCCTGCTGCGCATCCCCTTCACCGCCATGGGGGCCTGGTACTACAACCTGCGGGACCAGCTGGGGGTCTGACCCCGCCGCGTCGGTAACGACCACTTTCGGCGCCCTTTCCATCGGTGGCGGTGGCGGGCACAATGCAGCCATCCCTAACCACTCGGGGGCGGGCTGCCCCGCTCCCCGCCGCAGCGAACCCCATGACCGACAAACCCAGCGCTATCGCCCTCAACGCCCCCTGGCAGAAAAACCTGGCGGTGCTGATCGACCACCATCGCCTGCGCAGTTTTCCCGTCAACCTGGAGGCCTACCTGGGCACCCTGTGCCGCTTCGACACCTTCCTGATGATCACCTTCAAGGAGTCCTGCCAGCCGATCATCATCCACCCCACCGACCCCGACCAGCAGAGCCAGAGCCTGCGTCACTACCTGGACCGCGCCTACGTACTGGACCCGCTGTTCAACGCCATCCAGCAGGGGCTGCCGCCGGGAGTCACCCGCCTGGCCCAGATCATGCCGGACTCCTTCGAGGCCACCGAGTATTACCAGAGCTGCTACCAGAACTTTGGCCTCAAGGATGAGATTGACCTCTGCATCCGCCTCGACGAGCAGACCACCTGCGCCATCGCCCTCGGGCGGCGCACCGAGCTGGGGCCCATCACCCGCAGGGAGTTGAAGCAACTCAGCGAGCACTACCCCCTGATCGATGCCCTGGTGCGCCAGTTCTGGCTCAGCCAGGCGGCGGACTATGTGCAGTACGAGCGCTCCGATGGCCCCCTGAAGCAGGCGTTGGACAGCTTCGCCAGCGGCGTCCTGACCCAGCGGGAGCGGGAGGTGACCGCGCTGATTCTCAGGGGCTTCTCCACCCAGGCGATCGCCGAGACGCTGGGCATCAGCGCCGCCACCGTCAAGGTGCACCGCAAGAACATTCACGCACGCCTCAACACCTCCACCCAGTCGGAGATCTTCTCGCTCTTTATTGCCCACCTGGGCGCGCGGGAGGCCCCCGCAGGCCCGCCCGCCTAGGGGGCTGGCGGAGCAGGAGGAGGGTACCCGACCCGGGTCCACTCAGAGATAAAGGCATTGGAAAAGGTTTGCCGGTAGGGGCCATGGCGCGTCAGCTGGTAAAGGTAGCGCTCCAGCCCCGTCTCCGCGGTCTGGTCGAAGACGATCTTGTCAAAGCGCCCCGCAAGGATCTGCTGGAACAGCGGCTCCAGTTCGATCCGCCCCGAGCGCTCCAGCAGTTCCAGCAGGAACCAGTCGATCGCCACTACGCGCTGGCTCTGGATCGACAGCCGCTCATCCACCAGCAGGAGGGTGCCGGGGAAGGCCCGGTAATGGTCGGCATAGCGCCGCACCGGCATGCCGCGATCCTCATACTGGGCCACCACCGTACTCCCCTGCTCCAGCAGCAGGCGCCCCGATTGCCAGGCCTGCAGCGACAGCGCCGCCAGCACCAGTACCCTGACCGCCAGCGGCGCCTGCCGCAGGGCAACCCCCAGCGCCAGCAGCAGGAAGATCACCAGTTCGCCGAAATAGCTGTCGCTGGCGCCGGCCTTGCCCGCGATCATAAAGGTCCACAGCAGCGACAAGGGCAGGGAGACGCGCAACAGCAGGGGTGCACTGCGGGCCGGGAGGCACCACAGCAGGACGATCAGGGCCGCCACCCAGAAACCGGGGTAGCGCTGGAACAACATGGGTCCATAGTAGGCCGCATGCTTGAACGGAGTCATCGCGTTTGACCCCATCGCCAGCAGGGTGTGCTGGAAGGCAGCAACGCCCCAAAACCATCCCATCAGCAGGTAGATCACCGTCAGTCCGGCCAGCATCAAGAGGGTAAAGGTGAGTAGATCTCGCCAGCGGCGCTGGATCAGAAGCCAGGCAAAAATCGTTGCGGGGATCAGTATGTAGGACTGCTTGACCGCAAACGCCAACAGGCAGCACAGTGCCGCCAGTGCCAATGAGCGACGTGACTCCTGTGCGGCAAGGTACCAGCCCAGAAACCCCAACAGCATCGCCAGCGACTCGGGGCGCAGGCGAAAAAAGTCCGGCACCGTTAAACCAAAGATGGTAAAAAACAGACCGAACAGCAGTACCGCGCTCAACCGGTCAGCCTGTTTCCTGCCCCACCAGGCCAGCAGCGCCGCCAGCAGTAGAGCGGCTCCCCAGCTGATCAGGCGCCCTCTCCAAAGCGCCTGGTCGGGGGAGTCCGACAGCCAGGCGGTCGGCAGGTAGGTGAGCGGATTGTAGACCCGGTATCGGTAGAGGTGCTGGTGCCACTCGGGGTAGAGGTCGCCCCCCGCCAGCAGCCCTACAATGCCGTCGTAAACAAAGCCTTCGTAGCGCGAAACAACATGAGAAATACTCAGCGCCTCAAAGGCCGCCAGCAGGTTGACCAGCGCCACCGCCAGAAACACCAGGGCCAGTGCACCGCCCCACCCCTTGAGCAGTTCCTGTTGGCCCAGCCGCTGAAGCAGTCCCTCCTTCACCGTCCACCTCCCGGATCACCGGCACGGCTCGCCAGGGCCAGCAGTGAGACCCCCACGGGAAAACCGAGCCCTCGGCCGATGCAGTGGCGCTCCCAAGCGAAGACCCTAAACAGCAGGGTGTTTAGCCACGGTCCCGGCATCTGGTCGTCGGCGCCCCGGAGCAGACCGAGCCGGGAGCCGAGCCGAGCCAGTGCGATCAGTGGCAGCAAAAGGCTATTGAAATACTTCACGCGCTCGACCCTGAAACCGCTCTCCTCCAGCAGCCGACGCAGCTCCCCGGCCTGGTAGCGGCGATGATGATGATGACGCTCGTCGTGCGCGCTCCATAGCGCCTGCAGGGCCGGAACCGTCAGCAGTAATCGTCCGCCGGGGGCTAACCGTTCCAGCAGCCGTGACAGCGCCGCCCTGTGTGGTTCCACGTGCTCGAGCACATCCATCAGCACAATCAGGTCGTAGGGGACATCGCTTTCCGGCAGGGCATCCGGTAACGATCCCGCCAACAGCTCTACCCCGTGCACCTCGGCGGCCAACTGACGGGCCCTGGCATCGGGCTCCACGGAATCGACAGAACCAAACGCCTTCAGCATCGCGCTGTTACCGCCGGTCCCGGCCCCCACCTCAAGAATGCGGAGCTCAGGGCCCAGCCCAAGACGCCGGATCAGGTCGGCAACAATGGCGCGCCTTCCCCTGAACCACCAGTGCTTCGACTCCAGTCGCGCCATCTGTTCGTATACGTCAGCGTCCATCTGCGGGGAAATTTCCTTAGAATCAACAGGGGTTTACAGCGGATTATCCAGCGCATAAAGTCTCACATCAAGCCAATAAGGAAATCTCCATGCACGGCAGCACCGCCCTGATCAGCCTGATCGTTCCCTGCTTCAATGAGCAGCACAACCTCGACGCCCTCTATCGGCGACTGATCGAGGTGATGTCGGCGCAGCCCCTGGCGTTCGAACTCATCCTCGTCAACGACGGCTCCACCGACCAGACCCTGCAGGCGATCCAGGCACTGAGCCGGCAGGACAAAAGGGTGCGCTACGCCAGTTTCAGCCGAAACTTCGGCCACGAAGCGGCCTCCAGCTGCGGCTTCGAGCTGGCCCGGGGAGACGCGGCCATCCTCCTCGACGCCGACCTGCAGGACCCACCGGAGCTGATCCCGCAGATGATCGAGCGCTGGCAGCAGGGGGCACAGGTGGTCTACGGCAAACGCACCAGCCGCTCGGGGGAGAGCCTGGGCAAGCGCGCCACCTCCTACCTCTTCTACCGGCTGCTCAACCGCCTTTCCTCGACCCCGATTCCCGCCGACGTGGGTGACTTTCGCCTGGTGGATCGCGTGGTCATCGACCATTTCAACGCGCTACCGGAGCGCAACCGTTTCGTGCGCGGCATGTTCTCATGGGTCGGTTTTCGCCAGGAAGCGATCCCCTTCACCCGCGAAGCGCGTCACCAGGGGGAGACCAAATACAACTGGCTCAAGCTGTTTGTGCTGGCCTTCGACGCCGTCACCGCCTTCAGTGTCTCCCCGCTTCGCCTCTGCTCACTGGTGGGGCTACTAGTGACCCTGGCCAGCTTCAGCGCCGCCATCGTGGTCAGCTTGCAGAAGATCTTCTGGGGTATGCCGATCCCCGGTTACGCCTTCGCGACTGCCGGTATGTTCCTGCTTGGCGGGGTGCAGCTGTTGTTTCTTGGCATGATTGGGGAGTACATCGGCAAGATCTACACCCAGGTGCAGGGACGCCCCCTCTATATCATCAGTGAAACCGAGCCTTCGAAGGAGTCGACAGGTGAGCCGCAGGGAGCCGGCGACTGAGCCATGACCAGCACCTCCAACCCGCGAGCCTCGCTTTTACCCTGGTGCCTGTTGCTGCTAGTGGCCTCTCTCGTGCCCTACTACCAGGCACTGCTGTCGGGCTTTGTACTGGATGACTGGCCGGTGATCGTGGAAAACCCGGCCATCCGCTCGCTGGATTCGATCGCCAGCTTTTTCACCCAGAGCGTCTGGAGCAACACCCCGGAGCGCTCCAGCAACTTTATCTATCGCCCGCTTTTTCTCTTAACCCAGGCCCTCAACTACCAGCTCTGGGGGCTGAACCCGCTGGGCTACCACCTGCTTAACCTGGCGCTGCACTGCGCCAACACGCTCCTGCTGCTGCTGATCCTGCGCCGCCTGCTACCCGCCGCCAGCCTCAACGCCCTTGGGCTGGCCTGCCTGCTGTTCGCACTTCATCCCACCCATGTGGAGTCGGTCAACTGGATCGCCGGCGTCACCGACCCCCAGCTGACCGCCCTGATCCTGATCAGTTTCTACGCCTACCTGCGGGGCGACCAGCGGGTCTGGTTGCTCCTCTCCTGGGTCGCCTTTGCCCTCGCCCTGTTAGCCAAGGAGGTCGCCGTCAGCTTTCCGCTGCTGTTACTGGCACTCCACCTGCTGCGACGCCAGCCGCTTCCCTGGGCCCGCTGGCTGCCATTCCTGGGGTTGACGCTGGCCTATTTTATCCTGCGCTCACAGGCCCTCGGCAGCGGGGTCGCGCTGGGCCGTTTCAACCTCGACCAGCTGCCCCTGCTGCTGGGGTTCAGCGGCCAGTATCTGCAGCTGCTGGTGATCCCCTGGCCCTCGGCTTACTACTACAACGCACCCATGGAGCCGCTCTCGATTCTCATTGGCTGGCTGGTCATCCTCGGTCTGGGCCTGCTCTGCTGGCGTGCCTGGCAGCGTGCCCAGTGGGTATTGCTGCTGGGTGGCGCCTGGTTCGCGGCCAGCCTGGCACCGGCTCTGGCACTCGCGCTGCTCGATAACCCCACCTTCGCCCAGCGCTTTCTCTACCTGCCCTCGGCAGGCGCCGCCATCGCCCTGGCGGCGGTGTTGAGTTCCGTCCGGCTGAGTCGCCCGCTCTATGCCGGCCTGGGGCTGGCCGCGCTGCTGTTCGCTGGCCTCTGCGTGCACTACAGCAGCCACTGGAAAAGCGACCAAAACTTCTACCTCTTTGCATTGGAAAACAGTGGCCAGCATCGCGGCCCGATTGTGGGCCTGGCGCGCACGGTCGCCCGGGAAGAGGGCTCTTTGACAACGGCGCAGTTGCTGGAACTGATCGAGCAGCGCTTTCCCGACCCCGGTCAACATGCCCTGACCCTCGAGACGGTGGGAACCGATTACGGCCAGCGCGGCCAGCTCGAGTTGAGCGACGCCATCTTCAGGCATCTGCTGGACCGCTACCCCGACTACGCGATGGGCTGGTTTGGGTTGGGTAACCTTGCCTGGATGCAAAAGGATCTCAAGGGGGCGGTCGCCCACTACCTCAGGGCCGCACAACTACAGCCGCGGGATCCGCAGATCTGCCAGAACCTGCAAGCCGTCCTGCGCGCTGCCCGCGACCCGCAACACCGAAGTGACTTCCAGCGCCTCTGCCGCGACTGAGCTGGCCCTTAAGCAGGCACTGGCCGGGCTCGAGCCGAGCAAGCGCTTGCTTATCAAACAGGCTAGCGACTACCATGGAGAAAAACCTTACCGGAGATTCCCATGGCGATTCCCTCCTCCCTGGCCCCCCATCTCAGCCTGCCGCTGGTGTGCGCCCCTATGTTCCTTGTCTCGGGCAGCGAGCTGGTGAAAGCCAGCTGCCTGCAGGGGGTGGTCGGCACCTTTCCAGCGCTCAACCTGCGCACCAGCGAGGCCTTCG
Organism: Aestuariirhabdus litorea; assembly: GCF_003864255.1. NCBI lineage: Bacteria > Pseudomonadati > Pseudomonadota > Gammaproteobacteria > Oceanospirillales > Aestuariirhabdaceae > Aestuariirhabdus > Aestuariirhabdus litorea. The sequence goes on from NZ_QWEZ01000001.1 coordinate 2,093,584, forward strand.
AGCAGCAATTGATCGAGATCAGCGAGACCCTTGAGGCCGCACAGAGCGCCGACCCGCAACGCTCCATCGCCCCCTATGGGGTCAACCTGATCGTCCACGGCACCAATCCGCGCCTGCAGGAAGACCTTGGCCTCTGCATCAAACACCGGGTCCCGCTGGTGATCACCTCCCTGGGCGCTGCCGCCGAGGTGGTCAACGCGGTTCACGGCTACGGCGGACTGGTGTTCCATGATGTCACCAACCTGCGCCATGCCCAGAAAGCGGCTGCGGCCGGAGTCGACGGCATCATCGCCGTGGCCGGCGGCGCCGGTGGCCATGCCGGCACCCAAAATCCCTTCTCACTGATCGCCGAGATCCGCCGCTTTTTCAGCGGCACCCTGCTGCTGGCCGGCGCCCTCTCCCGCGGTGAAGACCTGCTCGCGGCCCAGGCGATGGGAGCCGATATGGCCTACATGGGAACCCGCTTTATCAACACCCGGGAGTCCCTCGCCAGCAGTGACTACAAGGCGATGGTCATCGAGGCGGGGGCCGCTGACATCATCCATACTCCGGCGGTGTCCGGGGTACCGGCGAGCTTTATGCGCCAAAGCCTGGAACGGGCGGGATACGACCTCGCCCGACTCAGTAAGCCCGGTGACATCAACTACGGCGAAAAGCTGAAACCCGCTGATGATGAGGCCAAGGCGTGGAAAACCGTCTGGTCCGCCGGTCACGGGGTGGCGGTGATCGACGATCTCCCCAGCGTCGAAGCACTCTGCCATCGGCTCAAGCAGGAGTACCACGACGCCCACCAGCGCCTGCTGGCCGACAGCGCCCCCTTTATCCTATAGCCCTCTCCTGCCGAACCCGCGCCGGGCTCGGCACCAGCGCCTCCCTGCACCCCGGCGATAGCCGGGGCCCAACTCGCCTCTTTCATCCCCCAGCCAGGTTCCTCGACCTTGGTACCAGTTGCTTTTTCCTTGCCAGCGGCACAAAATCGTAAAATAAACATACAAGCACACAAAAAAGTACTTAAATGCAGGATTTCAGTGCCGCCTTTCAACTGGCTTTCCAACTCGCCCTCTCGGCCGACCCGGACCTGTTGGAGATCATCGGGTTATCCCTGCGGGTCAGCGTCAGCGCTGTGCTCCTCTCCTGCCTGCTCGGCTTGCCCCTGGGGGCCCTGCTGGCGATCAGCCGTTTTCCCGGCCGCAGCGCCGCCCTCATCCTGGTTAACGCCCTGATGGGCTTGCCCCCGGTGGTGGTGGGGTTGCTGGTTTACCTGATGCTCTCCAACGCAGGCCCCATGGGAGGCTTCCAGCTGCTCTATACCCCGACCGCAATGGTGATCGCCCAGACCCTGCTGATCACCCCCATCGTCGTGGCCCTCTCCCGCGAGGTGATCGAGCAGCTGCACCACGACTACGCCGAGCAGTTCCGCTCTCTGGGGATCTCCCGTCGCGTCGAGGTGCAGGCGCTGCTGTGGGATGCCCGCTACAGCCTGTTGACGGTGGCGCTGGCCGGCTTTGGCCGGGCGATCGCCGAGGTGGGGGCGGTGATCATGGTCGGTGGCAACATCAACCACCTGACCCGGGTGATGACCACCGCCATCGCCCTGGAGACCTCCAAGGGCGACCTGGCCCTGGCCCTGGCCCTGGGAATGGTACTGATTCTGATCGCCCTCAGCGTCAACGCGCTGGTAATGGCCCTCAAGTTGAGCGCGGCGAGGCAAGCCTATGCTTGAGATCGCCGAACCTTTGGTTGATAGCCGCCGCCCCGAGCATTGCCTGCTGCCCGGTGAGGCGATCGGGCTCGGTTACCGGGTGCGGGGGAAATCCCTGCTGGAGCAGATCGACCTGCGCATCGAAGGCCGTGGCACCAGCGTTATCCTCGGCCCCAACGGCGCCGGCAAGAGCCTGCTGCTGCGGCTGCTCCACGGCCTGCTGGAGCCCACCCAGGGTGAGGTGCGCTGGGGAGGCAAACCCCTGGACCCGTCCCTACAACGCAGCCAGGCGATGGTGTTCCAGAAACCCGTTCTGCTGCGCCGTTCGGTGGCAGCCAACCTCCGCTTCGTCCTCACCCTCGAGGGGCGCCCGCCACGCCGCGTGTTGGATAGCCGCATTAATCAGCTGCTTGAGGGGGTGGGCTTGCGGGAACAGGCCGAGCAACCGGCCCGCCTGCTGTCGGGAGGTGAGCAACAGCGGCTGGCGATGGCACGGGCGCTGGCCCTCAATCCCCAGGTGCTTCTGCTGGATGAGCCGACCGCCAGCCTCGACCCCGCCTCCACCGCCGCCATCGAGGGGATCGTGGAGCGCTGTGTCCAGGCGGGTATGCGCGTCCTGTTCGTGACCCACGATCTCGGCCAGGCCCGCCGCCTGGCCGACGAGATCATCTTTATCGACCAGGGCCGGGTGACCGAACGGACCCCGGCCGCCTCTTTCTTCGAGCAACCCCAGTCCCAGGCCGCCCGCGACTACCTCGCCGGGCGCCTGCGATTCTAGCCCCGGGAGATTTTTCCATGCGCCGATTTATCCGCATCAACCTGATGATGATGGCCGCACTGCTGTGCCTTGGCGTTGGCGCTGACACTTCGATCCTGGTGCAATCGACCACCTCCACCGCCAACTCCGGCCTCTACGATCTGCTGCTGCCCCAGTTCAAAGCCCGCACCGGCATTACCGTCAATGTGGTCGCGGTCGGCACCGGACAGGCAATCAAAAATGCCATGAATGGCGATGCCGATGTGCTACTGGTGCACGCCAAATCCGCCGAGGAGAAATTCGTGGCCGAAGGGTACGGGGTCGAGCGTTTCGACCTGATGTACAACGACTTCATCGTGGTGGGACCGGCCAATGACCCGGCAGGCATCGCCGGTGGACGCGATGCGGTAGTCGCCTTCGAGAAGATCGCCGAGAGCAAGGCGCTCTTCGTCTCCCGCAGCGACAACTCCGGCACCCACAAAAAGGAGCAAGCGCTGTGGCGGGACGCCAATATCAACACCGAGGAGGCCAGTGGCGGCTGGTACCGCGAAACCGGCTCGGGTATGGGGGCCACCCTCAACGCCGCCGCTGGCATGGGGGCTTACAGCCTCACCGACCGGGGCACCTGGATCAGCTTCAAAAACCGGGGGTCGCTGGCAATCCTGGTCGAGGGGGACCGGGGCCTTTTCAACCAGTATGGAGTGATTATGGTCAACCCCGCCAAGCACCCGAAGGTGAAGGCAGAGGCCGCCCAGCAGTTTATCGACTGGCTCACCGGCCCTGAAGGACAGCAGGCGATCAACGACTACCAGCTCAACGGCCAGCAGCTGTTCTTCGCTAACGCTCGCCGCTAAGGCTGGCGGATGTGGGGAGCCGGCCGGCGGCTCCCTTGCAGGAGGGAATCATAGGCTGCGAGGGTTAGAAAGGGTTGACCGTTGAGTGAGCCAGCTTCAGCCGCCTTTGGTGAAAAGGCTGCCTAACGGGGGAGCCCCTGAGTGGTGAGTATCCATTCAGGGGAGAGATCAGGGGTGCTAACCGCCTGTCCCAGGCTCGGACGCTTGCGCCCGCCTTGCCCCACCGCCCTCCCCTGCTCGCTCGGGGATCGGCGAGAAGTAGCCCATCCCCACCAACACAGCCCCCACCACCAGGAAGGAGACGATGCGCTCCAGGGTACCGCTGGCACCGAGATCGATCACCAGCATTTTCACCAGTACCACCGCCACCAGCGCGCCACCGGCGACCCAGGCACTGCGCCACTGGCGGCGCGAGGCCACCAGCATGGCCAAACAGCCCAGCAGGGTCCAGAGGATCGATAACCCGATCTGTACACGGATGTCGTGAGCCATCTCCTCCAGGTGATAGGGGATCGCCAGCCACTGGTGCAGGGCACGCAGCATCACCGCGTTAATCCACACGAAGGCCAGCCCCGCCAATGCTGACACCAGACCGCGCCTGAGCTCAGTCGAACCCTCATAGTCCGCGACCAGGCGAACCCCCAACAGCAGGTAGAGCAGCTGCAGCAGCTCCACCGGGTTGGCCACCGGCATGAAGGCAAGCGGGCTCGCATCGGCGGCGCTGCCTAGGTTGACGACCAGTGACCAAAGCGCCGCCACCAGCCCCAGGGACGCGAGGATCTTGTCGCGCAGGGCGCTCCCCAGGCGCGCCAGTGCGCCCCACTTATAGCGGTGGACCGCCACCATCACCAGCCAGGGCAGCACTAGGATAATGGCCTGCGACCAGCCGGTCCCCAGCGGCAGCACCAGCGCCTGCCCCCAATGATCGAGGCGCCAGTAGAGCTCCACCGACAATAGGCCCGTCACCGTAAGCAGCCAGGTCAGGTAGAGCCAGGGAAGCAGGCTTGGGGGCAGCAACCCACCCTCCAGGCGTGCCAGGATCGCGTAGGCCACCGCCATCGCCGCCCCCCAGAAGAGGGCGTCAGGCATGAGCAGGGCATGGCCGTTGCTCAGCAAGGCGTATCCCCCCACCAGCGCCAACAGCGGAGCCAGCAGCGAGGCACAGCCCTCGGCGGGCCGCCAGCACCAGCCGCGCACCCGACTCAGGTAAACCAGCGGTGCAGCAGTCAGGGTAAAGAGCAGCAACAGGGCGATCACCTCCTCCTCGAAATAGCGGTCGATTTGCAAGAGGGAGGAACCGATCCACCACAACATCCCCCAGATAAAAAACGGCAGCTGCCCCCGGCCGGCGGGGGCTTGGGGGCACTTCCGCTGCAGGCGGTAGAGTTGCCAGGCGCTGATCATCCCACCCAACGCCACAAACAGCCCCCCCATAAAAGCGGGGTTGAGCCAGGCCTGAGTACCCAGATCATCGGCATTGCGCGCCAGGAACAGCACCCCGGCCGCCAGCTGCAGGGCGAGGGCGAAGTACTGGCTATAGAGCCGTCCCTGTTTGATAGCGACCCAGAGGATGGCGGACGCCTCCAGCGCCCAGGTAGCGGTGGTCCAGTGACCGTCCAGGGCGTAAGGGATGGCGAGGGTCAGGAACACTACTCCGATGGCCAACATCGACTCCGCCAGCAATCGCAGCCCGTCCCCCGCGCGCGCCCAGAGCAGTCCGGCCAGGGCCAGGTAGTAGAGGCCAAAGCCGGTCGCACCCAAGGCGATGCCGTAGTCCCGCGAATGCACCAATAGCGCCAGCAGGCCAAAGGCGATCAGGGGGGTGCCGAACACCAGGCTGCCATCCACAACCCCCTTCAACGCCAGCGGCTGGCGCAGGGCGTAGAGCACACCGATCAGGCTGTAGACCAGGAAAAAGAGCAGCAGAAACGCGGTCGCGCTCCAGATCATCGGGGGCTCGTAGCCGTTGAGCACCCAGAGAGCAAAGAGACCAAATGTGAAGCCAAACCCAACCAGGTTGAGGGGACGCCAGGCTTTGTGCCAAGCGATGGCCAATACCGCCAGATCCAGCACCAGGTAGTAGCTGAACAGCCCCACATAGTTTCCGCTACCGGTGGAAGCCAACAACGGTGCCAGAAATCCTCCCAGCGTACCGAAGAGTGCGAGGTGACGGGAATCCTGGACCACCGCCAGCAGGGCAGTCCCCACCGACAGGGCCGCCAGCAGGGCGAAGGCGGGGGTGGCAGGGATAAGCCCCTGCAGCTGGTAGGCGGCGAAAACGGTGATGTAGGTGATGCCGATCCCGCCACCCTGTAGCAACAGCGCATAAACGGGTTTGCGCAAGCGCAGGTGCCAGCCGCCCCCCATCAGCGCCAGGCCCGCCAGCGCGGTCCCCAGAAAACGCGCTTCCAGGGGCAGGTTGGAGTGCTCGGCCGCGTATTTGAGTAGGAAAGCCACACCGAAAAAGAGCACCAGAAGGCCCAGCTGCACAAAGAGGTTCGCCTCACCGAGATACCCACGAACCCGGTTCAGCAGCGTCTCGAACAGGGTTGGGGGGTTGGCCGATGGTGAAGTGGCCGAAGGGGTGGCTGTTGATTGCGCGACTGTCGACCGACCGGCGGGTGAAGCCCCGCCTTCGGGGATGCGCTTGCCGGTCCAGGGGTCGATCCGAGGGGGCGTTACGGCCACAGGGGCTGGTGTGGACTGGGGTTGTTCGGACGACAGGGCTTGCGCGGGTTGGGGGGACGGGGCAAGGGGTGCGTCGTCGAGTTCAATATCCAGCTCGATCTCCTCCTCCGGCCCCACTTTATCCGCCTTTTCCCGCACCGCAAGAGGCGCCGCCGGCGACCGCTCGGCCAGCGCCTCACGCAGGCGTGCCATCTCTGCGCGCAGGTTCTGCATTTGGCGCGAGAAGTGCCAGTAGAGCCCCCCCAGACCAACGATCAGCCCCAGCGCCAGGGCGGGCAGGCTTCCGCCCAGCAGATAGGCCGCCAGCATCACAACCGCCGTCAACAGCAGTGGCATTCCCATAGTCCTTGCCTCTATTAATCCTTAGCCGTTACCCCCTGCCCCCGGCGGGCACACCCATTAGCTGCTGCGGGGCAGAAGCTAACGACACTACCGGGTTGCCGGGCGTTAGGCCAGAAAGTCCGGGGTTGGAGGGGCCAAAGCGAGAAGGGGTCGAAAATGCGGAGGGGAAATTGCCGACGAGCACCCAGGGAAGCAAGGCTCAGCGACCTTCTCAGGGTACTTGCTGTCGGGAGATCCAGATCGCCAGCTTGTGGCGCATGCTGGGTTGGGAGACCTGGTCTTCGGGTAGCGGCTGGATGAGCTTATCGTGGACCAGCAGGCGGTAGAGGTACTCTACCTTTTCATTGGAGGAATCGGTGGCCTCGAAACGGGCGGCGCCTCGGGCCTCGGCATAGCGCACCCCCACGGCGATCGCCTGCTTGACCAGCTCGGCCTCGTTTTTCAGCTTTTTCATTACGCCCCCGTCACCACTCCCAACCCAAGTTCTACTGAGCGTAGCACCATCTCGGGTTGAGAGTGTGCGGTTTGGCGCCGGGGCCGCCGAGGTTAAACGCCGTAGTGGGCGTCGGACAGCTCGCTGACCACCGCGTCGGAGATGCAGGGCTGCTGGGCGAGCCACTGTTCCACCGCTTTGCGGTCTTCGTCGGTGGCGGACTGGTAACGCTCACTGGAGACCACATAGCCTTCGAAGCTCTCCTCGCTGCCGCCACCAATCACCAACAGGTTGCGCTCGCCCATCAGGTCGGCCAGTGCGTCGAACAGGGTGTCGAACTCTGCCTCATCTTTCAGGTTGATACGGCAGGTAAATTCGAATCCCAGCACTGCGAACTCGCCCAGGTACAGTTTCTTGCGCAGGCGGCGGCTTCGTTTTTTGTCGTCTTGCATGCTTTAGTTCCTCTTCGGTTTCAATCGTTTATCGGTCCCGCCGCGATGGGAGTCTAATGCTCGCTCGCAACGGCTGACCGGTTCATGGCCGGCACGGCCCAGGGCCGCGCCGGCGTTGATCAGGAGTGCCCCCAGGGCGAGGGACGCAGTTTTTTGGCGCGGCTCCCCCCTTTGGGTTCGGCCTTGGCCCCACTGGCGGCCTTGCCACCGCTGCCCCGAGCGGGCTTGGCCGCACCTCCCGGGCTGGCTTTGGCGGCGGCTTTGCGGCCTGCTCCGCTTGCGGTGCGAGGCTTGCGGGTAGCCACCCGGGCGGTGGCGGCTCCCGGTTTGCGGGGGGCGTTGCGCTTCTGCTTGAAGCTCTTTTTCACCACTGTTTTGATCGCCCCCGAGTCGGCCATCCCCAGGTGGCTGGCGGTGGAGAGATCCAGCGGCTGCTCCACCCCATCCTCGTAAAAGGGCAAGGGCTCGGGGCTGAGGGGGCGTTTCAACAGCTGCTCGATCCCCTCCAGCCACTTGCGCTCGGAGCGGCTGAACAATGTCATGGCCCGCCCCTCGGCACCGGCCCGGCCACTGCGGCCGATACGGTGTACGTAATCCTGGGCCACCCGCGGCAGGTCGTAGTTGATCACCAGCGGCAGCTCCGCGATATCCAGTCCCCGCGCAGCAATGTCGGTCGCCACCAGCACCTGCACCTCGCCTCGTTTGAAGGCGTCCAGGGTACGGGTACGCAGGATCTGGCTCTTGTTACTGTGGATGGCGGCGGCGGCGATCCCCTCCTGGCGCAGGTAATCCACCAGGTCGTCGGCGCTTTTCTTGGTACGAATAAACACCAGTGCACGGGACCAACGCCCCTCCTCAATCAGGTAACGCACGGTGTCCGGCTTGTCCTCCCAGTCGACCTCATAGACCGATTGCTGGACCAGCTCGGCGGCGCTGTTGGCCGGACTCACCTCCACCCGCACAGGGTCCACCAGCAACCCGTTCGCCAGCTCCATCACGGCGGGGGCGAAGGTGGCCGAGAACAGCAGGTTCTGGCGGCGGGCGGGGAGCTGGGCGATGATCCGCTGGACCGCATCGATAAAGCCCAGATCCAGCATCCGGTCGGCCTCATCCAGCACCAGGGTTTCCACCGACTCCAGGGTCAAAGCGCCCTTGTGCAGCAGGTCCAGCAGGCGGCCGGGTGTGGCCACCAGAATGTCCACCCCCTGTTGGAGCTGGGCCACCTGTGGGGCCATATCCACCCCGCCATAGACCACCGTGGAGCGCAGGCTCAGGTGATTACCGTAGGCCGCCACCCGTTCGGCCACCTGGGCAGCCAGCTCGCGGGTCGGGGCCAGCACCAGTGCCCGCACCCCTGCCCTGGCGGGGGTGGTCTCCGCCAGGCGTTGCAGAATCGGCAGCGCAAAACCGGCGGTTTTCCCGGTGCCGGTCTGGGCCGCCGCCAGCAGATCCCGACCCCGCAGAATCGGCGGAATCGCTTTGCGCTGGACCGGGGTGGGGGTCTGGTATCCCTGATCGTTGAGGGCCTCAACGAGCGGGCCGGACAGACCCAGTGAGGTGAAGGCATTCATTGGAGTGTACTCGATGGTTTGCACGCCACCGACGAAGGGCGGCGGACAGAGGGGAGAAAGGGCGCAAGCATACCCGAAAGCGGCGGCCGACGCGACTACTGGCGCCGCTTGCAGGAGGACAAAAGGCCACTCTAGCGAAGTATTGGGGGCAGGGTCGCCCCTTAGGCGGGAAAAAAACGGGGGCTAGGCGCCGGCGTTGTACCAGACCCGCCCAAAGCCGCTCACATCGTAGCCCCGGTACTCACCCGCTTTTTGTCGAAAGGCTTCACCCTGGCAGAAGTGGACGAATCGCTGCCAGGGCTCGTCGAACCAGGCCTTGCGATCCACCAGCAGGTCGTAGCGCTCCTCCAGCAGGGGTACAAAATCGAGTCGATAGGCCTGGGCCAAGCTCTGTAAACCCAGGGTCGCTGCCGCCTTGCCCTGGCTCACCAGCAGGGCCGCGTCCGCCTCACTACGGGCCAGCTCGCCCGGCCCAAAATCATCGGCCGACAGACCCGCCTCCGCAATCAACTGCTCCAGCAACGCCTGGCTGCCGGCGCCAGGCTGGCGACTGACCAGTGTCTGCTGGCGCAGGTCGGCCAACCCCTTAATGGAACCGGCGGTCCCTGCGGCCACGATCAGTCCCCGCTGGCGGCGGGCAAACTCCACCAGCACCACGGCTTCATTGGCAAAGCGGGCGGCCACCCGGGGCCGGTTCCACTGCTGTCTGGCCGACTCGAACAGGTGCAGGCCGGTGGCGATCCCTTCGCGCCCGGCAAAGCGCTCCAGGCCATCCTCGCTGGAGTCGAACAACATCGCCAACCCCGCCCCCGACTCACGCAGCGCCCACTCCAGCAACGGATCATGGCTGCCCAGAACCACGCCGGGCCGGGGCGAGGACTGGGTGGTCGATACTGAAGCCTGACCACCCTCGCCCTTACTGGCGATCCACTGCATCACCCCGGCGCGGGGAAAAAGCAGCTTGCCGGTGGCACGGGTGCAGGGCACCTCACCGGTGGCCACCAGGTCGTAGACCTTGCGCTCGCGGATGCGAAGCAGCTCCGCCAGCTCCCGGGTAGTAAGAAATTCCTGCGCCATCGACTACAACCGCCTCATCGTCCTGGGGTGGGTAAAGGGGCCATTCTACCCTATGGGCAGCAAAAAACCCTGCGGATCGGCCGCCTGGGGGCCGATCCGCAGGGCAAGTCGTTGGCGAGCTACTGCTGCACCCGGAAACGCCCGGAAATCTCCTGCAGGTGTTCCGCCAGCACCGCCAGCTCCTCGCTGGCCCGGGCAATCTGCAGGTTACCCTGGGCACTCTCTTCGGTGATATGGCTGATATTTTCCAGGTTTCGGTTGATCTCCTCAGCCACTGATGACTGCTCCTCGGAGGCGCTGGCAATCTGCACCGTCATCGCATTCACCTGCCCGGTCTCGCGGGTGATGGTTTGCAGGGCCTCACCGGCCCGTGCAGCATCCTGCGAGGCGGTTGCCGCCTCATCGCGGCTCTGCAGCATAACAGTGGCGGCATTTTGTGCCCCCTCCTGCAACCGTTTGATCAACTCATAGATCTCATTGGTGGACTGGCTGGTGCGCTGGGACAGCGTCCGCACCTCATCCGCCACCACCGCGAACCCCCGCCCCTGCTCACCCGCCCGGGCCGCCTCGATAGCCGCGTTCAGCGCCAGCAGGTTGGTTTGCTCCGCGATGCCGGTGATCACCTCCAGAATTCCGCCAATGCTCTCACTGTCATTGCGCAGGCTCTGGGTCAAACCAGTAGCCTCATCCAGGCGTGCCGCCAGTTGCTGAACCGCCTCCGCGTTATGCTGCACCAGGGCGTGCCCTTCGGCGGAGGCCTCGGCACCGTCGCGGGAAGCGCGGGCCGCTTCGTTGATATTACGAGCCACTTCATGCACGGTGGCGTTCATCTGGCTCATGGCCGTGGCCACCTGGGTCGTTTCCTGCTGCTGCAGTGACATCCCCGTGCTGGTCTGCTCGGTGGTCGCCGACAACTCGGTTGCCGCAGCGGAGACCTGTCGGATGGCGGCGGTGGTTTCCAGGACCATCCCATTGAAACGTTCCATCATGCCGTCGAACGCACGGGACATGTTGCCCAGCTCGTCGCGGGTGTCGATGCGGGTGCGCAACGTCAGATCGCTGCCTTCGGCAACGGCCCGCATGACCGCGCTTAATTTGGCAATGGGCGCGGCGATGCTGCGGCTGATCAACACGCAGGCCCCCAGCGACAACAACAGACACAGCAGCAGATAGCCGCCGGCAATCATCGCTTCGTGCCAGAAGGTGGCGTACAGGTCATCCATATAGACCCCGGTTCCCAGGACCCAGCCCCAGTCACTGTGGAATCGTGCGTAGGAGAGTTTGGGGAAAAGCCCCTCCTGTCCCGGCCGCGGCCAGTTGTAGGCGGTCACACTATCGCCGTCGCGAACCGCGTTATCGACCATTACTTTCAAGAAGGGGCGCCCGTCGCTGTCGGTAATGCCTGTGACATCCTTGCCATTGAGCGCGGGTTTGATCGGGTGCATCAGCATCCGATACTCTGTATCCAGCACGAAAAAGTACTCTTCTCCGGCGTAACGCAGCGCACGCAGGTCGTCAAGCGCCTCCTGCTCTCCCGCTTCCCGGCTCTTTTCACCGGCAGCAACCAGCTTCTCCTGACGCTCGATCAGCGAATAGGCGGTATCGGTCAGCGCCTGCAGCTCCACCTTTTTTTCTTCGTTGATATCCGCCCACATCTCATTCAGGCTCAGCAACTGCAGGGAGATCATTCCCAGCATTACCGCCGCCACCAGCGCAAACAAGCGTGTGCTTACCTTCAAGTTTCCCAGTACCTTGTACATTACATCAACTCCTCCTGAGATCGTCCCAACCTTGGGACCGCCTTCCTGTTTCTCCAAACCCCGTTGGGGGCTGCACCCGACGGGAAGGAACTGCGAGCGCTTCAATTAGGCTAGGCTTTTTGCTAATGGCTCTTTATTGATCTCTGTCAAACCGTTTTTTGAGAAAAACGCGCCACACCAAAAAGGAGGCAAATAGCGATACCCCAACCCGATACCAGGAGCCACCCCAGGAAGAACCAGGGAAAGAAAAACCAGATAAATCAGAAAGATATGTTTTGTTCGCTTAAAACGCTTCCGACATAAGATGACATATATTCACAATATGAATGAGCGCCGCCTGCAGCGTCCATCCCTAAAAGCGTGACCCCGTAGACAGTCGCGCCTCGCCGCAGCCTGACGTTTGGTGCCTATATTCAGGATGGATGCCAGGGCCTGCCAGCCTACAGCGGAATAAGACGACACAGGAGAAAACTCCAACGGTCGACCCCGACTCGCATATCTACGCCGGGCAGATTGGTGTGGGTTTCTAGCCGTAAGGAAAAACGGAGAGCTCCAGCGAACGCTCCAACGCGAGGGTCAATAGGGGGGTAACAGAATCTCCCCTCAGCCACCCAGGCGCCGTGCTCGACGGTTCCAGGCCCAGCGAAAGCTGAGGGCGAAGAGCAGGCTGTAGCTGCCGACCCCCACCGCCAGGATGATCAACAGCCGCACCGCGTCCAGGGGGATCGAGCGGTAGATCAACAGCAGCAGGATTAAAAGAGCAGTCAGCGGCCCGAACAGGAGACTGAGTTTGCACAGTGTCAGACGGTCAATGGGGGTCTGTGCCGAGGGGCGTAACCCGAGCAATGGCCACCAGCTCCAATCCTGGTCGGAGATCGAGTTTAAAAATCGCTCCAGGCCATCAATCACATTCCACCTCGCGGCGCTTCCATACCTGCCATTGATCCTGCCCCTGGAAGACAGCCAGGGAGTCACTGACCGGCTGGCGGTCGATGCAATCGAAGGCCGGGGACAAAAGTGCTTCCAGCTCTGCCTCAGAAATCGGGAAGGGGGGGCCCCGACGGCTCTCACCGAGGAGAAAGTAGCCGACCAGCAAACCACCGGGGCGGACCTGGCGGGTCACCCATTGAGCGTAGGCGGAGCGCAGCGCTGGCGGAATGGCGGCCAGAAACGCCCGCTCATACACCAGCTCCACCGGGACTTCCTGCACCGGGCTGGTGAAAACATCCTCCTCCCTCAGCTCCACTTTGGCGGTGCCGATCTGCTGGCGGGCGATGGCGATCGCCTCAGCGCTGAAGTCGATCGCGGTCACACCCCAGCCGGCGTTGGCAAAGGCCACCGCTTCGTAGGCACTACCGCAGCCGGGAATCACCACCCGTGCGGGCGTCGGGGCATTACCGATCCAGTGCGCCAGCTGGCGAGGCACACCGCCGCAATCCCAGGGCATCACCCCTTCGGCAATGCGCAGGTCCCAAAACTCGGCGCGGCTGGCATCCCTCTGCTGCCGCAGGCTTTCTGGAATTGTGGTTTCAGGCTCCATCAGGATGCGCCTCCCAAGCGCTGTTATCTGCTAGCAAACTCAGGTAGTTTATGTGCAACACCCGTCTCACGCCAATGGGGTGAAGCAAGCGGTGCTTCGGGCAGTTGCCCGTAACAATAACAACTCTATCAACCACCATAAGGATGGATGTAATGGTCAAGCACCTGAAAAACACCATGGTTCCGCTATTGCTATTCGGCGCCGCACTGGCCGGGGCCGCTGAGCCGGTCAAGATCGGCATGATCACCACGCTCAGTGGAGGCGGCTCCTCCCTCGGCATTGATATCCGCGATGGTTTCCAGCTCGCGATGAATCAGGAGCAGGGTACGCTGGGGGGCTATCCGGTTGAACTGCTGGTTGAAGATGATGCCCGCAACCCGGGCACCGCCAAACAGATCGCCACCCGCCTGACCAAAAAGGAGCAGGTGGACCTGCTCACCGGTATCGTCTGGTCCAACCTCGCCATGGCCGTTGTGCCCTCGGTGACACGCTCTGGCACGCTTTATATCAGCCCCAACGCAGGACCATCGGCCCTGGCGGGTGAGGGTTGCTCAGCCAACTACTTCAACGTCGCCTGGCAGAACGACAACCTGCATGAAGCCATGGGGCAGTACCTGACCGACAAGGGCTTTAAAAACGTCTACCTGCTGTCCCCCAACTACCCGGCCGGTAAGGATGCCCTCACCGGTTTCAAGCGTTTCTTTAAAGGCACCATCGCCGGCGAGGTCTACACCAAACTGGGGCAGAGCGATTACGCGACCGAACTGGCCGCCCTGCGTGCGGTGAATCCTGATGCGGTGTTCTTCTTCCTGCCCGGCGGCATGGGGATCAGTTTCCTCAAGCAGTACCAGCAGGCTGGACTTAACAATAGCGTACCGCTGTTTGGACCTGCGTTCTCCTTCGACCAGGGTATCCTCAAAGCCACCGGCGATTCCGCTCTGGGGGTCGTCAACAGCTCCCAGTGGAGTCAGGACCTGGACAACGCCGCCAACAAACAGTTTGTGAGTGATTTCCATAAAACCTACAACCGTCTGCCATCGCTCTATGCCAGCCAGGGTTACGATGCGGCCCGCCTGATCGCCTCGGCGCTCAAGGCCACCGGGGGCAATATCAAGGACAAGGAGGCGTTCAGGGCCGCCCTCAAACGCGCGGAGTTTGAGTCGGTGCGTGGCAGCTTCCGTTTCGGCAACAACCAGCACCCGATCCAGGATATCTACATTCGTGAAGTCTACCGTAACGACGCGGGTGAGCTGACCAACCGGATGATTGGGGTTGGCCTGCGCGAACACCAGGATGCCTACGCCAAGCTCTGTACCCTCTAACTGATAGCTGCGTGAGTTCAGGGGCGGCTCTGCGCCCCGATCTCTGCGCTTAACCCGACCCGACTATCTGGACCGCTATGTTGTTGTTTCTGGAGCAGGTGCTGAACGGCCTGCAGCTCGGCTTTATGCTGTTTTTGATGGCCGCCGGCCTCACCCTGGTGTTTGGCATCATGGGGCTCATCAACCTCGCCCACGGCTCCCTTTACATGGTGGGCGCCTATGGGGCGGCGGCTGTCACCGGCCTCTCCGGCTCTTTCCTGCTGGGACTGGCCGCCGCCCTCCTGAGTGCAGGGCTCTGTGGCCTGCTGCTGGAACTGGTCGCCCTGCGGCGCCTCTACGACCGCGATCACCTCGACCAGGTGCTGGCCACCTTCGGCCTGATCCTGTTCTTCAATGAGCTTACCAAGATCCTGTTTGGTCCCCAGCCGCTCTACCTTAATGTCCCCGACTGGTTACAGGGAACCGTCGAGCTGATTCCCGGCGCCCCCTACCCTGCCTACCGGCTGGCGGTGATCGGCGTCGGGATTCTGGTGGCGCTGGGGCTGTTCCTGCTGGTCAACCGCAGTCGGCTGGGGATGCTGATCCGGGCCGGCGCCAGCAACCGCGAGATGGTCAGTGCGCTGGGGGTCAATATCGGCCTGCTCTATACCCTGGTGTTTGGCCTCGGCGCCATGCTCGCCGGACTGGCCGGTGCGTTGGTGGGCCCGCTGCTCTCGGTTGAGGTAGGCATGGGCGAAGGAGTATTGATTCTCACCTTTGTGGTGATTGTTATCGGTGGCATCGGCTCCATCAAAGGGGCACTGGTGGGTGCCCTGCTGGTGGGTTTGGTCGATACCCTGGGGCGGGCCTTCCTGCCCGGCCTGCTGGAATGGAGTCTCAGCACGGAGGCCGCCAGCAGTCTGGGTGCGTCACTGGCATCCATAGCGATTTACCTGTTAATGGCCCTGATCCTGGTCTGGCGCCCACAAGGATTATTCCCGGCACAATGATAAGCTCTCGCCTGACACGACGTTCCGTCATCTATATCGGTATCTTCTGCTGCGCCCTGCTGGTTCCACTCTATGCCCAGCTCACCCAGGATGCCTACCTGCTGTCGATGGCCAGCCGTATGCTGATCTACGCCCTCGCCGCCCTCAGCCTCGACCTGTTGATCGGTTACGGAGGGCTGGTCAGCTTTGGTCACGCCGCCTACGTCGGCATCGGTGCCTACACCGTGGGCATTCTCTCCTTCCACAGTATGGAGGGCAGCCCGATCGGTTTCCTGCCCGGCCACTGGGAGGGCAGCGAATCGGCCCTGGTCAGCCTGCCACTAGCCATGCTCAGCGCCGGCCTCGGAGCCCTGGTGTTCGGTGCCCTCAGCCTGCGCACCCGCGGCATTCACTTTATTATGATCACCCTCGCCTTCGCGCAGATGCTTTACTATCTGTGCATCTCCCTCTATCGCTACGGGGGGGAGGATGGCCTGTTGCTGGCGGGACGTAACCAGCTGCCGGGGCTCGATCTCTATAACGACCTGCATTTTTACGGCCTCTGCCTGGCCTGCCTGCTGCTCTATGGGTGGTTAATCCGGCGGCTCCTCAATGCTCGCTTCGGCCAGGTGATTCGGGCCGGGAAACAGAATGAGCAGAAGTTGCAGGCGCTGGGGTTTGCCAGCTACCGCTACCAGCTGCTGGCCTTCGTGATCGCCGGCATGGGGGCCGGACTGGCCGGAGGCCTGCTGGCCAACCAGACCGAGTTTGTCAGCCCCGACCTGCTGAGCTGGCACCTTTCCGGTGTGTTGATGGTAATGGTGATCCTGGGGGGGCTGGGTACCCTGCTGGGCCCCGTGATGGGGGCCGTGGCCTACCTGTTGATGGAGGAGGTACTGGCCGGCTATACCGAACACTGGCAGCTGATCCTTGGCCCACTGCTACTGCTGGTGGTGCTCTTTTCGCGCAAGGGAATTTTCGGCCTGCTGGCGGGAAAGGAGGCGGAAGATGGTTGATTTCAGCCCGCCCCCGCTGCTGCAGATCCGGGGACTGCGCAAAGCCTTCGGCGCCCTGGAGGTCACCCGCGGGGTCGAGCTTCGTATCGAACCCGGCGAAATCCACGCCATCATCGGTCCCAACGGCGCTGGCAAGACCAGCCTTATCAACCAGATCAGTGGCGAGCTGGAGGCCGACAGCGGTTCGATCCTGTTTGCTGGTCGTGAGCTGCGAGGCCTGGCCGTGCACCAGCGCGCGCGCCTGGGGCTCGGACGCACCTACCAGACCAGTTCACTGTTCGACCGCATGAGCGTCGAGCACAATGTGATGCTGGCCCTGCAAAGCCGGGAGGGGCACAGCTTTCGCTTCTGGCGCCCAACCGCCAGCGACCCCCGCCTGATCAACCCCGCACGGGAGATCCTCCAGCGCCTTGACCTGCTACCGCTGAGGACGCAGCGCGCCGCCGACCTGGCCCATGGCCAGCGGCGCCAGCTGGAGATCGCCATGGCCCTCGCCACCCGGCCTAAACTGCTGCTGCTCGATGAGCCGATGGCGGGCATGGGACAAGAGGAGAGCTGGCAGATGGTGGAGGCACTGCGCCGCCTCGGCAAGGAGGTCAGCATTCTCTTCGTCGAACACGACATGGAAACCGTGTTCGCCCTCGCCGACCGCATCAGCGTACTGGTCTACGGCAGGGTGATCGCCTGTGGCGATGCCGACAGCATCCGCAACGATCCCCAGGTGCGTTCTGCCTATCTTGGAGGGATCGAGGATGCTTGAGGTTCGCGATATCGAAGCCGGTTACGGCAGCAGCCAGGTGCTGTTCGGGGTCACCCTCTCTATCCGCCAGGGGGAGGTGGTCACCCTGCTGGGCCGTAACGGTATGGGTAAAACCACCACGGTACGGGCCATTATGGGACTCAACCGGATCTCAGCCGGAGAGATCAGCTTCAACAACCAGCCCCTCGGCCGGGTCGCCCCCTACAGGGCCGCCCGCGCGGGTATCGGCCTGGTGCCCGAAGGGCGGCAGATCTTTCCCACCCTGAACGTGCGGGAAAACCTGATCGCCACCGCAGCCAACCACCGTCGGGCCCGGGAACCCTGGAGCTTGCAACGCATCTACCAGCTGTTTCCCCGCCTGGCGGAGCGAGAGCAACACCTGGGAAGCAACCTGTCGGGGGGCGAACAGCAGATGCTGGCCATCGGGCGGGCCCTGATGACCAACCCCCTGCTACTGATACTCGATGAAGCGACCGAGGGGCTGGCCCCCCTGATTCGCGAAGAGATCTGGCGCTGCCTCGAGCTGCTGAAGCAACAGGGGGAATCGATCCTCATCATCGACAAAAACCTCGACGCCTTGATGCGTATCTCGGACCGGCATTACATTATGGAAAAGGGACGTATCGTGCACCAGGGGGATATCCAGCTGCTGCGGGATGACCCCGATCTCAAATACCGTTACCTTGGAGTCTGACCATGCTCGATCCCCTGTTGCGTATCAGCGGCGAAGAGGCCTGCCAACAGTACATGGCGCGTCGTGCCGTGCCCGAACATCCGCAGTTTTTCGAGCGCTGGGCGGCCCGCAGCGAGACCCTGCGCCAGGAGTACCGGCGCCAACGCCTGATGCAAAGTGACAACCCCCGGGAGTTTATTGATCTCTACTGGCCAAAGAGCCTCAGCTCCGACCAGTTGCACCTGTTTATTCACGGTGGTTACTGGCAGTCGCAGCACCCCGACTCCTTCGGTTTTCTGGCCCGCCCCTTTCTTGAGCGGGGTATTCCCTTCGCCGTGATGGGCTACCCATTGTGCCCTGACGTGTCTATGGTCGAGCTGGCCCAAAGCGTACAACGCCGGTTATCGCGTCTCTGGCGTGAGCGGTTGTCACTTCCTCTGGAGGTCAACCGGATTCACCTGAGTGGACACTCGGCAGGGGGCCACCTGGCGGCATTGATGGGCTGCCAGGGCTGGGGGGGTGAGTTGGTGGATGCAGTCGGCAGCATCCTTTCCCTGAGCGGACTGTTTGAACTGAGCCCCCTCATGCATACCCCCATCAACGACGCACTGCGACTGCACTCTGACCAGGCCCGGGAGCTGAGCCCCCTGCGACTCAAGGCCCTGCTGAGTATTCCCCATGCAATGGTGGTGGGAGAGCGAGAATCCGTCGCCTTTCATCGGCAAAGCGATATCTTCAGTCATCACCTGCAAATCCAGGGGATTCCCTGCGAGCGCTGGGATGCCGAGGGGTGCAACCACTTCAGCGTGCTGGATAACTTTGCCGAGCCGAACAGCGCCAGCCAGCGCTGGGCACTGCAGCAGATGCTGCCGGCAGCGGGTTAACCCGCCCCCAGGCTTTCAGCTAACCCGCCCCCGTGGCGCAGCAGGGTCATGGGGGCTGCTTCCATTTCATAGTTCTCAAAAAGTGGCTTGATGAACTTCCACCTCAGCCCTGAAAAACTATCGATTCTCTTCGACTCCACCAGCGGTAGCAGCCTTTTCTCAAATGCAACCGCTTCCTTGGCCATGTCATATTCTATTCCCCGGGGATGGCGGTGTGCCTGGTAAACTTCCGTATTGAGGTGCATGTAATACTCTATCATATCCAGCAGGGCCAGATTGACCGCAAAGACTTCCCCCCCTTCACCCTTTTCATAGTTGCGTTGCAGCAACTCCAGCAGCACACGATGCCCTTTGTAGAGATCCTGCAGTGAATACCAGTCCGGGTATTGCTGTTGCCTCCAATTCCCTACAAAGGCCTTGAGCGCCTGGTCATAGCCCTGCCAGGCCTCCTCGAGCTCAGTAGAACCGGTGGCCGCCACCAACGCCCTGGCCGCATTCGTCGCCCCTTCTCTATGCTCATTGATTCCTTGGGTACCGGAGAAGTTAAGGTAGTCATCCCCCAGATAGCTATAAAAACGCAGCATATAGCTGTCCGTTATCAACTGCATGGCGAGGCGGCGCTGCGACGCATCAACCTCGCCCTGGGCCTGGAGCGAACCGCTTAACATTGCCAGAAGCACCCAAAGGCACCCCCCCCGAACAGCCCGGACTAGGAATTTCATTCTGACCTCCACGAACAAGGCATTGTTTTGGTTGTTATTGTTATCAGCAGGGATCACAAAAAATAGCGCCCCTCTCCCGATACCCAGTGTGCTGGCTATGCTTCCGGAATCACATCACCCTTTTTAACGATTTTTACCCGCCCCCATCCGCCCGGAGGTGAATACTCAGGACAGTGCCGTCGGCGGGGGGTTCTGCTAGAATGGCGCCTCTTTCGCCCATACCCGGTATCCTGAGTTCCATGCACCAACCCGACCCTCAAACCCGACTCGCCAACGCCCCCCTGTGGCGCCGCTTCGCGGCCATGTTTTACGACAGCCTCCTGATCGTTGCGCTGTCGATGCTGGTCACCGCGATCTACATCGGCATTCGCGTACTACTGGGTGGCAGTGAGGCCACCGAGCAGCAACTCAACAGCTCCCACGGAGACGCCTTCCTGACCTCCCTGCTGTTTATGGTGGTGTTTGGGTTTTTTGCCATCTTCTGGACCCGCAGTGGCCAGACCCTGGGCATGCAGGCGTGGAGCATTCGTATTCAAAATGAGGATGGCAGTATGATCAGCCTCTGGCAGTGCCTGTTGCGCTACCTGGTGGCCATACCCTCGCTGCTGCTATTGGGCGCTGGCTTCTTCTGGGCCAAGTTCGACAAAGAGGGGCTAACCTGGCACGACCGCTACTCACTCTCACGCGTGGTCCTACTGCCCAACACCAAACGCAAGAAATAACCCGCGAACACCTGCTGAATGCCTTAGGGGCGGATCAGGCCGCCCCGCGCAGCAACCACCAGCCGAGCAGCAAACACAGCAGGATAGGGGCTGCCACCGCCAGTGCCGGCGAGAAACCGAACACCATGCTGGCCGGGCTCAAAAGGTCCTGGAAGATCTTGAAACCAAAGCCAAACAGCACGCCGATAAACACCCGCTGACCCATGGTCACCGAGCGCAAGGGGCCGAACACAAAGGAGACCCCGATAACGATGAGCGCAATAATGCCCAGCGGCTGCATCAGCTTCTTCCACATCTCGAGCTCCTGTTCGGAGGCATCGAGCCCCTGCCGCTCCAGGTAGTTGACGTAGGCATAGAGCCCACGGATGGAGAGATCCTCAGGGCTGACCGAGATGATATTGAGCGCATCGGTGGTCAGGCCGGTATCCCAGCGCAGGGTCTGGCTGTGCTCGCTCACCATACGTTGCTCCTCCAGGCGGCTGACCTGTACGTCCTCCAGAATCCAGTGATCCCCCTGGGAGATAGCCCGTTTGGCGTAACTGCTCTCCAGCAGGCGAAAGTTCTCATCGAAACGGAAACGGCTGACCCCGTGCAGCACCCCGTTGGGCTCCACCACGTTAAAGTACTGAAACTCATCCCCCTCCCGGTGCCAGACTCCGGCCTGCTGCAGGATAGAGTCCTGGTGCCCCGCCCGCTGCAGGGCGCGCTCGCTGTCCGCCAGGTGCTCGGTGTAGGGCATCACGTACTCACCGATGGCGGTACCGATCATCACCAGCAACAGCATCGGCTTGAACACGGCCCACACAATGCGCCACAAACTCACGCCGGCTGCACGCATGACCACCAGCTCGCTGTGGGTAGCCAGGCTGCCGACCCCCACCAGGCAGCCGATCAGGCTGGCAAAGGGCAGGTAGTCGTAGGTTCGCTGGGGCATCTTCATCAGCAGGTAGATCAGCATCTCGGGAACCTGGTAATCCAGCTTGAGGCGTCTTAACTCGGCTACCATACCCAGCACAAAGTCGAGACCCAGCAGCAGCACAAGCACCATCAGGATGGCAACGAATACCGTACGGCCTATATAGGCATCGAGCAATCTCATCAGGATGCTGCCCCCTTCAATGCCCGCCCGGGAAAGCGAAGCCGGGCCAGCAGCTCGCCACCCCAGCCCAGGCCCAGGCCCAATAACAGGAAGAACAGGTGCAGGGGCCACATCGCCAGGCTGGCATCCAGTCGCCCGGAGGCGACCGCGCTGCTGCTGGCCAACAAGCCCCCCAGATAGAGAAGGTAGAGTACAACCGCTGGCAGCAGTCGCATATAGCGTCCCTGGCGGGGATTCACCCGGCTCAGGGGGATCGCCAGCAGCACCAGAATCGGCACCATCACCGGCAGCGAGATGCGCCAGAGCAGCTCGCCGGTCTGCTCCCGGTCGCCATTGTAGAGGCGCGGAGTGCTGAGTGCCTTGACCTCGGAGATCTCGATCTCCTTATCGTTTCTTGGCAGTTTGACCCCGTAGGTATCGTATTGAATCGCGCGAACATCGGTGTCCCCCGGAATCAGATCGTAACGGTACCCATCGTGCAGCTCCAGGTAACGACTTCCGGTTCCCTCCATCAAACGCTGGTCACCGCGCTCGGCCAGCAGCAGGGTAAGCCGGCCGCGGGGATCCCGTGCGTCGAAGTGGGCAATAAAAACCCGGTCCATGGTTTTGAGGTCGTCGCTCAGGGCTTCGGTGTAGGTGACCCGGTCATCCGCCTCCATAAAGCGTCCCGGCAGCAGCATATCGAACTCGGTCAGGGTTTTCTGCTTCTCCAGAATCCACTCGGTGTTCTTGGCACTCCAGGGGGCCACCGAAAAGCTCAGCGCCGCCACCAGGCTCGCCACCAGTAACCCCGGCATCATCGTATAGGCCATCAGTCGACGCGAACTCATGCCGCAGGCTCGCAGCACCGTCATCTCGTTATCCACGTAGAGCCGGCCGTAAGCCAGCAGGATGCCCATGAAGATGGCCAGGGGGAGCAACAGCAGTAAAAATCCGGGAATCTGGTAACCCATGAGCGCGAACAGGTAATCGGAGTTCATTCGTCCGCTGGCCGCACGGGACAGGTAGTAGATAAAGCGTGCGCTGAGTATGATCAGCAGCAGCACGGCGGCGACCGCTGAAAAGGCAAGCATGACCTCTTTCGCCAGGTAACGGAAAATAATCAAACGAAACTCTCTCCAGCGTTCAAAACAGCGTCTCGGGAAGCGCCCGGCACTGACAAAAGGGGTTCGGTTGCGTACACTTGAACACCGGCAGCGACGACTCTCCAGGTGCCTCGAGGAGGTCCAATCCGACCGACGTTCTGCTGCTTCTGGATGGCTGCAACGGCAGCGCCAATTATCACTTAAAGCCACCTCTTTTGTCTTGCGGAGTATACATGGAATTTATCGCCAAAACCGGAGAACTGGAAAAACAAAGCACCGCCTGCCTGGCTGTTGCTGTTGGAGACAAGGGGGCCCTGAGCCCCGCAGCCCAGCAGATTGACCAACTCTCCGATGGTATGCTCTCGAGCCTGCTTAAAGCCGGCGATATCAAGGGCAAGGCGGGACAGTCCCTGATGCTGCATCGGGTTCCCGGGGTCAAGGCCGAGCGCGTGCTGCTGGTGGGCACCGGCCAGTGCGACACCTCCATCAGCCAGGCGGATTTCCTCAAGGCGGCCCGTGCCATGGCTTCCGCTATCAAGCAGGCGGCCTGCAAGGAGCTCACCCTGGCGCTGTGCGACCAGCCGGTGACCGATGCTGACGATTACTGGAAAGCGCGCCAGCTGTTGCAGGCCGTGGGCGAAGCCAACTACCGCTTCGACCAGCTCAAAAGCGAGCGCAGCAAAAAGCCGCTGCCGCTGCGCAAGGTTACCCTGCTGGCCAGTTCTCGCGCCCAGTCCACCCCACTCTCTAGCGCCAGCGAGCACGCCCAGGCGATTGTCTCTGGAATCCACGCCGCCCGCGACCTGGGCAACCTGCCCGGCAATATCTGTACCCCCAGCTACCTCGCCAAGCGCGCCAAGGGGATGGCCAAAAAGCACAGTGCCCTCAGCTGCAAGGTGCTGGACGAAAAACAGATGCGCGAGCTGGGAATGCACTCCCTGCTGTCGGTCAGTGCCGGCAGTGCCCAGGGGGCACGCCTGATCACCCTCGAGTACAAAGGGGGGAAAAAATCGGACCAGCCCATAGTGCTGCTCGGCAAGGGGATCACCTTCGACAGTGGCGGCATCAGCCTCAAGCCTGGCGCCGGTATGGATGAAATGAAGTTTGATATGTGCGGTGCCGCCAGCGTCATCGGCACCATGACCACCCTGTGCGAGCTGAAACTTCCCATCAATGTGGTGGGCATGATCGCCAGCGCCGAAAATATGCCCGGACCCACCGCCACCAAGCCCGGTGACATCATCACCTCCATGTCCGGTAAAACCATCGAGGTACTCAACACCGATGCCGAAGGTCGCCTCGTACTGTGCGACGCCCTCACCTACGCCGAGCGCTTCAAGCCCGCGGCGGTGGTCGACATTGCCACCCTCACCGGTGCCTGCATCGTCGCCCTGGGCCACCACATCAGCGGCATGATGAGCAACAATGACGCCCTCGCCGAGCGCCTGACCCGGGCCGGCAAACGGGCAGCGGACCTCGTGTGGCAACTGCCCATGAACGAGGATTACCAGAAACAGCTCGATAGTAACTTCGCCGATATTGCCAATATCGGGGGGCCCGGCGGCGGCACCATCACGGCCGGTTGCTTCCTCGCCCGCTTCGCCGAGAAGTTTGACTGGGCTCACCTCGATATCGCCGGTACCGCCTGGTTAAGCGGGCAGAACAAGGGGGCCACCGGGCGTCCCGTGGCACTGTTGAGCCAGTTCCTGCTGGACAGCCTGGACTGACCGGGGCGAGGCCGAGATGACCCGCGTCGACTTCTACCTGCTTCCGGGAGTGCAACGGCAGGATGCCCTGCTCTTCAGCTGCCGGCTGGCTGAAAAGGCTTACCAGCTCGGCCACCGGGTGTTCATCCATACCCAGGATGACACCCAGGCGCAACAGCTCGACGACCTGCTGTGGAGCTATAGAGGCGAGCGTTTCCTGCCCCACCAGATACGCAGTCTCACCGGCGAGGGTGCGCCCATCGAGGTGGGGCACACGGAGGAGGCCGGCGACCATCATGACCTGCTGATCAACCTCGCCGACCGCATTCCCGACTGTTTTGGTCGCTTTACCCGGGTCGCCGAAATTGTGACCAACCATGAGGATGCCAAGCGCCAGTCGCGGGACAATTACCGTTTTTACCAGCAGCGTGGCTACCCCATGCACACCCACCGCATAAGAGGCTAGGCGAGCCATGGCCAAAAAAGACCCTGCCGAGGACAAAGCACTGCTCGACGAGCTGATGTCGATCCGCCAGCTGCTCGACGACGAGCTGCAGGGCGAGCGCGCCCCCTCCGATAATATTCCGATCCTCAACGAGGTGGATAACGGCGAGCCCCCCCCTGCGCCGGCTAAAAAACCACAGCCCGCGACCGACAACTACCGGGCTCGGGCCGAAAGCGCCTTTGAGGCCAACGTCCAGCGCGGAAGCCCTCTTCTGAAGCCCCTGACCCGGGAGATGCTCGGTGAGAACCCCTTCCTCCCCAAACAGGCGCTGGACAAACTCAATGCCCGCAGGGCGATGCCGACGGCGGACTCTGGCCTACCCCAGGAGAGTCCTCTGTGGGAGGGACTGCGCGCACTGCCGAGCGACCAGCAACAACAGGTCAGAGCCCTGCTGGAGGGGCAAAGCGAGCAGATCCTGCAGCAGATGGTGGATGAGACAATGCCTCGCCTTGAAGCCCAGTTACGCGAGCGCTTGCGCCAGCAGCTTAAGCGCCTGATCGAGCAGATCGACAGGCTTTAGCCCCTCTTAAGGTGCAGGGCCCCCGCCGCGCTCGCGCTGCCCTCCCTGTCCGCCGCGGGCCAGCTTGCGAAACCGATTTCCCCTTCCAATCGGCCCTGAACTATGGCTCGCCGGGACAGGAGCCATGTATAATGCCCGGTTTGACCGATCCGACGAGAAGACCTGTAGCACACCATGGATAAAACCTACCAACCGAACGAAATCGAGCGTAGCTGGTACACCACCTGGGAAGAGCGGGGCTACTTTGCCCCCTCCGGAGAGGGCACCCCCTACTCCATCATGATCCCCCCTCCCAACGTGACCGGCAGCCTGCACATGGGGCACGCGTTTCAGGACACCATCATGGACACCCTGATTCGCTACCACCGGATGAAGGGCAACAACACGCTCTGGCAGGTGGGTACCGACCACGCAGGGATCGCCACCCAGATGGTGGTAGAGCGCCAGCTGCAGGCCCAGGGCATCAACCGCCACGACCTCGGGCGCGAGAAGTTCCTCGACAAGGTCTGGGAGTGGAAAGCAGAGTCCGGCGGCACCATCACCCGCCAGTTGCGTCGCATGGGCGCTTCGGTCGACTGGAGCCGCGAGCGCTTCACCATGGACGAGGGGCTTTCCAATGCGGTGAAAGAGGTGTTTGTCCGTCTCCACCAGGAGGGGCTGATCTACCGCGGCAAGCGCCTGGTCAACTGGGATCCCAAACTGCACACCGCCATCTCCGACCTGGAGGTGGAGAACCGCGATAGCAAGGGGCACCTGTGGCACTTCCGCTACCCCCTCGCTGACGGCGCCAAAACCGCCGATGGGCTCGACTACCTGGTAGTCGCCACCACCCGTCCCGAAACCATGCTCGGTGACACCGCAGTGGCCGTGCATCCGGACGATGAGCGCTACCGCGCGCTGGTAGGCAAGTTCGTCACCCTGCCGCTGGTCAACCGCCGGATCCCGATCGTCGCCGATGACTACGTGGATCGCGAATTCGGTACCGGTTGCGTCAAGATCACCCCGGCTCACGACTTCAACGACTACGAAGTCGGCAAGCGCCACCAGCTGCCAATGATCAACATCCTCACCATCAACGCCGATATTCGTGACCAGGCTGAGGTGTTCAATAGCGACGGCACGCCCAACAGCGAGCTGGATGCCTCCCTGCCCGAAAACTACCGAGGGCTGGAGCGCTTTGCGGCCCGCAAACAGATCGTGGCGGAGTTTGAATCCCTGGACCTTATCGAGAAGATCGACGACCACGCCCTCAAGGTACCCTACGGCGACCGAGGTGGTGTGGTGATCGAGCCCTACCTCACCGACCAGTGGTACGTTGCCGTGCAAAAGCTGGCGGAGCCGGCGATCAAGGCGGTGGAAGATGGCGACATCAAGTTTGTGCCCCAGCAGTATGAAAACATGTACTTTGCCTGGATGCGCGACCTGCAGGACTGGTGTATCTCGCGCCAGCTGTGGTGGGGTCACCGTATTCCCGCCTGGTACGACGAGGCGGGCAACGTCTACGTCGGCCGTGATGAAGCTGAGGTGCGCAGCGCCAATGGTCTCGGCGAGGAGATCACCCTGCGCCAGGATGAGGACGTACTCGACACCTGGTTCTCCTCTGCCCTCTGGACCTTCTCCACCCTAGGCTGGCCGGAGCAGACTCCGGAGCTCAAGACCTTCCATCCCAGCTCGGTACTGGTCACCGGCTTCGACATCATTTTCTTCTGGGTTGCGCGCATGATTATGATGACGCTTCACTTTATGAAGAACGAGGATGGCACCTCACAGGTACCCTTCAAGACCGTCTACGTACACGGTCTGGTGCGCGACCAGGAAGGACAAAAGATGTCCAAGTCCAAGGGTAATGTGCTCGACCCCCTCGACCTGATCGACGGTATTGACCTCGAGGAGCTGGTGGCCAAGCGCACCGGCAACATGATGCAACCTCAACTTGCCAAGAAGATTGAGCAGCAGACCCGCAAGCACTTCCCCGAGGGCATTACCGCCTCCGGTACCGACGCCCTGCGCTTCACCTTCTGCTCGCTGGCCTCTACCGGACGCGATATCAAATTCGATATGAGCCGCATGGAGGGCTACCGGAACTTCTGCAACAAGATCTGGAACGCCGCCCGCTACGTGCTGATGAACACCGAGGAGCAGGATTGCGGGCAGAGCGGTGGCGAAGTGGAGCTCTCGCTGGCGGATCGCTGGATCATCTCGCGCCTCCAGCAGACTGAAACCGAGATCGCCGAGGCGATGGACAGCTACCGTTTCGACCTGGCTTCCCAGGCCCTCTACGAGTTTGTCTGGAACGAATACTGCGACTGGTACCTGGAGCTCTCCAAGCCCGTACTCTGGGATGAGAACGCCAGCCCCCTGCTGCAGCGCGGTACCCGCCGTACCCTGGTGCGGGTATTGGAAGCGATCCTGCGACTGGCCCACCCGATGATGCCCTACATCACCGAGGAGATATGGCAGCGTGTCGCGCCCCTGGCCGGCGCGAGTGGTGAAACCATCATGTTGCAGCCCTACCCTCAAAGCGAGGCGGAACAGATCGACACCCAGGCGATTGCCGATATCGAGTGGCTCAAGGGGATTATCCTGGCGGTTCGAAACATCCGCGGGGAGATGAACATTGCCCCCGGCAAGGAGATCCCTGTACTGCTCAGCAACATTGATGCCGCCGGTATCGCCCGCCTTGAGCCCAACCGCACCTTCCTTTGCAAGCTGGCCAAACTGAACTCCATCGAGGTGATTGATGCGGCCGATGCTCCCATGAGTACCACCAGCCTGGTGGGCGAGATGGAGGTGCTGGTACCCATGGCAGGGCTGATCGACAAGGCGGCTGAAAGTGCCCGCCTTGCCAAGGAGATCGATAAACTGGGCAAAGAGGTGGCTCGATTTGAGGGCAAATTAAGCAATCCTCGTTTTGTCGATAAGGCACCGGCTGAAGTCGTCGAAAAGGAGCGCGCCAAGATGGCTGATGCCCAAACTGCGAAGCAGACACTGGAAGATCAGCTGAAAAAGATAGAATCTTTGTAGTCTCTCATTGGGGGGTGTTGGCCACCGACGGTTGCCTTCACCCCCCTAAACGCCTACCCTCTAGGCGAACACACAGATAATATGGGTACGATTCAGGAAAGATTATGAGCAAACTCGATAAAGAGCAGGTACTGGCAGAGTTCACCGCCGCTTACACCAAGGCTAATGGCAAGGCACCCGAGATCGACCAGAAGGGCAGCTGGTACAGCGTAGATGGCGGCAAGTCTGTCCGCCTGGCAGATCTGGCCGAAATGACCACTGAGCTGTCCGGAGCTCCAGCCAAGGCTGAGCCGGCCCCCAAAAAAGCGGCAGCCCCCAAGAAAGCCCCCGCCGCCAAAGCAAAAGCCAAGCCCGCTACCACCGGCGGTGGCCTCACCCCGAAGCAGCTGTGGAAACAGAAGCTGTCGGGTCGGGATACCCTCCCTCGCGGCGTTAACTAGAGCCACCCGGGGCACCGGCAAAACCGGTCACCCGCGCATAAAGGCGAGCCCCCGGCTCGCCTTTTTTGTGTCCCGATCCACCGCCTACAATAGGTAGCGCCCACCCGACGCAATCACCACCAACAACACCCCCAGCGACAGATTAAACGCCACCAGCCCCCGAATTCGGTTCAGGGCCGCACCCGCTTCAGGCCACTGCTCACCATCGACCGCCCGCTTCAGCGCCCGCCAGGGGCTGAGATACAGGCCCAAAAACAGCAGCGTCATCAGCAGCCCCAACCCGAGCATCAGGTGAACATGCAAGCCCACCCTGGCAAAGGAGCCAAACACCCCCAACACCATCCCGAGGCCTGTACCCCATAGCAGGAGCACCGAGGCCCACACCCAGCCGAAGAAACGCTGGAACACCCCCCGCCATAGTCTCAGCCTTACCGGCGGTTCCAGTTCCGTGGCCGCCACCGGGCGCAACACCACATACGCAAAGAACATCCCTCCCACCCAGATCACTGCAGCCAACAGGTGGAGAGCAAGCATAACCCCCATCACAGACTCCTTATCGATTAGCTTTTTGTGGTTCTCATTATACCCCCAGCCGCGACGCCGGGATCTCCTCTCTTGCCTGGAAAGTAATGGGTGAGTTTCGTACATCGCCCACAGGGCCAGGCGACAGGAGCGCCTAAACCGGCACAAAGGGGAGATAAAGCCGGGGATCCCGGTCAGGCCATTGATATCGATCAAGCAAAACGGGGCAAAATTGGGTGTATACCAACCCCTAAAATCACGTCAAATGGGTGGGTTATCACCCAAAAAATGCGTTAACCTAAAGTCTAATAAGAAACCTATCCATCTGTTTTATAAGCACTTATTGAAACCAAAAAAAAGTGGCACTCTCCTTGCTTATAAAATAGTAGCGTTGTTGATAATGCTAGCCGGGAGCGATTCGTCGCTACCCACACACTATAAAAACCAACACAACACTCGACAGGGTAGAAAGCATGAACCTTTTCAAGAAATCTCTGACCGCATTGACTGTCTGTGCCGCCGTCGCCGGCGCAACCGTGGCCCAGGCCGCGCCCGTTGAGCTGAAGTTCGCTCACGTTGTAGCTGAAAACACCCCCAAGGGACAGATGGCCCTCAAATTCCGCGACCTGGTTGCCGAGCGTCTCGCTGGCAAGGTAGAGGTCAAGGTCTTCCCTAACTCCCAGCTGTTCGGTGATAACAAGGTCCTTGAGGCCATGCTGCTGGGCGATGTACAGATGGCCGCTCCCTCTCTGTCCAAGTTCCAGAAATACACCGAGTCCCTGCAGATTTTTGACCTGCCCTTCCTGTTCAAGGATATGGCTGCTGTTGAGCGCTTCCAGAACGGTCCTACCGGTCAGGCGATGCTGAGCTCCATGAAGAACAAGGGTCTTATCGGCCTTGGCTTCCTGCACAACGGCATGAAGCAGCTGTCTGCTAACGACCCGCTGCGCACCCCCGCCGATGCGTCCGGCAAGAAGTTCCGTATCCAGACTTCTGATGTACTGCAGGCCCAGTTTGAAGCCGTCAATGCGGTACCCCTGAAGAAGCCCTTCTCCGAAGTGTTCACCCTGCTTCAGACCAAAGCCATCGACGGTCAGGAAAACACCTGGTCCAACATCTACTCCAAGAAGTTCTTCGAAGTTCAGCCCTACATCACCGAGTCCAATCACGGTGTACTGGACTACCTGATCGTAACCTCCACCGAGTTCTGGATGGGCCTCGATGACGATGTTCGTGCCGAGCTGAAGAAGGCCCTGGACGAGGCGATCGCTTACGGCAACAACATTGCTGCCGAAAAGGGTGACTCCGACCGTCAGGCGATCATCGACTCCGGCCGTTCCGAAGTACTCGCCCTGTCTGATGCAGAGCGTCAGCAGTGGGTAGAGGCGATGAAGCCGGTATGGGCTCAGTTTGCCAGCCAGATTGGCCAGGAAAATATCGACGCAGCCGTTGCGGCCAACAAGTAAGCGTCAGTACGCAGTACCCTGGCAGGGCGGCACCGACCGCCCTGCTTTTTTCCGGATAATTGGATACCTCGCCGTTTTTTACCTACCCGGTCTAAGCTGGGGTGTACGGCGCTGTTCCAGATCCACTATGGATCACACTTAAAGCACATATAGAGAGGCGATTATGAGGGATATCATTAACAGCCTGGAAGAGGGTTTCATCCGCTTTCTTCTGGTTGCAATGACCCTGCTGGTGTTCTTCGAAGTGGTTTTACGCTTTGGCTTCAACACCGGGATACACTGGGCACAGGAGGTTACCCTGCTGATGGCAGCCTGGTTTGTTCTGTTTGGCGTTTCCTACGGCATCAAGGTAGGGGCACACATTGGCGTTGACGCCTTCGTCAAACTGCTACCCGACAAACCCCGGCGTTATGCCGCTATACTGGCGGTGCTGCTATGCCTGTTCTATTGCGGCCTCTTTCTCTATGGCGGTTGGGTATATCTGGCCAAGCTCAAGATGATCGGCATCGAGCTGGAAGACCTCCCCTTCCCCAAGTGGATCGCCACCAGCATTCTGTTTATCGGTTTTATCCTGCTAGCGATTCGGTTTATTCACCTGCTATGGAATCTGGTTACCGGCAAGGCCGATGGATTCAAGCTGGCCGATGAAGCCAAGGAGAGCATGCATCTGGCCGAAGAGCTTTCCAAGGAGGCCACCGACTCCACTACCCATCCCCATAAAACGACTGCGCCGGGAGAGAAGTAGCCCATGACTACAGCCGCCCTTTTTATCATGCTCTTCGCGTTTATGCTGTTGGGCATGCCGATTGCCATCGCTCTGGGCCTCTCCAGCGTGGCAACAATACTGATGTTTTCTAATGATTCGCTGGCCTCCATTTCGCTGAAGCTGTTCGAGGCGACCTCCGAACACTACACGCTGCTGGCGATTCCGTTTTTTATCCTCTCCTCCGCGTTTCTCTCAACCGGTGGTGTAGCCAAGCGCCTGATCGACTTTGCCATCGATTCGGTGGGTCACATTCGCGGTGGCCTGGCGATGGCTTCGGTGCTGGCCTGTATGCTGTTCGCGGCGGTATCGGGCTCCTCGCCCGCCACCGTGGCGGCGATCGGTACCATCGTCATCGCGGGCATGGTGCGCGCCGGTTATCCGGAGTCCTTTGCGGCCGGTGTCATCGCCAATGCGGGCACCCTGGGTATTTTGATTCCCCCCTCCATTGTGATGCTGGTCTACGCGGCCGCCACCGAGGTATCAGCCGCCCGGATGTTTATGGCCGGTCTGATTCCGGGCCTGATGATGGGCGGTATCCTGATGATCGCGATCTACATCATTGCACGCATCAAGGGGCTCCCATCACAACCCTTCCCCGGCTTTCGCAAGCTGATGAAATCCGGCGCCATTGCCATGGGCGGGCTGATGCTGATCGTGATCGTGCTGGGCTCCATTTACGGCGGTATCGCCAGCCCAACCGAAGCGGCTGCCGTCGCAGCGCTCTACGCTTACCTGGTTGCAGTGATTGGCTATCGCGATATGGGACCGCTGAAAAAGACCGAGTGGAGAAATCAGGGGGAGAACCTGATTTCTGCCGGAGTACGCAACAGCGTCGCCATGCTGATTGCCCTGCCGCGGTCGGTGTTTGATAAAGAGGTCAACAAGGTGGTGATGGACGCCGCCAAAGTCAGCCTGATGCTGCTCTTTATCATCGCAAACGCCATGCTCTTTGCCCACGTACTGACCACCGAACGCATTCCCCACAGCATCGCGGAAACCATCGTTCAATGGGGGCTTCCAGCCTGGGGCTTCCTGATCGTCGTTAACCTGCTGTTACTGATGGCCGGTAACTTTATGGAGCCTTCGGCCATCCTGCTGATCATGGCACCCATCCTGTTCCCCATCGCCATGAAGCTGGGTATCGATCCGATCCATTTGGGGATCATCATGGTGGTCAACATGGAGATCGGTATGCTGACACCACCGGTCGGACTCAACCTGTTTGTAACAGCGGGGATTACCGGACGCAGCATGGGCTGGGTCATCAAGGCCTGCCTGCCCTGGCTGAGCCTGCTACTGATGTTCCTGATCCTGATCACCTATATCCCGGAGATCTCGCTCTTCCTGCCGGAGTATATCGATAAGCTCAAAGGCTACTGACCGACTTCGTTGTAAAGCCCTGGCGACTCCCCGAGTCGCCTTTTTTATGCCTAGGGACGGGCGGTAGATCGCAAGAGCCAGGGATGGCAGTAGCGATCACAGGGACGGGCGGTAGATCGCGAGAGCCAGGGATGGCAGTAGCGATCACAGGGTCGACCGGTATGCCGCGAGAGCCATGAATGGCGGTAGCGGCTTATGACCATGGATGGGCCGGACAATGCTCCTGCCTGACCGGCACTCCCCACGCCCCTGTGGGTCGGTCGCGGCAGCGATCACAGGGATGAACGGGGTGATAAAGTGCCTCACAGAGCGGGAGTGTGACCGTCCTCAGGTTCCCGCCGGCATCGACCAAAATAGGAGGAACCGGCGCCTTGATTGCGCTAAGTTAAGGTTTTATACCTCCACAGACGACTGCTTGCCCATTTACGGACCACACAGGCGCCCCTCTATGAGCCAGAAGAATATTGCACAACTACTTCGCCCGAAATCGGTGGCGGTAATTGGAGCCTCCAACAACCCCAAACGTGCGGGTTACATCATTATGCGTAACCTGCTGCAGGGTGGATTTTCCGGCCCCATCATGCCCGTTTCACCCAAATATGAAGCGGTCGGTGGCGTGCTGGCTTACCCCTCCATCGACACCCTGCCCACCATCCCCGACCTGGCCATTCTCTGCACCAGCGCACGCCGGGTTCCGGAGATCATCGAGCAGTTGGGCATCAAGGGGACCCGCAGCGCCATCGTGCTCGCCGCCGGCCTCTCTAACCGCATGAACGTGGAGGGGCAAACCATCAAGGAGGCGATGCTGGAGTCGGCCCGCCGCCACAAGGTTCGCATTCTGGGCCCCAACAGCCTGGGTATGATCATTCCGGCTATCGGCCTCAACGCCAGTTTTTCCCACACCCCGGCACTGCCGGGCAAGATCGCGCTGATCTCCCAGTCTGCCGCCATCTGCACCACCATTCTCGACTGGGCCAAACCCAAGGGGATCGGGTTCTCCAACTTTATCTCCCTCGGGGATGCCAGCGATGTCGACTTCGGCGAGTTGATCGACTACCTGTGCCGCGACACCCATACCCGGGCGATTCTGCTGTGCATCGACTCCATCCAGAATCGACGCACCTTTATGTCGGCGGCCCGCGCGGCCTCCCGCAACAAACCGGTGCTGGTGTTCAAGGCCGGGCGAACCCTCGAGGGCGCGATCGCGACTCACCTGCACACCGGCGGTATCTCCGGCTCCGACGCGGTCTACGACGCGGCAATCCGCCGCTCCGGTATGCTCCGGGTGAAAGACCTGCACGAGCTGTTTGCTGCGGTGGAAACCCTGGCCCACGACAAACCCCTGAAGGGGGAGAAGCTGGCGATTATTACCAACGGGGGCGGCCCGGCGGTGATGGCCATCGATACCCTGATTGAGCGTCAGGGCCGACTGGCCGAACTGAGCGATGAACTCAAGCAGAAGCTGCAACAATTGATGCCACCGGGCTGGGTACCCGGTAACCCGATCGACCTGCTGGGTGACGCACCGCCCAAACGCTACGGCGACATCCTCAAACTGCTCCTGGAATCCAAAGAGGCCGACGCAATCCTGGTGATGCATGCCCCGGCCGCCGCCGCGCCGGCGACCGACTTTGCCAACACCGTGATCGAGACCCTGAGCACCTGCAAACCCCGCCAGTGCCCCAACATCTTCACCAACTGGACCGGAGAGGAGACGGTGCAGGAGGCCCGGCGCCTGTTTGCCAAAGCCGACATCCCCACCTTCCGAACCCCGGCCGGCGCGGTGGGTGCCTTTATGCATATGGTGGAGTATCGCCGCAACCAGAAACTGCTGCTGGAGACCCCGGAGTCGGTGCCGGAAAACGTCATCACCGACACCGAGGCCGCCCACGCCACCATTGCCACGGCGCTCGAACAACAGAATATGCAACTGGAAACCTACGAGGCGGGACCAATACTGTCCGCCTACGGTATCCAGAGCATTCCAACCCTGATCGCAGAGGACCCGCAACAGGCGGCCAGCCTGGCCAAGCAACTCCAGTTCCCCGTCGCTCTTAAGCTATTGTGCGACGAGATCCGTTACAAATCGGAAGTCGGCGGGGTAGTGCTTAATCTCAACAGCACATCGGAGGTCCTGACTTCTGCCGAGGCAATGCTCAGCCGGGTAGCGAGCGCTTACCCCGCCGCCCGGGTCGACGGCCTGGTGCTGCAGCCGATGGCACAGCGAGCCGGAGCCCAGGAGATCCGCATCGCAGTACAGACCGACCCGGTATTCGGCCCTGTCATCCTGCTGGGAGAGGGGGGCTCGGACTGGGACGTTACCCGAGATGCTGCGGTCGCCCTCCCCCCTCTTAATATGGCACTGGCCCGCTACCTGGTGATCCAGGCGCTGGCGGACAACAAGCTCAAGGACCGCCGATTCCCCGAGGGGCTTGATCGCCACAGCCTCGGTATCCTGCTGACCCAGGTCTCTCACCTGATCACCGATTGCCCGGAGATCGTGGAGATCGACCTCAACCCGGCGCTGGTGACCGGCAGCGAGATCGTGGTGCTCGATGCCACCATCAAGCTGCAGCCCACCCCGGAGAATCCGGCACTGCGCATGGCGATCCGTCCCTACCCCAAGTCACTGGAGGAGGTGCGGACACTGCGCGATGGCAGCAGCGTGCTGCTGCGCCCCATTCGCCCCGAAGATGAACCCAGCCATAAGGCCTTTGACCTCAGCCTGACCCGGGAGGACCGCTACAAGCGCTTCTTCGGCGAGGTGGGTGAGATGACCCACGAGGATATGGCGCACCTCACCCAGATCGACTACGACCGGGAGATGGCTTTTATCGCGACCCGCAAGCAGTCCGGCGTCGATACCACCCTGGGGGTGGTACGGGTGCATGTCGACCCGGACAATACCGAGGCGGAGTTTGCTGTCATTCTCAGGCCTGACACTCAGGGTCAGGGGCTGGGGCGGATGTTGATGGAGAAGGTGATCAACTACTGCCGGCAGCAGCAGATCGACGAGATCATGGGCTATACCATGCCGGAGAACCGCGGCATGATTGAGCTCTCGCGCAAGCTCGGCTTCAAGGTGAAGTTTATGCTGGAGGACGGCATGGTGGAGATGCGCATGCCGTTGAAGGAGACCAGCGCAGACTGACCTCGTTCAACGCGGGGGCATCTTCGCCCCCTTGCGTCGCTATACCCGCGCCAGGGCGCACTTTCTATCTGCTATACCCGCGCCAGGGCGCGGATATGGGCAACGGCACTGCGACCCAGCGCCGAGGGGGAGTACCCGCCCTCCAGTACCGATACGATACCGTGACACCCCTCTACCCGGTCCACGATATGGGTCAGCTGCTCGGTGAGCCACTGGTAATCCCGCTCGACAAAACGCAGGTGTCCCATCTCATCCTCGCGGTGGGCGTCAAAGCCGGCGGAGACCATGATCAGTTGCGGTTTGAAGCGCTCAATGGCCGGCAGCCAGGCGCAATCCACCGCCAGCCGTAGCTCGGCACCATCAGTGCCACTGCCAAGGGGCAGCTTGAGGATATGGTCCCGGTCACTGTGGGGATCGGTGTGGGGGTAAAAAGGATGCTGGAAGAGGGAGCAGAAAAGTACCCGCGGTTCATCGTGAAAGATATCTTCGGTCCCGTTTCCGTGGTGCACATCGAAGTCGATGATCGCGACCCGCTCCAGCCCGTGGGCTTCAATCGCGTGGGCGGCACCCACCGCCACGTTATTGTAGAAGGAGAAGCCCATCGCCTTGTTGCGCTCGGCGTGGTGACCCGGGGGGCGAACGTTGCAGAACACCGCATCCATACGCCCACCGACCACCAGGTCCACCCCGTGAACGGCCGCCCCTGCGGCCCGTCTCGCAGCCTGCAGGGTATAGGGGTTCATGGCCGTATCATCATCCACTTCAACCAGTGCCTGCCCCTCGTCCGGCGCCATCTCCTCAAGCGAGTCAAGATAGGCTTTATCATGGACACGCAACAGCTGCTCCCGCTCCACCACCGGCGCATCTTCGTACATCAGGTAAAGATCGAGGCCACTGGCGATCAGTTGGTCGGATATAGCGTCGGTTCGACGCGGATCCTCCGGATGGTGATCGTGCATGCTGTGCTGGCGGCACTCAACGTGGGAGATGATCGCTGTGGGCATAGGGTCCGCTCGCCTTATCGTTATGGGTATACGCGGGCGGCCAGATTCCGCCCCAGCCACATGCTACCAGATTCCCCCTAAGCGACCACGAGACTAACGTCTACCCCCAGAACGCAGAGATCGCGGCAATACCCTGCCCCCCCAGAGCTCGCGCCCGCTCGAGGTCCGCCCCCGCCATCCCACCGAGCAGATAGACCGGCATAGTCGCCTGCTCTGCCAGTGCGCCGCTCGCCGACCAGCCAAGCCCCGCCTGCCCCGGGTGTGAGCGGGTGGGTTTAACCGGAGAGAGGGTTACAAAGTCCACCCCAAGGGTAGCGGCCCGCTCCAGCTCCGCCGCATCATGGCAGGATGCGCCCAGTAGTTGCTGGCGGTCGCGCCCCTGCGCCCAGAGGGCCACCGCTTCATCCGACAACTGCGCGGCACTGAGGTGCAAGCCGCACTGCGGGTAGTGCGCCAGTAGTGAGGGCTCACCTTTGAGTAGCAAACGGGCACCCGCGCGCGCGCAACGCTCCGCCAGGGGCGCGATCAAAGCATGGTAATCATGTGGGTCAAGCCAGGGGGCACGCCACTGCACCAGGCGCAGGCCGCGCTCAAGAGCACGCTCGAGACGTTCCAGCAACTGAGTCCGGCTCGCAAAGGGGCCGGTGATGAGATAGCCGGGCGGCAGGGTAAGGGCGAGGTTGAGGGCGCGATTCGCCTCGGGAAAGGGGTAATCCTTAAGCTGTTCGGGTCGAACCCAGCGCAGAGGTTGCCCCTCGCGCCCCCGGGGTATCCCTTTAAAGCGCTCGATACAGAACGCCTCCAGCTGGATATGACGGTCAGGGTAAGAGTGTTGCAAACTGATGAGGGGGCGCATGTGCAGGGGGGTAACCCCTAACTCCTCGTCCAGCTCCCGCGCCAGAGCCTGAAGCGGCGTTTCGCCGGCATCCACTTTGCCCCCCGGGAACTCCCAGAAGCCGCCCAGGTGGGCCGCCTGATCGCGGCGGCTGATCAATAGCTCACCGGCCCCGTTGACCAGCACACCGACCACCACATGAACCCGTTTCACCCGTGCCCCTTAGCTGCGGTACTCAGCGTTGATACGCACGTATTCGTGGGAGAGGTCGGTGGTCCAGATCTGCTCGCAAGCGTTGCCGCGCCCCAGATCCACCCGGATCAGGATCTCCTCCTGGTCCATGACCCGCTGCCCATCCGACTCCCGATAAGAGGAGGACCGCCCCCCGTCGGTGACGATCTGCACCTCATCCAGCCAGATCTGGATACGGCTCACATCCAGGTTCTCAAGCCCGGCGCGGCCAACCGCCGCCAGTACTCGCCCCCAGTTGGGATCGCTGGCGAACAGGGCGGTCTTGACCAATGGAGAGTGGGCGATGGTGTAGGCGACATCCAGCGCCTCCTGAGCGGTGGCCGCCTGCTCAACCCGGACCGTTACAAATTTGGTCGCCCCCTCTCCATCGCGAACAATCGCCTGCGCCAACTGCTGGAACACCCGGGTCAGGGCCTCCAGCAGGGCTTCATAGAGCGCCCCCTCGGCCCGCTCCAGTGGCGGATTACCCGCCGCCCCCGAGGCCATCAGGATGCAGCTGTCGTTGGTCGAGGTATCACCATCGATGGTAATGCGGTTGAAGGAGCGGTTGCTGACGATCGACAACAGCTGTTGAAGCACTTCAGGAGCCACCGCCGCATCAGTCGCCACAAAGCCAAGCATGGTCGCCATATCAGGCTTGATCATGCCGGCGCCCTTGGAGATGCCGGTGATCCGGTAGGTCACCCCATCGACGTCAAAGGCCAGACTCGCCCCCTTGGGCAGGGTATCGGTGGTCATGATGCCGCTGGCGGCTTCGGGCCAGCCCGCCTCGCGCAGGGCAGCAAGGGCCGCCGGCAACGCAGGGATAATACGCTGCACCGGCAGGGGCTCTCCGATTACCCCGGTGGAGAAGGGCAACACCTGGCCAACCTCCACGCCCGCTTCACGAGCCAACGCCTCGCAACAGGCCAGGGCATCGGTATGGCCGCTGGGGCCAGTTCCAGCGTTGGCATTACCGGTATTGATCAACAGATAACGGGGGCCATTGGCGAGGTGGGCACGCGCAATCTGGACCGGCGCGGCACAGAAAGCATTACGGGTAAAGACACCCGCGACCGAGCTGTTTTCACTCAGTTTGAAAATCACCAGGTCCTTGCGACCGGGGGTCTTTATCCCCGCGCTACAGGTTCCCACCTCCACCCCTTTGATGGGGTGCATCAACGGCAGCTCAGGCAGTCTGACAGCCATCACTCTCTCCTCAGGTTTGAGATGCAAAAAGGGCGGCCAATGCCGCCCCTTCCCTTAGCCCTGCTTCAGGCAATTTTGCCATGGCACTGCTTGTACTTCTTACCGGAACCACAGGGGCAAGGCTCATTGCGACCGACCTTGCGTCCCTCACGGGTGTAAGGTGTGGCATTGTCCTCTTGAGGCTCCTCCTGCGCCATGGCATTGGCCTGCTCGTGCTGATACTGCATACGACGCGCAGCCTCCTCCCGGCGCTGGCGCTCCAGCTCCTCGGTGTTATCGTCCTGGCGAACCTGCACATGGCACAGGATACGAATGGTCTCGTGCTTGATGTTCTCCAACAGCTGCTGGAACAGCTCAAAGGCTTCGCGCTTGTACTCCTGCTTCGGGTTCTTTTGCGCATACCCCCGCAGATGAATCCCCTGGCGAAGGTGATCCATGGTGGCCAGGTGCTCCTTCCACTTATCGTCCAGCACTCGCAGCAACATCTGCTTTTCAAACATCCGCAGCGCCTCGGCACCCGCCAGCGCTTCCTTGGCCTGGTAACTGGCTACGATCTGCTCAAGGATCTTGGCGCGCAGGGTCTCTTCGTGGAGCGAGTCATCCTCATCCAGCCACTGCTGCAACGGCATCCGCTCGTTGAACTCCGCCGCCAGCTGCTCTTCCAGCCCCTTGATATCCCACACCTCCTCCAGGGATTGCGGGGGGATATACTGGCTCACCAGCTCGTTCACTACCTCTTCACGGATGGCATTAACGGTTTCCGATACATCCTCGGTATCCATCAACTCGTTGCGTTGCTCGTAGACCACCTTACGCTGGTCGTTGGCGACATCATCGTATTCGAGCAGCTGCTTACGGATATCAAAGTTACGCCCCTCAACCTTGCGCTGGGCTTTCTCGATCGCGTTGCTCACCATGCGGTGCTCAATCGCCTCACCCTTCTCCATCCCCAACGCTTTCATGAAGTTTTTCACGCGATCGGAGGCGAAGATACGCATCAGGTTATCTTCCAGGGAGAGGTAGAAGCGACTGGAGCCCGGGTCTCCCTGGCGACCGGCGCGTCCCCGTAGCTGGTTATCGATACGACGCGACTCATGACGCTCGGTACCAATGATGTGCAAACCACCGGCATCCAGTACATCCTGGTGGGCCTGTTGCCAGTCCGCCTTGATCTTTTCGACCTGCTGCTCGGTGGGGTTCTCGAGCTTGGCAATCTCCGCCTCCCAGTTGCCCCCCAGCATGATGTCGGTTCCCCGGCCCGCCATGTTGGTGGCAATGGTCACCGCTCCCGGCTTACCGGCCTGGGCAATGATCTCGGCCTCCTGCTCGTGGTACTTGGCGTTGAGCACCTTGTGAGGGATCTTGGCCTTGTTAAGGGCCCCCGATACCAGCTCGGATGACTCAATGGAGGCCGTACCCACCAGCACAGGGCGCCCCTGCTCAACGGTTTGCTTGATATCCTCAATGACGGCATCGTACTTCTCGGGAATCGAGAGGTAGACCAGATCGTTGTGATCGGCCCGTAACATCGGTTTGTTGGTAGGAATCACTACCACATCCAGCCCATAGATCTGGCGGAACTCGAAGGCCTCGGTGTCGGCCGTACCCGTCATACCTGAGAGGGTATTGTAGAGACGGAAGTAGTTCTGGAAGGTGGTGGACGCCATGGTCTGGCTTTCAGCCTGAATGGGAAGCCCCTCCTTGGCCTCAAGAGCCTGGTGCAGACCCTCCGAAAGACGACGCCCCGGCATGGTACGCCCGGTGTGCTCATCCACCAGTAACACCTGGTTCTGCTGCACGATATATTCGACGTTTTTATGGAAGACCACGTGCGCCTTAAGTGCAGCGTTTACATGGTGAAGCAGCGACAGGTTGTTGGAGGCATAAAGGCTCTCGCCTTCCGCCAACAAACCCGCTTCGGAGAGCATCTCCTCAACGTGCTGGTGACCCTGCTCGGTCAGCTCGACCTGGCGGGTTTTCTCGTCGACGGTGTAATCGCCTTCGAGCTCCTCCTGCCGGGTCAGGTTCGGTACCAGCTTATTAATTCGCTTATAAAGTTCCGAACTGTCTTCTGCGGCACCAGAGATGATCAGCGGTGTTCTGGCCTCATCAATCAGGATCGAGTCAACCTCGTCCACCACCGCAAAGTTCAACCCCCGCTGCATCCGGTCTTCGGAACTGAAGGCCATGTTGTCCCGCAGGTAGTCAAAGCCAAATTCGTTATTGGTTCCGTAGGTAATATCCGCCTGGTACGCAGCCCGCTTCTCAAAGGGATCCTGGTTGGGTACAACCACCCCGACACTCAGGCCAAGGAACTCGTAGAGGGGACGCATCCAGTTGGCATCCCGGCGCGCCAGATAGTCGTTCACGGTCACGACATGAACGCCCTCGCCACTGATGGCATTAAGGTACACTGGCAGGGTCGCCACCAGGGTTTTACCCTCACCGGTACGCATCTCAGCGATGCGCCCTTCGTGCAGCGTGATACCACCGATCATCTGCACATCAAAGTGCCGCATCCCCATCACCCGCTTGCCCGCTTCCCGAACCACAGCAAAGGCTTCGGGCATTAGCTGGTCCAGAGTGCTGCCATCGGCCACACGCTGCTTGAACTCTTCCGTCTTCGCCGCCAGCGCTTCATCGCTCAGTTGCTCAAACTCGGCCTCAAAGCTGTTGATCGTCTTGACGATCTTGCCCATACGCTTCAACTGACGATCATTACGACTTCCAAAAACTTTTTTGAGTATTGGCGAAAACATAAGTACCGGGGTCTTTTAATTAGGTATCAATAATCGGCTCGCAGGGTTAAGCGAGCCAAAAGCAAGCAGGCATTCTAACGCTAAAGGGGGGCGGCAATAAACCACTGCAGGAGTGTTGATCGCCTTTATTTGATGCGGGTATGACAGGAGAGCCAATGCAGCCGTCGGCTGAATCAACGGCTGGCGCGATAGATGTACTTGGCCGGATCAACCGGACGCCCATTCCGAAAGACCTCGAAGTGGACATGGGGCCCCGTGGAGCGGCCACTACTCCCCATCAAGGCGATGGTTTGCCCCTTCTTGACCAAGTCTCCAACCTTAACAAGACTGGATTCGTTATGACCGTATCGTGTCACGTAACCACTGCCATGATTGATCTCCACCAGCAACCCATAGCCGGAGCGCTTGCCCGACCAGGTCACAACGCCAGAGGCAACGGTGATGACATCCGACCCCTTCTTGCCGGCAAAATCGACGCCCTGGTGCATAGCCAGGCGACCATTGATGGGATCAGTACGACGCCCAAAGCGGGAGGACATCCAGCCTTTCTTGACCGGCCTTCCGGCGATAAAGACATCATCCTGCAAACGCCGTTTACCCATCAGGGTTTCCAGCACTTCGAGCTGGGCTTCCCGGGACTCGATACGCTGCGTCAACTCGTCAATCACATCAGCAAAGCGGGGCTGCTGGTAAGCCTCACCCAGCTCTGAGGATTCGGGTCCACCGAGGGCTGGCGGAGCGCTGAAGTCAAACTCGCCCTTGTCGAGCTTGGCCATGGTGGTCATTCGCTCGCCCAGGGCGTCGAGGCGCAACAGGCGGCTCTGCAACTGCGCAACACGCAGCGATAACGCATCCACCTCGGCCATTGAATGCTCTTTAACCTGCTGGAGTTCGAGGCGCTGCTCCTCCAGCTGGGTGCGCCAGGTGGCCATGGTCTCACGGGTAAACAGGCCATCGGCATCGTCGGTCAGGTACTTATAGGTGCCATACCCACTCAGGGTAGCGGCCAGCAGTAGGGCAGCAAACAGGGCACAAACCAGACCGCGGCCACTGAGTTTCAGTGAGCGAGCCTGACTGCGGCTGTTTCGAACAATTATGATATTCATAAACTGCTTTACTACCTCGTCAATCCTGTCCCGGAATAGCGCAGAACTCAGATCTTCTTATACCACAGAGCCCTTATGGACACCTAAGAAGCCCTCCAGGCCAGCACTCATCACGTGAATCGAGTCACAACAGTAGGATCGGGAGCCAGCCAGCGAACAACCTTAGCATTAATAGGTGCTTTATATCCAGCCCCCTCCACCACCGCCCGCCCGGGGGCCCGTAAACAAAACGGGAGCCGAAAGGCTCCCGTAGAAAACAGGCAAAGAAGGTATCAGACCGCTGCGGCCGGCTTCATATAAGAGATGGGTGCGGTTTCGG
This sequence comes from Aestuariirhabdus litorea, assembly GCF_003864255.1. Classification (NCBI taxonomy): domain Bacteria; kingdom Pseudomonadati; phylum Pseudomonadota; class Gammaproteobacteria; order Oceanospirillales; family Aestuariirhabdaceae; genus Aestuariirhabdus; species Aestuariirhabdus litorea. The sequence continues at coordinate 2,136,954 of NZ_QWEZ01000001.1, forward strand.
CATCATCGAAGGTGACAACTTCCCAGGCATCCTCGTTGGCCAACAGTTCGCAGATCAGCTTGTTGTTCAGGGCATGACCGGATTTATACCCCTTAAACTCGCCAATCAAACTATTTCCCAACAGGTAAAGGTCGCCGATTGCATCCAGCATCTTGTGCTTGACGAACTCATCCTCGTAACGCAGGCCGTCCTCGTTGAGAATGCGGAACTCATCAACCACGATAGCGTTATCCACACTACCCCCCAAAGCCAGGTTCTTTGAACGCAGGTATTCGATATCACGCATAAAACCAAAGGTTCGGGCTCGGCTCACCTCTTTGACAAAAGAGGTGCTGGAGAAATCAACACTGGCTTCCTGGGTGCGCCCCTTGAAGACAGGGTGATCGAAGTCGATACCGAAGGAGACCTTAAAGCCATCGAAAGGGAGAAAAGTGGCTCGCTTGTCATCCTCTACAACAGAGACCTCACGCTTGATTCGAATAAACTCCTTGGGTGCCTCCTGCTCTTCGATCCCAGCCGACTGCAACAGGAACACAAAGGGACCCGCGCTGCCATCCATGATCGGAACCTCATGGGCACTGACCTCAATATAGGCATTATCGATACCCAACCCGGCCATCGCAGATAGCAGATGCTCCACCGTATCGACTCGCACCCCATCGGCATTCATGAGCGTGGTACACAGGAGTGTCTCACCCACATTTTCCGCCCGGGCAGGAATCTCCACCACTGGATCCAGATCGGTACGACAAAAAACAATACCCGTTCCCACAGGAGCTGGCTTCAGCGTCAGGTAAACCTTCTCACCTGAGTGCAAACCCACCCCTGTTGCCCGGATAATATTCTTTAACGTTCTTTGTCTAATCATGTAGTTACGCCGCAATTTGATCAATTTTTGCACAAGGCTGTTTCAATAGCCGGCCATTGTACCAAAGTCGCATGAATTCACCAACCATTAAGGCGGCAGGCCGTTAATCAGCCTGCCGACGCAGGAAAGCAGGGATATCGAGATAATCCATGTTTTCAGACTGCATATGCTCCGCCTTAACCGCGTTAGCTCCATTCACCAGCGCCTGGTTACGCATCACCGTGGGACGATCCAGCTTCTGGTAATCGACCGATCCGTCCTTACGGGTGTTGTCGACTACTTTGACGGGACGCTCAACTGCAGCTCCCAAACCGGTAGCTACCACGGTCACCTTCAACTCATCCTCCATCTCGGGATCGATCACGGTACCCATAATGACGGTCGCATTCTCGGAAGCGAAAGCTTCAATGGTGTTACCCACATCGGAGAACTCGCCCAGCCCCAGGTCCACGCCGGCGGTGATGTTGACCAGGATACCCCGGGCCCCCTGAAGATCGACATCCTCCAGCAGAGGACTGCGAATAGCCGCTTCAGCCGCCTCGACCGCCCGATTCTCGCCGGAAGCAACACCGGTTCCCATCATGGCCATGCCCATTTCAGACATCACCGTTCTGACGTCGGCAAAGTCGACGTTAATCATACCGGGACGGATGATTAAGTCTGCGATCCCCTGCACAGCTCCGAGCAATACATCGTTGGCCGCACCAAAGGCTGCGAGCAGGCTGGCGTCTTTACCCAGCACTGGTAACAGCTTTTCGTTGGGAATGGTGATCAGTGAGTCGACGTTCTCCGCCAGCTCCTTGATACCGGCATCGGCAATGGTCATCCGCTTGCGGCCCTCAAAGGGGAAAGGTCGCGTGACCACAGCCACGGTCAGAATCCCCATCTCCTTGGCCACCTGGGCAACCACGGGAGCCGCACCGGTTCCGGTACCGCCACCCATCCCCGCAGTGATGAACACCATATCGGCGCCACTAAGCACTTCGGCAATGCGGTCACGATCTTCCAGCGCAGCCTCACGGCCAATCTCCGGGTTAGCACCGGCGCCCAAGCCCTTGGTTACACCGGTGCCGAGCTGCAGTACCGTCTTCCCAGAAAGATCCTTCAGCGCCTGCGCATCAGTGTTTGCACAAACAAAATCGACGCCATCCACATTTCTGGACAGCATGTGGCCAACAGCGTTACCACCGCCACCACCTACGCCGATCACCTTAATGACTGCATTCTGAGGTACGTTATCCACGAGTTCAAACATGATCCTCTCCTTCTCCCTTTCCTGTTTAGTTCTTATTTCCGGTCACTTAAAAATTACCTTGAAACCAAAGCTTAAGCCGGCTTACAAGGCTTTCTCCTGCCTCCCGTTGGGGGACAGCAAAACTGATTTCTGCCTGGCGCTGGAAACCATTGAGTAACAGTCCAACGCCAGTTGAGTAAATGGGGTTACGTACCACATCGGATAACCCCATTACCTCTTGTGGTACGGCCAGGCGTACCTGCTTGTGAAATATCTCCTCGGCCAGCTCAACCACCCCTTCCATCTTGGCCGTGCCACCGGTCAGTACGATCCCCGCAGGGATCAGGTCTTCAAAGCCACTGCGGCGCAGTTCAGCCTGCACCAGAGTAAAGAGTTCGTCATACCGCGGCTCAACCACTTCAGCCAGTGCCTGGCGGGAGAGATTGCGTGGCGGGCGCTCTCCCACTCCGGGCACCTGAATGGTCTCTTCGGCACCGGCCAACTGGGTGAGCGCACAGGCATAACGAATCTTGAGTTCTTCGGCGTGCTTGGTGGGTGTACGCAACGCCATCGCGATATCGTTGGTCACCTGATCACCGGCGATGGGAATGACCGCGGTGTGACGAATCGAGCCTTCGGTAAAGATCGCAATGTCGGTGGTGCCACCGCCGAGGTCCACCATGCAAACACCCAGCTCTTTTTCATCGTCGGTCAGCACCGCATGACTGGAGGCCAACTGCTCAAGAATCACATCCTCCACCTCGAGACCGCAACGACGTACGCACTTTTCGATGTTCTGCGCCGCATTAACCGCACAGGTGACCAGGTGGACCTTGGCTTCGAGGCGGACACCGGACATGCCCAGCGGCTCCTTAACCCCCTCCTGATCATCAATCACGTATTCCTGTGGCAGCACATGAAGAATCTTTTGGTCGGCGGGGATGGCTACCGCCTTGGCCGCATCAATCACACGATCAATATCGGCCTGGGTGACTTCACGATCACGAATAGCCACGATGCCGTGGGAGTTGAGACTGCGAATATGGTTACCGGCAATGCCTGCGTAGACAGAGTGAATCTGGCAGCCTGCCATTAACTCTGCTTCTTCTACAGCGCGTTGGATCGATTGCACGGTGGACTCGATATTCACCACCACGCCCTTTTTCATTCCCCGGGAGGGGTGCGAGCCGATACCCACCACCTCAACGCGACCATCCGCATTCATCTCCCCGACTATAGCGACGACCTTGGAGGTTCCAATATCCAGACCTACGACCATTTTACCGCTGCCATTAGCCTTCATAATTTTCTGTTCCCACTGTTTCTGATACCAACGGATGGCTGTCACTTTGCGAGCCCCAGGCTACCGCGACACCGTTGAGATAGCGCACATCGACCTTCGTGATCGGGCGCCCATTATCCTTCAATGCGGCATCATATACCGCAACAAATCGCTGGATTTTATCGACCACATGACTGCGGCCAATCATGATGACAAAGTCATCGGTAAGCAGCTCCCAGCTGCCCCGGTTAGTCAAACGCAGCTCGCGGATATTGAGCCCGTTTGGACGCAGGAGGTTGCTCAGCGTTTGGTACTGTTCCATTACTTCGATCTCGCTGGAGTCCGGCCCGATCAAGTGCGGCAAGGTAACGAAATCGGCGGCATTTTCCACCACAAAGCTGTTGCCTTCGCTATTAAGAAGCGCACCGCTCTGCCAACGGGCAACCGGAACCTGCTCAGTAACACTAATCTCTATCACACCGGGCCACTGGCGACGCAGGCTCACCGTCTGCACCCAGGGAAGCGTCAGTAAGTCCGCCTGCATTGCATCCAGATCAACGGTAAAAAAGCGTGAGTTCAAGTAGGGCTGCATGGCGACCTGAACCTGCTCCTTCGGCATGTGCATCAGGCGTCCCTTGACGGCAACCCGCACGATCGGTTGGTTAACCACCTCAGCCACGGTGGGCACCATAAACCAGCCAGCACCACCGACCAGTGTCGAAACCAGCGCAACGACGCCCAACAGCTTACCGACCCGCAGCAAACGCTGCGGCCAGCGCCGCTCTGCGGAAGGCTGCCGACGGCTGGCACCACGAGTGGTCGCTCCCACCGGTCGCCCCTTTTTCGCCTTGCTGTCTCGAACCCGTTGCATCGTTAATGCAGTCCTATAGGGTGGTGGCCAGTATGGCCATCACCAGTTTTCCAAAGCTCATCCCCTCGGCCTTGGCGGCCATGGGTACCAGACTGTGATCGGTCATTCCCGGTGCGGTGTTGACCTCCAGCAGATAGAAATTCCCTTCACGATCCTGCATCACATCCACGCGCCCCCAACCGGAACAGCCCAATGAGGTGAATGCCTGCACCGCCAGCTCTCCGAGGGCATCCAGCTTTTCACCGGAAAGACCACAGGGGCACAGGTAGCGGGTTTCGTTGGAGATGTATTTCGCCTCGTAATCGTAAAAGCTGTTATCGGTTTCCAGTTTAATGGGGGGTAAAGCCCGTCCATCCAGAACCGCCACCGTGTATTCGTTGCCGGTGATCCACTCTTCCGCCAGCAGCTCGTTGTCATAGCGCGCTGCCTCGGCCACCGCACGGTCAAAATCACTGGCGTCCTCGACCTTGGTCATACCAATACTGGAGCCTTCGTGTACCGGCTTGAGAATGCAGGGTAGCCCGATCTCAAGGGTGGCCCTGTCACTGCCCTGAATCAGCTGGGAAGGGGGTGTTGGCAGGCCCAATGCACCCCAGATCAGTTTGCTGCGGTACTTGTCCATCGCCAGTGCGGAAGCCATCACGCCGCTGCCGGTGTAGGGAATGTTTGCCCAGTCCAGCACACCCTGCAGGGTGCCATCTTCGCCACCACGCCCGTGCAGGGCGATAAACACGCGATCAAAGCGATCGCCCAGCTGCTCCAGCACATCGGGGCCGCAATCTATAAGCTCAACGTCCACACCCTCTTCCAGCAGGGCGTTATAAACCGCCCGACCACTTTTCAGGGACACTTCACGCTCAGCCGACTGCCCGCCGTAGAGTACGGCGACCCTTCCCAGGAGGGCTGGATCTATAGGCAGAGTGGTCATCACTTTATCCATAATCATCAACCTAGTTTTCATCCAGCCAGCTCAGCTTGCTGGATGAAAGTTCAACGGCCAAGCCACCGATATCACCAGCTCCCTGCGTCAACAGCAGGTCGTCGCCCTCAACCACATTCTTCAGCACCTCTTCCACGGATGCGCCACGCTGTACAAAGATCGGATCCACCTTACCGCGCTGGCGAATACTGCGGCACAGGCTGCGGCCATCGGCACCGGCTATCGGCTCCTCACCGGCGGGGTAGATATCCATTAACAGCAGCACATCCACCTCCGACAGCACCTCGACAAAATCGTCATACAGGTCACGGGTACGGGTAAAACGGTGGGGCTGGTACACCATTACCAGGCGCTTATCCGGCCAGCCGCTGCGGATGGCGCGGATGGTGGCTGCAACCTCACTGGGGTGATGGCCATAGTCATCCACCAGCATAATCTCGCCCCGCTGACTGCCGAAGTGGCCAAGAACCTGGAAGCGTCGGCCCACACCGGCGAAATTGGCCAGGCCGGTGCAGACATCCACCACCGAGATCCCTTCATCAAGCGCCACAGCGATGGTCGCCAGGGCATTCAAAACATTGTGTTGACCCGGCATCTGCAACTTGACTTCGAAGGACTCACCGCTGGAACGAACCGTCACACGGAAGGAGGTGGTTAAGCCCTGCTGGGAGATTTCGCTAGCGCGAATATCGGCATCCTCATCAATGCCATAGGTGATAACCGGTCGCTTTATATCGCTAAGAATTTCACGAATAACCGGATCATCTACACAGAGCACGGCCAGGCCATAAAAAGGCAGGTTATGCAGAAACTCAATAAAGGTGTGCTTGAGTTTGCTGAAGTCACCGTCGTAGGTGGACATATGGTCCGCCTCGATATTGGTCACTACCGCCACCATCGGTTGCAGGTGCAGGAAGGAGGCATCGCTTTCATCGGCCTCGGCCACCAGGTAACGGCTGCCACCCAGCTGGGCATTGGTACCGGCAGAGTTGAGGCGACCACCAATGACGAAGGTCGGATCCAGACCACCCTGGGCCAGTACAGAAGCAATCAGGCTGGTGGTGGTGGTCTTGCCGTGGGTACCGGCCACCGCAATACCATGGCGATAGCGCATCAGTTCGGCGAGCATGGCCGCACGGGGTACAACCGGAATACGTGACGCCTGAGCCGCCAACACTTCGGGGTTTTCGCTGGCAACCGCGCTGGAGGTAACCACCACATCGGCACCGGCAATATTGCCTTCATCGTGACCAATCAAAATATTCATGCCCAGCGAGGCGAGGCGCTCGGTAACCGCAGACTGACGGATATCAGAGCCCGAAATCTGGTAGCCCTGGTTAAGCAGCACTTCCGCGATACCACACATCCCCACACCACCGATCCCTACAAAATGGATCTGGCGAATACGACGCATCTCGGGAACCGCAAAAACAGGTACCGCTTTATTCAGTGAGTTAGGCATGCGCAACCTCCAGGCACTGGTGAGTAACGATACGGGTTGCGTCGACACGGGCAGCAGTGCTCGCCGCTGCCGCCATTCTTTTGAGCTGCTCCCGGTGGGATGCGAAATCAGTTAACAAGGCGGCCACTCTCTCTTTGGTCATTTCGTTCTGGGGTAGCAAAACGGCCGCCCCACGGTCGGATAGGTGTCGTGCATTGGCTGTCTGGTGATCGTCGACGGCGAAGGGAAAGGGGACCAGAATCGAGGGCAGTTGCGCACAGGCCAGCTCTGCAATGGTCAAGGCGCCAGCGCGACAGATCACCAGATCCGCCCAGCTGTAGGCGGCCGCCATATCCTCAATAAAGGGCTCTACCCGCGCCTCAAGATGGTTATCACGGTAGCTCGCCATGGACCGCTCGCAGTCCCTCTGCCCGGTCTGGTGCCAGACCTTAATCTTGCAACCGGGCTCAACCAGCTTCAGGGCTTCGGGCATCACCTGATTAATCGCCAGCGCCCCCAGGCTGCCCCCCACCACCAGCACCCTAAGTGATTCCTCCAGCGGCAGGTGCTCGAGCGAAGCGATATCCTGGCGCACCGGATTACCGGTACAGATGCGGTTATTGAGCCCGGTAAAGGTTCCTTCAAAGGCTTCGAGAGTGCGGCTTGAGATCTTCGATAACAGCCTGTTGCTCATTCCTGCCACCGCATTCTGCTCATGAATCACCAGCGGTATGCCAAGCAGTTTGGCGGCCATACCCGCCGGTGCCGTAACATATCCCCCCATCCCCAACACGCAATCGGGCTGGAAACGACGCAGTAGGGCGAGCGCTTGCCACAGTGCGCGTGCAACCATGAAAGGGGCCTTGAGCAACTGCAAAACCCCCTTACCGCGCACCCCTTTCATCTGCACGAGGTCGATCTCCAGCCCCTGCTGGGGTACCAGGCGGGCCTCCATGCTTCCCGGGGTACCCAGCCAGCGGACGTCAACTCCCCGCTGCATCAACTCGTTGGCCACCGCCATCGCAGGGAAGATATGCCCTCCGGTCCCACCGGCTGCAATCAGGATACGAGGCGACCGATCAAGCATGTTGCCCCCCTTCAGCCTGTTGGCGCTGGCGACGCTCGTAATCGATACGAAACAGCAGTCCAATAGCGACACAGCTGACCAGCAGGCTACTGCCGCCATAGCTAAGCATTGGCAGGGTCAGCCCCTTGGTGGGCAGCAATCCGGTATTCACCCCGATATTGATGAGTGTCTGCATGCCAAACAGCAAACCAATGCCATAAGCGGCGTAACCGCCGAAGTAGAGACCCTGCTTCTCCGCACGATAACCGATCAGCAAGGCACGCACACAGAGGGTGACCAGCAGCAGGGTAATCAGGGTCGCGCCCACCACCCCCAGCTCTTCGGCGGCCACCGCAAACACAAAATCGGTGTGGGCCTCGGGCAGGTAGAAAATTTTCTGGATACTGTTGCCCAGCCCGGCCCCCATCCACTCACCACGACCGAATGCGATCAGGGACTGGGTCAACTGGTAGCCGCTGTCGAACTGATGCTGCCAGGGGTCGATATAAGTGGTCAGGCGTTTGAGACGATAGCTCTGGGAAACCGCCAATACCGCCATGGCCCCACCACAGCCGAGAATCAGCATCAGGAACTGGTGTAAGCGAACGCCGGCCAGGAACATCATGCCCATTGCTGCGCTCAGTAGGACCACCACAGCACCGAAGTCGGGCTCCATCAATAGCAGCAATACGGCCAGGGCGATCACCAGCATGGGCTTAAGGAAGCCGCGCCATTGGCTACGCACCTCTTCACGACGGCGCACCAGATAGCCTGCCAGGTAGAGCACCAGCGCAAACTTGGCCACTTCTGAGGCCTGCAGGTTGACCACACCAAGGTTGATCCAGCGAACGCTGCCGTTGATCTCCCGGCCCACCACCAGCACCAGGCAGAGCAGAACAAAGGTGACCAGCAGGTGCAACATCCCCATGCGCTCCCAGACAGTCACCGGCACCATCAACGTGCAGGCCATCGCGATTAAACCGATCATCGCGTACAGCACCTGACGGCTTGCATAGTAGAAAGGGTTACCCAGGCGGCCATAGGCCACCTCCATGGAGGCCGAGGTGATCATCACCGTACCCAGCAGCACCAGCATCAGGGTCACCAGCAGCAGCAGTCGATCGAAAGACGCTGACTGGATTGCCGGCTTGATCAGGGTGGTTGCTGCCATATCAGCCATGCGCCACCTCCTGCACCCAGCGCACAAACTGGTCACCGCGATCTTCAAAACCGCTGAACATATCAAAGCTGGCGCAAGCGGGTGCCAACAACACGGCATCACCCGCTTCTGCAATTTCCCATGCACGCACCACGGCATGGCGAAGATCTTCGCAACGTTCAGTCACCTGCCCACGCAGCGACGCTTCCACGGCCGGCGCGTCACGACCGATCAAAAGGGAGGCCTTTACATAGTTTTGAACACTCGGCAGGAGGCCGGAAAAATCAGCGCCTTTGCCATCACCACCGGCAATCAGCACAATGCGTCCCTTCAGCGTTTGGCCAATGCCTTCGATGGCCGCTACCGCAGCGCCGACGTTGGTTGCCTTGCTGTCGTTAATGAACAGCACACCCGCACTTTCGGCCACCCACTGACAGCGGTGGGGCAACCCACTGAATTCACGAAGCACATCCAGCGCTGGTTCCAGAGGAAGGTGCAGGTTGTTGACAATCGCCAGCGCCGCCAGGGCATTGGCCTGGTTGTGACGCCCAAAAATCTTGAGCTCCGTAACCGGCAGCAGCAGGTTCGAGCCTTGCGCCAACCACTGCTGTCCATTCTCTTCCCGAATTCCGAACTGCCCGAGATCGGGCGAGCCGAGGCCAAAGCTGCCGATCCTCACCGCCGAACCCACCAGCGGGCTACTCAGCGGATCATCCCGGTTGATGACGGCACTGCGGCAACCGCGGAAAATACGATGCTTGGCGCGATGGTAATCGGCCAGCCCCTCATAACGATCCATATGGTCTTCGCTGACATTCAGCACTGTCGCCACTTCGGCCCCGACCTTATCGGTGGTCTCCAACTGAAAGCTGGAGAGTTCAAGCACAAAAATATCGGCATCGCTGTGCAGCAGGTCCAGAACAGGGGTGCCTATGTTGCCGCCTACGGCCACCTTTAGCCCGCAGGCCTGCAACATCTCACCCACCAGCGTGGTGACAGTGCTCTTGGCATTGGAGCCGGTAATGGCCACCAGCGGTTTGGTCACGGCGCGACAGAACAGCTCAATATCGCCAACCACCTCTACCCCTCGCTCGATCGCACTCGCCAGGGCGGGCTCCCGGAGCGAAACCCCGGGGCTGACCACCAGCAGGGTGGCGTCGTCGAACTGCCCCGGCTGGAAGGGCCCGGCGCTCACGCTGACCTCAGGGAACTGTTCGCGGAACGCATCCAGCTGCGGTGGTGTCGGCCTGCTATCAGCGACCCTAAACCCGAGCCCCATATCCGAAAAATAACGGGCACAGGCGATCCCGGTTTTTCCCAAACCGACAATCACTCTCTTTGTGTCCGTTGATATCAGCATGCTTTGCCTACCGCAGTTTCAGGGTGGCCAGTCCGACCAGGACCAGCATCAGTGTAATAATCCAGAAACGCACAATAACCCGTGGCTCCGGCCAGCCCTTGAGCTCGAAATGGTGATGCAGGGGCGCCATGCGGAAGATGCGACGTCCGGTCAATTTAAAGGAGGCTACCTGCAGGATGACCGATACCGTTTCCATCACGAACACGCCGCCCATAATGAACAGCACAATTTCCTGGCGAACGATCACGGCGACCACCCCCAGGGCAGCCCCCAGCGCCAGCGCCCCCACATCACCCATAAAGACCTGGGCCGGATAGGTGTTAAACCAAAGAAAACCCAGTCCCGCACCGGCCAGGGCCGCACAGAACACCATCAGTTCACCGGCACCGGCGATATAGGGAATGTGCAGGTACTCGGCAAAGCCGATGTTGCCGCTGGCGTAGGCAAAGATTCCCAGTGCCCCGCCAACCATGACCGTGGGCATAATGGCGAGGCCATCCAGGCCATCGGTCAGGTTAACGGCGTTGCTCGACCCCACGATCACGAAGTAGGTCAGCACAATAAAGAGTGGCCCAAGATCCAGGGCAATCTCCTTGAAGAAGGGAACGATCAACTGGACTTCAGCAGGGCCACTGGCGGTAACGTAGAGCACTACGGCCGCGCCCGCACCGGCAACCGACTGCCACAGGTACTTCCAGCGCGCCGGCAAACCGCGGGGGTTTTTCTCCACCACCTTACGGTAATCATCCACCCAGCCCACGGCACCAAACAGAAAGGTGACCGCCAGCACGATCCACACATAGTGGTTACTGAGGTTGGCCCACATCAGGGTACTGAGACCGAGGGCAACCAGAATCAGGGCTCCCCCCATGGTCGGGGTACCGGCTTTGCTCAAGTGGGTTTGGGGACCGTCGTCACGCACCGCTTGCCCGATCTGGTAATGGCGAAGGCGGTTGATCATCAGGGGCCCAAGCCATAAACAGATGGCTAACGCGGTCAGCACCCCCAGAATCGCGCGCAGGGTCAGGTACTGCACCACGTTAAATGCACTGTAGTATTGCGCCAGATACTCGCTGATCCATACCAGCATTAGTGAGCCCCCCCGGAGACTTCATTGCTCATTGCGGCCACCACCTCTTCCATCTTCGAGCTGCGAGATCCCTTGACCAGGAAGGTGACGCCGCTTGCCGCCCTCTTGGTCAGTGCCGAGATCAGCTCCTGCTTATCAAGGGTTGAGAACGCACCGGCACCAAATGCCCAGGCCGCTTCTGCACTCAGCGGCCCCACCGCATAGAGTGCATCGATCCCCTGCTGCCGGGCATAACTCCCCAACTGCCGGTGCGCCTCTATGGCTTCGCTCCCCAGCTCAGCCATATCCCCTACTACCAGTACCTTTTCACTCCGGTACTTACTCAACAAATCAATAGCGGCCCGAAACGATGCCGGGTTCGCGTTGTAGGTATCATCGATAATCCGGCAGCCACCCACGCCTTGCAGGGACACCCCTCGTCCGGCAACAGGACGGGCCGCTTCCAGGCCCGCAACCACCTGCTCGACTTCGGCACCGGCTGCGATTGCCAGGCCGGCCGCCGCCAACGCATTGGAAACATTGTGTTCACCGGCTAACCCCAGCGCCACCGGGTATTCTGCACCGCCGTAGCAGAGGTTGAAGGTACAGCTCTCGCTGTCTGCGTGGATATTGGCCGCGTGCAGGTCTGCCTCGTTACGCCGCACCGAGAAGCAGATGATTCGATGCTCACCGCACAGCCCCTGCCAATACTCGTAAAACGGATCATCCAGGTTCAGGACCGCAGTGCCATCACTGGTCAACCCTGAAATAATTTCCCCTTTAGCCTGGGCGATAGCGCGCAGGGAGCCAAAGCCTTCGATGTGCGCTGCCGAAACGTTATTGACCAGAACAGCATTTGGCTCGACCAGGGCAACGCTGTATTCGATTTCACCCACAGCACTGGCACCGAGCTCAATCACCGCATACCGGTGCTGGTCCTCAAGCTGGCTAAGGGTCAAGGGAGCGCCGAAGTCGTTATTGAGGTTGCCACGGGTCGCATGAACGGAACCCATCTGTGCGAAGATTGAAGCGCAGAGCTCCTTGACAGTGGTTTTGCCACAGCTACCGGTGATGGCAACCACTGGCCCCTTAAACTGGCGTCGTACCCACCGCCCAACCTGGCCCAAGGCGAGCCGGGTATCGGCCACCTGCAGCTGTGGCAGCAGGGTATTAACGGGCGTCCGCACAATAGCGGCGGCCGCGCCTGCCTCACGGGCTGCTTCTACAAAGTCGTGACCATCGAACGAGGGCCCTTCAATAGCCACAAACAGGGCACCGGGCTGCAGGGTACGGCTGTCGATACTGACGCTGGAGAAACCGACATCGTCACCAAAGAGTTCGGCATCCAGAACGGGCTGCAATTGACTCAGCAAAGGGTGACCTATCATGACTGTGCTCCTTGCCACTGCTGCAGAGCCAGCTCGACCTGCTGCTGGTCACTAAAGGGGTAACGCACGCCCTTGATCTCCTGATACGCCTCATGGCCTTTGCCCGCCACCACCACGATGTCCTGTGGCGACGCGGTGGAGACTGCTGCGGCAATCGCCGCGGCACGATCACCCATGCTCAGGGTACGGCTGCGTGCCGCTTCGTCCGCACCAAGCAGGACATCCGCAATAATCTGTTCAGGATCTTCAGAGCGAGGGTTGTCGCTGGTGACAATCACTGAACCGGCCCCCTTCAGGGCAGCCTTCAGCATCAGCGGACGCTTGCCCGGATCCCGATCGCCACCACAACCAAAGAGGCAGGTTACCCGCCCCTCACAGTGGGTCGCCACTGCCGCCAGTAGACTCTCCAGAGCATCCGGTGTATGCGCATAATCCACGATCACCAGCGGACGGCCTCCCCCGCCAAAACGCTGCATGCGTCCATCCACCGCTTTCAAGCTGTTAGCCGCCTGCAGCAGATCATTGAGGGGGTAGCCCTGTAGCCCGAGGGCGCCGATCACTGCAATCAGGTTGGCCAGGTTAAATGCCCCCAGCAGCGGTGTGTTGAGCTCCACCTCCCCCCAGGGGGTCACCAGTATGGCCCGGATACCCTCGGCCAGGAACTGCACATCACGCGGATAGATATCCGCTGTGCCTGGGCGCAGACTATAACCGAGCGCCTCAACCCCGTTCCTGAGCTGGGTTTTCATCAGCGAGGCGTAACGGTCATCTTCATTAATCACGGCGTATTTCAGGCTTGGAGTGGAGAACAGCATCGCTTTGGCGCGCGCATACTCCTCCATGCTGCCATGGTAATCAAGATGGTCCCGGGTCAGGTTGGTGAAAATGGCGGTGGTGAAGCCCACCCCGGAAGTCCGTCCCTGCTCGAGGCCGTGGGAGGAGGCTTCCATGGAGAGGTTCAACACCCCGGCATCCACCAGCTCGGCCATAAAACGGTGGGTGGTCACCAGGTCTGCGGTGGTATTCAGGCTAGACTGGAGGTTGCCAATAAAACCTAACCCCAGCGTCCCCATCACCCCGCAGCGAACACCAAGAGACTCCAGTATCTGAGCCAGGTAATGGGAGCAGGAAGTCTTGCCGTTGGTTCCGGTCACGCCGTAGATGTTCAGGGCGTGAGAGGGGTTACCGTAAAAGGCTGACACAATCGAGCCCGCTTGCTGCGCCAGCGAAGGCAGGCCAACAACTGCGACCTTGTTCCTCCACTCCAGGGTCGGCACCGCCTCTTCCGTTTGAGCAACCACTGCAACGGCGCCCGCCGCAATGGCATCATCGATAAACTGGCGGCCGTCCACCTGGGTACCCGCCAGCGCCATAAAAAGATCGCCATCAGCCACTTGCCGGCTATCGAGACAAATACCCGCCACACTCAGCTCAGTCAAAAGCCCAAGCTGGCGCTCGGGCAGATAGGTTGATAGCAGCTGGGAAAGCGGCTGGATTCGGGGAGTCATTATCATGTCCTCTTCACCGAGCCCTGCCGTTGTTTGGCAGTTATGGTTTTCACATCTGCAGGCGTTTCTCCCAGCAGGTGTAAGGTGCCAGCAACCACACTCGAGAACACCGGGGCAGCGACGGCCCCACCGTAGTAGTCGCCACTCTTGGGGTTATCAATCATCACCACGGTGACGATACGGGGTTGATCAGCTGGTGCCATACCGGCAAAAGTGGACATGTATTGGTCCTCTTCATAGCCGGCGCTGCTGACCTTATGTACGGTGCCGGTCTTTCCGGATACGCTGTACCCTTCTACCGCGGCCTGGGTGCCTGTACCTCCCGCCTCAACCACAGCGCTCAACATGCGGCGCACATCACGGGCTACCCGAGGAGAGATGACCTGTTCGGGTCTGGCTTCACGATTGCCATCCCGTAGCAGGGTCACTGGCTTTTTAACCCCGTCACGGGCCAGCACGCTGTAGGCCGAAGCCAGTTGAAGCGCCGTTACGGAAATGCCATAGCCATAGGATAAAGTGGCTGTTTCAGTCGGCCGCCAGCGCCCCCTGCTGGGCAGGCTACCGCTGCTTTCACCCGGAAACCCACTGCCGGACGCCTGCCCCAGGCCGAGCTGGTAAAACAGATCCCAAATTGGCTCAGCGCCGATGTCGAGGGCGATCTTGCTGGTTGCCACATTGCTCGACTTGGCCAACAGCGTGGTCATATCGACCACACCGTAGTTGCGGTGATCCTTCACTTGCAGATGAGGCCCAACCCGGAAGAGGCCGGGCGTGGTATCAATTTTGGAGCCTGTGCCATATCGCCCGGTTTCGAAGGCCGCGGCTAGCGTCAGGGGTTTTACGGTGGAACCGGGTTCGAACACATCGGTCATGGCCCTATTGCGCAGGCTGGCCACATTAATGCGCTTGCGGTTGTTCGGGTTGTAGGCGGGCTGGTTAACCATCGCCAACACCTCTCCCGACTCCACATCCATCACCACCATCGAGCCACCATCGGCATTATGCTGGCTAACGGCCGCTTTCAATTCGCGATAGGCCAGGTACTGAACTCGCATATCGATACTGAGCATCAGGTCTTTACCGGGGTCTGCACTGGCAACCAGCTCAGCGCTCTTGACCAACCGTCCGCGACGATCCTTTAGCATACGATATTTTCCGGGGCGCCCCTCCAGCCAGTCGTTATAGGAGAGCTCAAGCCCCTCCTGCCCGTTGCCATCCACATCGGTAAAGCCCACCAGATGGGCGGCCACTTCTCCCGAAGGGTAATAACGACGGTATTCGTCGATGGAGTAGATGCCGTCTATATCAAGGTCCAGTACCGCCTTACCCTGATCCGGGGTCAGGTGGCGTTTGAGGTAAACGAACTCCCTGGACTCATTGCCCAACATTCTTGCCTTGAGGTAGCGCTCTGAAAGGTTGAGCTTTTTGGAGAGTTCTGCCCAGGGCAGATCATCCGCTTTAACCTCCTGTGGGTTTACCCAGATGGAAACCACCGGAGTGCTCACGGCCAGCGCGCGGCCGTTGCGGTCAAAAATAATGCCGCGGGTGGCTGCAATCCGGGAGTAGCGAACAGTGCGCTTGTCACCCTCGTCCTGCAGGAACTGTCGGTCAACAACCTGAAGATCGACGATGCGCCACATCACTACCGCGGTGGCAATAGCCACCAGCGTCAGCACGAAGGCAAAACGTGCCGGATAGGGACCATGGCGTGCGGCTTTACTCACCGGACCACCATAACCATATCTTTGGGATGAGGAATATTCATATTCAGTTGTTTGCTGGCCAGTAGCTCTATTCGACTCGGTGTGGTCAGGGTGCTGTGCTGAAGAAGCAGCTGCCCCCACTGCACCTGGGACAGGTGTTTGTAGTTGGTTTCTTCCATTAGCTGGTTAAATGCCAGGCGGTTCAGGTGGGCGACATAGGTCACTGCAAACGCTGAGGCAGCAACGGCAACCAGCAAGGCCAGCACCAACAGGTGCTGCTTGCAGATCAATTGTTGCCACACGGTTTTCACCCCATCCCCCCCTTGGCTCGACTAGCCTATTTTTTCTGCAACTCGCATCACCGCGCTTCGTGCACGGGGATTTCTATTGACCTCTTCGGCACTGGCTTTGATCGCCTTTCCTACCGAGCGCAAACGTTTGTTCAGCTGATCCTCGCGAACCGGCAACCCCGGGGGCAACTCATCCCCCTTCACATGCTTGCGGATAAAGCGCTTAACGATCCGGTCCTCCAGCGAATGAAAGCTGATAACCACCAGGCGTCCGCCCGGCTTCAACAACTCCAGCGCCTTATCGAGAACAACCTCCAGATCCTTCAACTCCGAGTTGATGTAAATACGAATACCCTGAAAGGCCCGGGTGGCGGGATTCTTGCCCTTTTCCCAGCGCGGGTTGGCCTCCGCCACAATACGCGCCAGCTGCGCGGTTCGGGTGATCGGCGATGAGGATCGAGCCTCAACGATCGCCCGCGCCATCCGCCGTGCAAATCGCTCCTCTCCGTAGGTTTTCAGCACCCAGGCGATATCCTCTTCCGAAGCCCGGGCAATCCACTCGGCGGCGCTCTCCCCACGCTCGGAATCCATTCGCATATCCAGCGGGCCGTCGTTAAGAAAGCTGAACCCCCGCTCCGGGTCATCGAGCTGGGGTGAAGAGACTCCCAGATCCAGCAGGATACCGTCGAGCGGACCACCCACCAGGCTGTCAATCTCGGCAAAGGAGCCTCGCTGGATGGAGAAACGGGCATCCGCCTCTGCCAGCTCAACCGCCGTTGCATAGGCTCGGGGGTCCTTATCAATAGCAACCAGCGATCCGGCCTCATCCAGCGAGGAGAGAATCAGCCGCGAGTGACCTCCGCGACCAAAGGTGCCATCCACGTAGCGTCCCGAGGGGCTAAGAATCAGTGACGACACTGCTTCGGTCAGCAGGACGGTTTCATGTTGATCATGGTTCGTCATTTTATAGTGACAGAGAACTCAGCTCTGCCGGCACCTCTTCGTCGCCATTGCCCAGCGCCAGGTCCTCGCTCAAACGGTCGGCCCAGCGCTCCTCACTCCATAACTCGAACTTCTTGCCCTGCCCCACCAGAATGCAGCGCTTATCCAGGCCCGCGTGCTCGCGCAACAGGGGCGGCACCAGGATCCGGCTACTGGAATCCATCTCAACGTCGGTCGCATGACCGATCAGCAGTCGCTGGATGCGACGCGTCAAGGGGTTAAAGCTGGGGAGCGCTTCGATCTTGGTCTGGATCTCTTCCCATTCAGCCAAGGGGTAGATCAGCAGGCAGGGCTGGTCGGTATCGATGGTCGCTACCAGGCAGCCATCATCGTGCGCAAGCAGTCGCTCGCGATACTTTGTCGGTATCGCAAGACGCCCCTTGGCATCGAGATTGATGGCGCTAGCTCCCCTGAACCTCACAACTCCCCCTTTTACCCACTTTTACCCACTTTATGCCACTTTGAGACACTATAGGAATGCCGGGGGGGACAGTCAACAGGCCGGATCGCAAAATTAGCTTTAAAATCAGGGCGATATGGCCAGTTTTGTCATCCCGTGAGGGTTTAGCGGGAAGCGCCTGAGGGATTTGTTTTTGCAATACAAGCAGATAAACCACCAACTTAAAGTGATTTATCAGGAGTAAGATTATTTTGGTCTATCCAGGGGATTTGTAGTACGCGTCTCATTCCTGCGAGACGGGGGGAGAATGTGAGTCAGCCGATAAGCCGGGTTCTGTCTTGGACAGTCATTCATCTAGGGTGTACATCACTGCACACCTCAAGCAACCTACCCGAATCCAGTGCGGGTACACACCTATAGGATTCCTATTTGGTCTTGCTCCAGACGGGGTTTACCATGCCATGACGTGTTACCACGCATGCGGTGCGCTCTTACCGCACCCTTTCACCCTTACCGGCAGAAAAATCTGCTTAGGCGGTCTACTCTCTGCTGCACTTTCCGTAGGCTTGCGCCCCCCAGGCGTTACCTGGCGTCTTACCCTATGGAGCCCGGACTTTCCTCCCCAACCTGATGGCTGCGGCGACTGCCTGGCTGACTCAGGGCTAGACTAACCGCCTTTCAACTGCAGGGCAAGCTGGTAGAGCGCCTTTTTCCGCACCCCGCTGATGCGCGAGGCCAGTGCACTGGCCTGCTTGAGGGGCAACTCCTCGAGCAGTATTTCCAGCATCCGCCGGGTCTCGGGATCGACCTCATCCTGCCCGCTTTGCGCAGGCGCTCCCCGCACCAGAACCACGAACTCACCGCGCTGCTGGTTGCTGTCGCCACGCATCCATTCCAGCACCTCGGCGACCGGCCCTCCCTGAATGGTCTCAAAGGTTTTGCTGATCTCCCGCGCCACCACCAGCTCCCGGTCATCCCCCAGCAGTTCGACCAGATCCTCCATACAATCGAGAATACGGTGGGTCGACTCGTAAAAGATCCAGGTGGCCTCAGCGCTCGCCAACTGTTCGATCCGCTGCCGCCGGGCACCGCGCTTGGCAGGCAGAAATCCCTCGAACTGGAAGCGGTCCGAAGGCAGCCCCGCTACCGACAACGCAGCGATCATCGCACTGGCACCTGGCACAGGCACCACCCGGATCCCCCGCTGGCGGGCTTCGCTCACCAGGTGGTAGCCCGGATCGGAGATCAGGGGCGTGCCCGCATCGGAGATCAACGCCACGCTCTCACCGGCCGCGATCCGATCCAGCAGACGGCCACTGCGCTCGCGCTCGTTATGGTCGTGATACGCGAGCATGGGGGTGGAGACCCCCAGATGGTCGAGCAGGCGCGCGCTGTGGCGCGTATCCTCGGCGGCAATCAGGTCCACCTCCCCCAAAACACGAATCGCCCGCGCCGAAATATCCTCCAGGTTACCGATCGGTGTTGCCACCACATATAGAGTTGCACCGCTTTCCATCAAGATTGGACTCCGCCCACAGAAGAAGACCTAGTATATAGGAAATCAAACAGCGTCTCGGTTAGAATGAACCTTCGCGCGGAGATCACCGATCCGCACCACCGCTTTCCTTAAGACCATTGCCGATCGCCCATGAGCCCGTCAGTACGACTTCCCATTCTGCTTTTGCTCAGCGCCCTGCTTGCTGCTTGCGCCAGCAGCCCCGACTACCCCAAGGTCCCCCCCCTTCCCGGCCAGGACCTGAACCAGATCCAGGCGCTGCTCAACCGGGCGGAGGAAGCAGCCCCCGAAGAGAGTGCGCGGCTGCGCATGGACGCAGCTCGCCTGATGATCGCCGAGCAGCGCCTTGACGAGGCCCGCACCCTGGCGGCAAGCCTGTTTCCCCACCAGCTGAACAATGAGAACAAAGCCCGCTATGCCTTGCTGCAGGCGGAGCTCTCCCTTGGGCGCAACAACGTACTCGCCTTCACCTGGCTGGACCACCCCTACCTGCTCGCCGCCGAGGAGAGCGATATCCGGGTGAGCGCATCGGCCCTGCGAGCGCGCGCACTGCATCTCACCGGCAACTCCGCCGCCGCAATTGATGAGCTGATGCTGGCACTGGAACTGGTCAGTGCCGACCAGCGAGCGGCGATCGAGCAGCAGCTGTGGAGCACTCTTCTGGAGATGGACCTGGCAGAGCTGCAACAAAGCCGGGATTACCACAACCAACCCTACCTTACCGCCTGGATTGAGCTGGCCGAGATCCTCAAAAAGCCCGCCAGCCTGGCCAGCCAGCTGGAGCGCATCAACCAGTGGGCCAGCAGCTGGCCCACCCACAGCGGCCAGGAGATGCTGGTCGAGATCGAACAGATCATCAGGGAAAGCGCCGCCAACCAGCCCAAGCACATTGCCCTGCTCCTGCCCCAAAGCGGTAACCTGCAGGCCGCCGGTGACGCTATCCGTGACGGTTTTATGGCCGCCTACTACAGCGCCGCCGAGACAGGGGCTGAGCTTCCAACCCTCAGCATCTATGACAGCGAACAAAGCACAGTCACTCAGCTGATCAACCAGGCAATCAACGACGGCGTTGAGATGCTCATCGGGCCATTGCGCAAAGGTCAGGTCGATGAGCTGGCCGCACAACCCCTGCTCCCCCTGCCGACTCTCAGCCTCAACTACAGCTCCGACCCCCAGGTCGCCAGCGAAGGGCTATTCCAGTTCGGCCTGGCAGCCGAGGACGAAGCACGCCAGGCCGCCCGCCGCGGCCGCCAGGAGGGCTTTGATCGCGCGCTGGTACTGACCCCCAAAACTCCCCGCGGAACCCGAATAGCAGACGCCTTTGCGCAGGAGTGGGTCAGCCACGGCGGCGCCCTGGTAGACCAGCGCCAATTTACCGGTGAGAACGATTACCGCCAGGTTGTGGGCTCTCTGCTGGGTATCGACCAGAGCCGGGGACGCGCTCGCCGGCTGGCCAACCTGATTGGCGAGTCTCCCGTGTTCGAGCCCAGGCGGCGCCAGGATGTCGATATGGCGTTTATCGCCGCCTCCGCTGAGCAGGGCCGAATTCTCAAACCCACCTTTGCCTTTCAATACGCTAGCCAGCTCCCCGTTTTCAGCACCTCGAGTATCTATACCGGGCAAACGGATGCTGCCAGGGACAAAGACCTGGACGAGATCAAATTTACCAGTTACAGCTGGCTACTGGCCGATAGCCACCCACTCATGAAGAGGATTCGGGCGCAGTGGGCACAGGCGAACGGCAATTACGGCAGGCTGTATGCCTTGGGCGCCGATGCCTTCCTCCTCTACCCCCGCGTGCGCCAGATGAGCAGGATCGAGGGAATTGAGCTGGACGGCGCCACAGGCACCCTCCGCATGAGCCCGCAACAACGGATCGTGCGGGAATTGGGCTGGTATCAGTTCAAAAATGGACGGCCAGTGCACCTTGAGGAGCTGCCTCCCCTGGCGGCACCGGTCACGGAGAGCATGGATGCGATGGATACTGAAACAGAAGTTCAACCGGGGACAGTTGGCGGAGAACCAGGCTCTGAGCTTTCTCCAGCGCCAGGGTTTGCACCTGTTAACTAGAAACTACGCATGGCGCGGCGGCGAACTGGACCTGGTGATGGAGACCGAAGGCACCATCGTATTTGTTGAGGTCCGCCAGCGCACCAGCGCATGCTACGGCACTGCCCAGGAGAGCCTCAGCAGCCATAAGCGCCAGCGCCTGATCCAGTGCGCGCAGCACTACTTGCAGACGCAACAGCTTTGCCACAAACCGTGCCGCTTTGATGTACTGGCCGCCAACGGCAAGCCCAGGTCCGGTCAGTTCGACTTTGACTGGATCCAAAATGCCATTACCCTGTAACAACCGCCTTACCGCGATAAAGGTTCACAATGAGTATTCAGGATCGTATTACAACTCACTTTTCAGACAGCATCGATGTAACCATTCAATGCGCTGAAACACTGCCACCCCTGTTAGCCGACGCGGGCGAAATGATGGTGCAGTGCCTGTTGAACGAAGGTAAGATCCTCAGCTGCGGAAATGGCGGCTCCGCATCCCACGCACAGCATTTCGCCTCACTACTGCTCAACCGCTTTGATCGTGAGCGTCCAGCCCTGCCAGCCATTGCCCTGACCGCCGACTGCATCACCCTCACTGCCATCTCCAATGATTACAGCTACCACGACGTTTTCTCTAAACAGGTGAGGGCTTTGGCCCACCCCGCCGATGTGCTGCTGGTGATCAGTACCAGCGGGAACTCCGCCAGTGTTGTACAGTCCATACAGGCAGCACACGACCGCCAGATCCCGGTCATTGCCCTGACCGGGCGAGATGGAGGCAACGTGGCGTCGTTACTTGGGCCTGAGGATATCGAAATTCGTGTCCCCTCCTTCGACCCCTCCCGCATCCACGAAGTACACATGATGGTCATTCACTGCTTTTGCGACCTCATAGACGAATACCTGTTTGGAGAGATGATGCAATGAAGTACCTGCTCACAATAACGATTCTGGGCAGCCTGTTACTCTCGGGCTGCGCTTCCACCATCAGTGCGATCCGTGACGAGCCGATCCAGCAGGACCCGGGAAAGCGAACCACCGGCCGCCTGGTGAGCGACGAGACCATAGAGACCATCGCACTGGTGAATATCGATAAAGCGGACCCTGGCTTTAAACAGACCCGGATATCCGTAGTCAGCTTCGACGGCACCGTACTTATCGTCGGGCAAGTACCTAACGAGCGTCTAAAAGGGATAGCCGGGGATACCGTGCGTAATGTGCGGGACGTCAAGCAGGTGTACAACGAACTGGAAATCTCCGGACCGATCAGCCTGGTGGCCGCCACCAGCGACAACTGGCTCACCACCAAAGTGAAAGCCAAGATGCTGGGTGATGAGTCGGTGCCATCGAGTCGCATCAAGGTAGTCACGGAAAACGGTACCGTCTTCCTGATGGGACGGGTCACCAATGCCGAGGCCAACCGGGCTGTGGAGCTGGTACGAACCACCTACGGCGTGCAACGCATCGTAAAGGTGTTTAATTACATCAATTGATGCTCCACGCTGCCCCTTCGCAGGAAACGCCCACAAAAAAGGGAGGCTTTGGCCTCCCTTTTTTATTCCCGCTACAGAGCCGCAGCAGCAACTACTTCACCACTTTCAGGCTCGGTCGACCAGAAGGCTTGCCTGGCTGTTTGTCGGGGCCCTTGTTACCGCTTTCGCGCGGATCCGGTTCGGGGTCATCCTCCACCTCAAACACCATGCCCTGCCCGTTCTCCCGGGCATAGATCGCCATCACCGCGCTTACCGGAATGTAGATGTGCATCGGTCGCCCCCCAAAGCGCCCATTGAACTCCACCTCCTCGTTGGTCATCAGCAGTTCCCGCACCGCGGTCGGAGACACATTAAGCACTATCTGGCCATCATTAACGAACTCCTGGGGCACCAGTACCCCCTCCGGCTGGGCATTCACCAACAGGTACGGGGTGCACTCATTATCCACAATCCACTCATAGAGCGCCCTCAGCATATAGGGGCGACTCGGACTCATCGACATACTTCACTCCAACATTTCCACCACGGGAGGACTCTCAATCCCGCACCAATAAAAAAGGGGAAGTTTAGCTCCCCCTCTCTTATAGCCCAGATCGCGCCTGAAATCAGAGACGCATCTCGCGTTCTACCTCGGACAGGCTCTCCTTGAAGGACTCACGCTCAAACAAACGCTCAGCATAGTCCAGCAACGCCTTGGCCTGCTTCGGCATTTCGATACCCAGGTCGGTGAGGCGCCACAGGATAGGAGCCACACAGCAATCCACCAGGGTGAACTCGTCACTCATGAAGAAGGGCTTTTCCTCAAACAGAGGGGCAATGCCAACCAGGCTGTCGCGCAGCTCCTTGCGAGCCTTGTTAACGGCCGCTTCACGGGACTTGGGGTCCAGGATGGTGGCGATCAGCTCGCTCCAGTCCTTATCAATGCGGTGAATCAGCAGGCGGCTCTGGGCCCGGGCAACCGGGTAGACCGGCAGCAGCGGAGGATGCGGGAAGCGCTCATCGAGGTACTCCATCATCACATTGGGCTCGTACAGCACCAGGTCACGATCAACGAGGGTAGGCAGGGAGTTGTAGGGATTCAGCTCTGCGACCTCTTCAGGCACGTTTTCCGGATCGATGTCCTGCACATCAACAGTGACACCCTTCTCGGCGAGCACGATTCTGACACGGTGGCTCAGGTGGCCGGCCGCATCAGAGAAAAAGATCATTGAAGAACGCTTGGCAACTACGCCCATTGTTACCCCCAAAATGTGGAGTCAAAAAACACAAAAACGCGCGCAGCCGATTGCTCAGCCGCGCGCCCATTTAAAGTACCGATCCGATCAGTGAACGTCTTTCCAGTACTCTTTCTTCAGCAGGTAAGCAGGTACCAGCAGTACCAGCAGGAACAGCAGTACCCACATACCGATGCGCTGACGCTCCAGCTGCATAGGCTCGGCGGCGTACACCAGGTAGTTAACCAAGTTGTAAACGGCCTGGTCATACTCCGCAGGTGTCATGATACCTTTTTTCACCAGATCAAAGCCGCACAGCTTATCACCGGTCAAGTTATCCCGCTCCTGGCTGCTGTCGCCTGCACAGTTATCCACTTGCAGACCCTGCAGTTCGGCCAACACATGGGGCATACCCACATCGGGGAACACCTTGTTGTTAACGCCCCAGGGACGCTTGGGATCCACGTAGAAGGTACGCAGGTATGTGTAGAGCCAGTCGGCACCTCGAACACGAGCCACCAGGGTCAGATCGGGCGGAGCCGCACCGAACCAGCGCTTGGCCTCTTCGGCATCCATGGAGTTGCCCATGAGGTCACCGATCTTGGAGCCATCGAATACGATGTTTTCCCTCATCAGGTCATGGGGAATGCCCAGGTCATCAGCCACTCGCTCATAGCGCTGGAACTTGGTCGAATGACAGCCGGCGCAGAAGTTAGTGTAGGTCTTGAGACCATCCTGCAGCGATGCCTGATCCGCCACGTTGGCTTCAAAATGATCCAGCGGATAGCCCGACTCTGCGGCAAAAACAGAAACAGGCAATACCGCAAACAATAATGCAATCAGTTGCTTTTTCATTAGCCTGTCACCCTCTCTGGTACGGGTTTGGTTTTTTCCATTCTGGTGTAGAACGGCATCAACAAGAAGAACGCAAAGTACACCACGGTACAGATCTGAGAGTACAGAGTACGCTCAGCTGTCGCAGGCATCGCGCCCAACCAACCCAGCCACACAAAGGAGATGGCGAACAGCACCAAAGCAATCTTGCTCAGGACACCCTTGTAGCGCATCGATTTGACCGGGCTACGGTCGAGCCAGGGCAGAACAAACAGCACCGCAATAGCCGCGCCCATGGCGATGACACCCAGCAGCTTATCAGGAACCGCACGCAGGATGGCGTAGAACGGAGTGAAGTACCACACCGGCGCAATGTGCGCAGGGGTCTTCAGGTTATCCGCCTGCTCGAAGTTGGCGTACTCGATGAAGTATCCACCCATTTCAGGGAAGAAGAACACTACCGTACAGAATACGAAGAGGAATACCACCACACCCACGATATCTTTCACGGTGTAGTAAGGGTGGAAAGGAATACCGTCTTTCGGAATACCGTTCTCATCCTTGTTCTTCTTGATCTCGATACCATCGGGGTTGTTGGAACCCACTTCGTGCAGGGCAATGATGTGCATGACCACCAGCGCCAGCAGGACGATGGGAAGCGCCACCACGTGCAGGGCGAAGAAGCGGTTCAGGGTGATGCCGGAGATCAGGAAGTCACCACGGATCCACTGCTGCAGGTCGGGACCGATCACCGGAATCGCACCGAACAGGGAGATGATGACCTGGGCACCCCAGTAAGACATCTGCCCCCAGGGCAACAGGTAGCCCATGAAGGCTTCAGCCATCAGCGCCAGGTAGATCGCCATACCGAAGATCCACACCAGCTCGCGGGGCGCACGGTAGGATCCGTACAACAAACCGCGGAACATGTGCATGTAGACCACCACGAAGAACATGGAGGCGCCTGTGGAGTGCAGATAGCGCAGAATCCATCCGTACTCGACATCACGCATGATGTACTCGACAGAGGCAAACGCCTCCTCGGCGCTGGGCACGTAGCTCATGGTGAGCCAGATACCGGTCAGCAGCTGGTTAACCAGCACCAGCAGTGCCAGCGAACCGAAGAAATACCAGAAATTGAAGTTTTTGGGAGCGTAGTACTTGCTCAGATGCTCTTCCCACATTTTGGTGGCGGGAAAACGCGCATCAACCCATGCCATAAAGTCTTTCATTACGCATTCTCCTCGTCGACGCCGATGATGAGGGTTTTGTCATCGATATAGGAGTACGGAGGCACCGGCAGATTGGTCGGCGCAGGGACCCCCTGGTGCACACGGCCCGCCAGGTCAAACTTGGAGCCGTGGCATGGGCAGTGGTACCCCCCCTGCCAGTTGGCCTCAAAATCCATGGGCTTTACTTCAGGGAACAGCTTGGGCGAGCAACCCAGGTGGGTACAAAGGCCGACCATCACCAATACTTCCGCCTTACGGGAACGGTATTCGTTCTTGGCGTATTCAGGCTGTTCAGACTCATCGGAAGCGGGGTCGCGCAGGTAATCGTTCTGCCCGGGCAGACCGTCCAGCATCTCCTGGCTACGGCGCAGGACGAACACTGGCTTACCACGCCACGCAGCAACGATCTGCTGACCTGGCTCTACCTTATCGATTTTCACCCTCACCGGCGCGCCAGCAGCCTTGGCTTTGGCACTGGGATTCCAGGAGGCAACAAAAGGGACTGCTGCGCCGACCGCGCCGACAGCACCCACCGCAGAGGTGGCTCCTATCAGCAGGCGACGACGACCCTTATCTACGCCGTCATTACTCATTAATCTTATCTCCCCATAAGAGCAAGTTTACTGTCCACCCTGTGACATCAGGCGGGCAATGTGAATCCTGTTGTATTGCTTTGGGACCCGCAAAATAAATCCTGCGAATGGTAAAGAAAACCGCCCCAGCAAGCAAGTACGGCCCCTGCCAGCGAGCTGACCCAGATCAAAGCGGGCAGCCCTGTGCAGCGGGGCGCTCTCCATCCATCCCTTCGGCGATCCATCGCCAGAAAAAAAAACGCCCTTTGAAACAAAGGGCGTTTTTGATACCAATTCGCAGAACCGCAGCCCTGCGGGGCAGGCAACCCTTAACGCTTGGAGAACTGAGGACGCTTACGCGCTTTGCGCAGACCGACCTTCTTACGCTCAACCTCACGAGCATCACGGGTAACAAACCCAGCCTTACGCAGCGAAGGACGAAGCTCCTCGTCGTACTGCATCAGGGCACGGGTAATGCCGTGGCGGATCGCACCGGCCTGACCAAAGCCACCGCCGCCAGCGACAGTTACCTTGATGTCAAACTTGTCGGTCAGTTCAACCAGCTCAAGCGGCTGACGAACGATCATGCGAGCGGTTTCGCGACCGAAGTACTCGTCCAGAGGGCGACCGTTAACAACGATTGCGCCAGAGCCAGACTTGATAAACACACGAGCGGTCGAGGTTTTACGACGACCAGTTCCATAGTATTGAGTGGTAGACATTGCAATCGCTTCCCGTTAGATATCCAGAGCCTGGGGTTGTTGAGCGGCATGGGGATGCTCGGCACCCGCATAGACCTTCAGCTTGGCGTGCATGGCACGACCCAGCGGACCCTTGGGCAACATGCCCTTGACGGCCTTCTCGATGATACGCTCGGGAGCGTGATCAACCAGCTCATTGAAGTTCATGCTACGCAGACCACCCGGGTAACCGGTGTGACGGTAGTACATCTTGTTCTGCGCCTTGTTACCGGTTACACGAACCTTCTCGGCATTGACAACGATGATGTAGTCACCGGTATCGACGTGAGGGGTATACTCAGCCTTGTGCTTTCCGCGCAGACGATGCGCGATTTCGGTTGAAAGACGACCCAGGGTCTTGCCGGTCGCATCTACAACGAACCAGTCACGCTTAACTGTTTCTGGCTTTGCAGTAAAAGTATTCATCAATTAAAACCTGCCTCAAATGACCAGCCTACTGGCCAGCATCATAATTAAAGACTAACCCGAGCCGACTCCCCTTAAGGGCGTCCGGTGACGGATTCACTGTCTTAGGGCATATAGTGTAGGAAACGGGAGCGCTATTATACTCAGGGAGGCGGAGAAAAAAAGCCCCAATCGCGCTTTTTTTTCCTCACACGCCATGCTCTTATAATCGTCTCGACGATGAGGAGCGATGTGACGATGTTATATGGAGATCTTGGCGGTACCGGACTGAAAATCAGCCGTTTGTGTCTGGGAACCATGACCTGGGGCGAGCAGAATACCCCCGAAGAGGGCTGGCGGCAACTGGATATCGCCCGCGCCCATGGCGTCAACTTTATCGATACCGCCGAGCTCTACCCGGTCCCCCCCAAAGCCGAGACCTATACCCGCACCGAGACCATCCTCGGTCAATGGCTCAGCCGCCAGTCCCGGCGTGAGGAGCTGGTGATCGCCACCAAGGTGGCGGGGCCCGGCGAGTGGGTGAGTTACATGCGCGAGTCCGGTGCCCGGCTGGACCGGGCCAGCGTCATCGCCGCCTGCAACGCCAGCCTGAAACGGCTGCAAACCGACTACATCGATCTCTACCAGGTGCACTGGCCGGAGCGCAGCACCAACTTCTTCGGTCAGCTCAGCTACCAGCACCAGCCCGGCGATGACGGCTACCCAATCGAAGAGACCCTGTCGGCCCTTAACGAGCTGGTGCAGGCTGGAAAAGTGCGCCACATCGGTATCTCCAATGAAACCCCCTGGGGGACCATGGAGTACCTGCGCCAGGCCGAGCGTCACGGCTGGCCAAGGCCCGTGAGCATCCAGAACCCCTACAACCTGCTTAACCGCAGCTTTGAGGTCGGGCTGGCCGAGATCGCCCACCGTGAGCAGCTGGGGCTGCTGGCCTACTCACCCCTGGCCTTCGGCACCCTCAGCGGCAAGTACCTGCACGGAGCCCAGCCCCCCCAGGGACGCCTGACCCTGTTCAGCCGCTTCAGCCGCTACAATAACCCCCAGGCCGTCAAGGCAACCGAAGCCTACGTCGCCCTTGCCAACGAGCGGGGGCTGGACCCGGCCCAGATGGCACTGGCCTATGTCACCAGCCGTCCCTTCGTTGACAGCAACATCATTGGCGCCACCACCGAGGAGCAGCTCCTGAGCAACCTGGCCAGCATCGACCTGGCGCTGGATGAGCAGACGCTGGAGGAGATTGAGGCGATCCATACTCGCCAGCCCAACCCCGCGCCCTGATCATCACCCCGAAACAATTGTGGCGCCGGCGGGGTCTCTCTCTTCAGGCCTCGCCGTCGAGGTACCCGCGCGCCCACTCACCATTTCAAAGGGGACTCCCGTGAGTTTTGAACTGACCTTGATTGCCGGCCTCATTGCCCTGGCCTCCCTGCTCCTCTCACGCCGCACCAGCAACCCTGACACCTTCTTTCGCGGCCATTCTGAACAGGGAACAGCACCGGGGCTCTGGACCCTCGTATTCTCCCAGGTCACCACCTGGATCTTTGCCCGTTCGCTGCTCAATGCGGCCATTCTCGGCTATTACTACGGGATCTGGGGAACGCTCGCCTACGCCCTCTACTACCTCTCCTTCATTACCGGCGGCATCATCATCGACCAACTGCGATTCCGTCACGGCTTCAACAGCATCCAGGCGTTCCTGGAGGATCGATTCGGCAACTGGGGTAGCCGCTGCTACAACCTTGTGATTGGGGTTCGCCTGATCAGTGAGGTGTTTGCCAACCTGCTGGTGATCGGTATTCTCTTCGGAGCGGTCGGCAGCCAACTTTATACCGCTGCCATTATCGGTTTTGCCGCGGTGACCCTGCTCTACTCCATGCTGGGTGGCCTTCACGCCAGCCTGCGCACCGACCTGTTACAGATGCTGGTGTTTATCGCCACCCTGGCACTACTGATAGGGCTGGCTACCCACAGCGGCGTCCTAAGCCTGGATAACCTGCTTTTTAAGGAGTTCCAGATTAGCGATCCCGGCCCGGTACTGATGTTGGTAGCCCTGCTGCAGGTGTGGAGCTACCCCATGCACGACCCGGTGATGATGGACCGGGGGCTGCTGGCCGACCGCCCGACCACCCGCAAAAGTTTCCTCCACGCCGCCTGGATCAGCATCCTCTGTATCCTGGCTTTCGGCTCACTGGGCATTGTCGCAGGGGCACAGGCCCAGAGCGGCGAAGCGATGACCGACGCCCTGCAGCGCCTGTTGGGAGACCTGCCGATGCTGCTGTTCAATGCTGCCCTGGTGATCTCGGCCATGTCCACCCTCGACAGCACCCTCTCCAGCTCCTCCAAACTGGTGATCATCGACATGAAGCTGCTTCCCACCCGTGTCAGCAATGGCCGCGGGGTGATGCTGCTGTTTATGCTGCTGGGGGTCTGGCTGGTCTTTGTCGGCAATAAAGACCTGTTCAGCGCCGTCGCCGTCAGCGGTACCGCCTCCATGTACCTGTTACCCGTCATCTTTTTCTCTCTGCTGGGCGGGCGTCGCGACATCCCCCTGTGGAGCTACCTGGGCAGTTTCGCCCTCGCACTTGCGGGTGCTGCCCTCTACTTCACCGAATCCTCCGGCTACAGCCAACTGATGGGCGATGCCCATAAATACAGCAAGTTGCTGCTGATCTGCCTGGTGGTGCTGGTCGGTGGCTGCACACTCTTTGCCCTGGGAGTGGTCACCGGCGCCCGCCAGCGCCTGGCCAATGAAGGGTCGCCTGCATGAGCCCTTTCAAGCTGCCCGGGCCGGGCCCCCTGCTGGTTTTTGGCGGCCCCTACAGCAACCTGGAAGCCACCCGGACCCTGCAGGCCCGGGCCGAGGCGCTGGGGGTGCCTCCCGAGAACTGCCTCTGCACCGGCGACCTCATCGCCTACTGCGCCCGCCCCGCAGAAACCCTCGACGCGATTCAGGCGTGGGGCTGCACCAGCATCATGGGCAACTGTGAAGAGTCGCTGGTCCAGCAGGCCGCCGATTGCGGCTGTGGCTTCGAAGCGGGCAGTGCCTGCGACGCACTCTCCCAGGGCTGGTTTCGCTTTGCCCGTGCCCGCATCAATGAGCAGCAGCGGGCGTGGATGGCCACCCTCCCCCAACAACTGCAGTTTCGCTGGCACCAGTTTACGGTGACGCTGGTCCATGGTGCCCCCTCCCGCATCAACCGCTTTCTGTTCGCCTCCAGTGAAACAGCGGAAAAACAGAAGGAGCTGGAGTCGAGTGGCGCCCAGCTGCTGCTGGCCGGTCACTGCGGGCTCCCCTTTGGGCAAACCATAGCCGGGCCCGAAGGCTCAAGATATTGGCTCAACAGCGGCGCCATTGGCATGCCCGCCAACGACGGCACCCCCGACGGTTGGTATCTGCTGCTGGAACCGGAGGGGGATAGCGTTCGCGCCAGCTGGCACCGGCTTCCCTATAACGCCCCTTCCGAGCAGCAGGCGATGAGGGCGGCAGGACTGGACAACGGCTATGCCTCCGCCCTCACCAGTGGTCTCTGGCCCAGCATGGATGTGCTGCCCGAGCCCGAGCGCCTGCAACAGGGCACCCCCCTGCAACCCCAAGCGCTAATGCTCACCCCGAATACTCCATGAAAAAGGGGCATCGAACGATGCCCCTCGGGTAGCGCTACGAGCTGCTGAGTATCAGAGCGCGCGGGCGATGATCTCCTTCATGATCTCATTGGTGCCGGCGTAGATCTTCTGTACCCGGGCGTCGGCCCAGGCACGCGCCACTGGGTACTCCCACATATAGCCGAAGCCGCCGTGCAGCTGCAGGCACTCATCGATCACCCGGCACTGCACCTCGGTGGCGTGCAGTTTGGCCTTGGCGGCGGTGGGCACATCCAGCTTGCCGGCCACGTGCAGCTCCAGGCACTTGTCGACGAACACCCGCGCCACGGTCAGCTCGGTATCCATCTCCGCCAGCTTGAAGCGGGTGTTCTGGAACTGGGAGATGCTCTTGCCAAAGGCCTGCCGCTCCTTTACGTACTCGCGGGTCTGCTCAAAGATCGACTCGGCGCTGGCAATGGCATTAACCGCCACTGACAAACGCTCCTGGGGCAGCTCCTGCATCAGGTAGATAAAGCCCATCCCCTCGGCACCCAACAGGTTCTCCCGGGGCACCCGCACATCCTGGAAGAAGAGTTCGGAGGTGTCCTGGGCCTTCATACCGATCTTTTCCAGGTTACTGCCCTTGGTAAAGCCGGCCATGCCCGCCTCCACCAGCAACAGGCTGGTGCCCTTGGCGCCCGCCGACGGGTCGGTCTTGGCGACCACCACCACCAGGTCGGCCAACTGGCCGTTGGTGATGAAGGTTTTGGAGCCGTTAAGAACGTACTCGTCTCCGTCCAGCACGGCGGTGGTCTTGATCCCCTGCAGGTCGGAGCCCGCCCCCGGCTCGGTCATGGCGATGGCACTGACCATCTCACCGCTGACCAGCTTGGGCAGGTACTTCTGCTTCAACTGCTCGGAGCCATAGTTGAAGAGGTAGGGAACCGAGATATCGGAGTGCAGGCCAAAACCGATTCCAGAGAGGCCAAGGCGCGCGATCTCTTCATCCACAATGGCGTTGTAGCGAAAATCGACCCCCACCCCGCCGTACTCCTCGGGGATGGTCGGGCACAACAGTCCCTGCTCGCCGGCCTTGCTCCAAAGGGCCCGGTCGACCTGACCCTCTTTCTCCCACTGCGCGTGGTAGGGCACAGCCTCCTGTTCGAGAAACTTGCGTACGGAGTCGCGGAATAGCTCCTGGTCGGAGTCGTAGACGGTTCTTGGAATCATTGTTCGCCTCGATAGTCAGTAGGGATGGAGCCGGTCGCCTCGCAGGGCGCGCCGGTAGATGTTTCCACTATAAGGGGCAAACGGGAGAAAGGGGCTGGCCAATCCACTCAAACGGATTGGCCATTTTTAATGCAGGTGCCCTCAGGCTTTGTGCTCGAGCGCCAGGTACTCGTGGGACTGCATCTCCTGCAAGCGGCTCTTGGTGCGCTCAAACACGAAGGCCAGCTGGGTGCCGACATAGAGCTCCTCCACCGCGACTTCGGCGGAGATGATCAACTTGACTCCACGGTCGTAGAACTCATCCACCAGGTTCACGAAGCGCCGCGCCTGGTCATCCTTGCTGCCATCCATCTGCGGCACGTCGCTGAGCAGGATCGCATGGAAGATGCGCCCCAGCTCGATGTAGTCGTTCTGGCTGCGGGGGCCGTCGCACAGCTCTGTGAAGGTAAACCAGGCCACATCGTCACACACCTGGACCGAGAGGATATCGCGCCCCTCGATCTGCAACACCT
Source organism: Aestuariirhabdus litorea (assembly GCF_003864255.1). Taxonomy (NCBI): domain Bacteria; kingdom Pseudomonadati; phylum Pseudomonadota; class Gammaproteobacteria; order Oceanospirillales; family Aestuariirhabdaceae; genus Aestuariirhabdus; species Aestuariirhabdus litorea. The sequence continues at coordinate 2,169,935 of NZ_QWEZ01000001.1, forward strand.
CACCCCGATGGACATGCTCCACATCCGGGGTCAGCTGCTCAAAACTCTGCTGCAGGCTGTCCTGGGCCGCCTCCCCCAGGGGGAAATGGTAGATCTCCGCCTGCTCCAGTACCCGCAGCCGGTAGTCGATGCCACTGTCGACATTGACCACAGTGGTGTGCTGCTTGATCAGGTCGATGGCGGGCAGGAATTTGGCTCGCTGCAGGCCATCCTTGTAGAGGTCGTCGGGGACAATATTGGAGGTAGCCACCAGCGTCACCCCCAGGTTAAAGAGCTCGCTGAACAGCCCTGCAAGGATCATCGCGTCAGTGATATCGGTAACAAAAAACTCATCAAAGCAGATCACCCGGGCCTCACCGGCAAAGCGGCGGGCAATAATGATCAAAGGGTTCTTCTCCCCTTTCAGGTCGGTCAGCTCATGGTGAACCCGGCGCATGAAACGGTGAAAATGGGTGCGCATCTTCTGCTCGAAGGGAAGACTGTCGTAGAAGGTGTCCACCAGGTAGGTTTTGCCGCGCCCCACACCGCCCCAGAAGTACAGCCCCTTGAGTGGCTCCGGGCGCTTCTTTTTCAACAGTCCCTTGATCAGCTGGCGCTTCCCGGGCTTGGCGGTTTGCGCGACCAGATCGTCGTAGAGCCGCTGCAGGTGGCGCACCGCCTGTTCCTGGGAGGCGTCGTGGGAAAATCCCTCGCGTTGAAGATCCTGCTGGTAGCGTTCCAAAGGCGTCATGAAAAGTTCACCGTATTTACTGATACACCCGGATCGGGCCTCAATGAGCGGCAGATCGCTCTGCACATCGAAAGTGGGGCGCACACTCTACCCCCAGCGTAGGTTTTAGGCAAATGACCCCGTCCCCCTGAACTGTCCCCCGGATAGTCCGCCAGTGTGGCCAAGCCCGCCCGCTGGGTAAAGGCTACAAATGTATAACACAGCGATACCCCAGGGCCCCTGTACAGGGGAGGGAAAAGCCTTTAACTTAAGGGCTGCGGGGGATATACACCCTCTCCCCCCCACTCCCCCGCCGCCAACAGCACTGGGTTGCAGCGGGGCGGTGTGTAAAGTTACGGATAAATCGAGGCAGAAGCGTGGAAGATACCAACAGTTTGTGGGTTTTAGGCTCAATGGCATTTGTAGGCGGCATCATCGCCGGGGTACTGCTTTACCACATGCTGCGAGGAGGCTCCCCCCAGAACAGCCGGGTCGAGGAACAACTGAGGACCATGGAGTCCCAGTTCAAGGATTACCAGGAGAAGGTCTCCGACCATTTCAGCACCACCGCTCACCTGGTCAACAAGCTGACCGAGAGCTACAAGGATGTGCATGAGCACCTGGTGGCCAGCTCCGAGCACCTGTGCACCGACGAGCTGACCCGCCATCGCCTGAGCGATTCCCTGCTGGCCAGCAGCACCCTGCTGTCGAAAAACGACAATGAGGATTCCCCCCGCCCCCCGCTGGATTACTCCAACAGCAAGGGCACCCTGTCCGAGGAATTTGGGGTCAAGAAAAAGGACCTCAGCGATACCCAGGAGATCAAGGAGAAGCAGGCCTGACGAAGGCCGCCCCTCTCCCAGCTACACAAATCAGGGCGCCTAGGCGCCCTGATTTTTTTGTGGCCCGCCCGCTGACGGCTTCACCCTTCAACGCAGCGGCCAGGCGCTGAGCACCCCCGCCTGGGCCATCGGCTCCTGCGGCTGATAGCGCCCGCGCTCATCGCGGACGATCCGCGCCGCAAAGCAGTCAGGATCGTGACTAAAAAAGAGCCACCCCCGCCGTTGCTGTAGGGACTCTAGCAGCTGCGTCTTCTCATCGATCAGCTGCTCCGCCGCCCGGTCATACCCCATAGTGATGGGAAGGTTGACCCAGGGGGTGGCGGGCACCAGGTCAGCACCGTACACCAGCGGCCCCTGCCCGGTTTCGATCTCCGTCAGCAGCATTCCCGGGCTGTGGCCATCACTGCGGATAAAATGGTAACCGGCTCCCAGTTCCGGGGCCTGCTCCCCCTCCACCAGCCGCAGCCGGCCACTGGCTTCGAGCAGCTCAACCAGCTCGGGTACATAGGAAGCGCGATCCCTCAGGTGCGGCGCCCGGGCGCGCTGCCACTGGTCACGCCCGGTCAGGTAGAGGGCGTTGGGGAACAGCAGGCGCGGTGCCACCCCCTCCTCCCAGGCCGCCAGCAACCCACCGGCGTGGTCGAAGTGGAGGTGAGACAGCATTACCAGATCGATATCCCCATCGCTGAGCCCTATCTCGGCCAGCCCCTTAAGCAGGCAGTGCTCCCGCTCCACCACCCCGTAACGCGCCGCCAGGGTGGGCTCAAAAAAAGCACCAATACCGGTTTCAAAGAGCAGGCGGCGCACACCGTTGGGCCCGCGTTCCTCCACCAGCAGGACATTGCAGGCGAGTGGGATACGATTCAGCTCGTCGGCTGGCACCCAGCGGGACCAGAGCGCCTTGGGTGCGTTGCCAAACATCGCACCGCCATCGAGACGCTGTGAGTTACCCCTAAGGGCGATAAAGCGGCGCTCCATCAGCGGTCACCACATCAGGTCGTCGGGAATCTGGAAGTCGGCATAGGGGTCATCGGGGTCGGGCTCGCTGTGGCTGTTGTCGGCCTGGGAGAGAATCGCCTCGGGCAGGCGCTGCACAATCTTGTCCGCCGCCCCGGCCGGGATCATCACATGGCGGCCCTCCAGCTCGACAACCGCCAGTCGTCCAGCGGAGAGGGCTTTATGCTGTTGCTTGTCGACTGCGATCTTCTTGATTTTGCCCGCCACCACAAAGTTGTAGTCGATCTCCCCGGCGGGGCGAATGGCGTTGCAGGCGATGATCTGCTTCACCTGCGCCACCAGCTCCTTCTGCTTGCGCTCCGCTTCGCGCTGCAGGTTAATCTCCCGGTCTCGACGCCTCTTCTCCTCCCTCGCGGTCTGGGCCAGCACCCGGGACTCATCCACGATCGCCGCCTCGCCCACCTTTTCGTTCTTGCGGTTATCCCGCGCCTTACGCTTATCAGCCTTTTGCGCCTGCTGAACCTGTTTCTTGTTGACCAACCCCTGCTTCAGTAGTTGGTCACGCAGTGATCCACTCACAATACCCTCCAGACGGGTGCCATTCGTAAAAGCACCAGTTTACCCAATCCGGAGGTGCCCTGTCAGTGGATCATGCGCCGGTTTGCGATTGGCCCACGCTCTGGCATAGACTGCTTCGATCGAAGGCAACCTAGGTGAATACATCCCATGCTGGATCTGGCCAGAGGCGGCAGCGCCTTTCTCGCGGGTTTTGGGCTCCTGACCCGACCCGGGCTGCGGGGGTTTGTGGTGGTCCCGCTGCTGATCAATATCGTGCTGTTTTCGCTGCTGATCTACGTCGCCAGTGACCAGTTCTCGACCTGGGTACAGCGGGCACTTGACTGGCTGCCCGAATGGCTCTCCTTCCTCGACTGGCTGATGTGGCCCCTGTTCGCGCTGACCATTGTGGTGATTCTCTTCTTCTCCTTTACCATCGTCGCCAACCTGATAGCGGCCCCTTTCAACGGGCTGTTATCCGAGGTATGCGAGCGCCAACTACGCGCCGAGCTGGGGGAGCCCGGGCAGGAGATCCCCTTCAGCTGGAAGGAGCTGGGATTGATGGTGCCCCGCACCCTGGCCCGGGAGGTCACCAAACTGCTCTACTTTGCCCCCCGTGCGCTGCTGCTGCTGATCATCAGCTGGATTCCGCTGCTGAATCTCGCCGCGCCGCTGCTCTGGGCCCTGTTCGGCGCCTGGACCATGGCGATCCAGTACATCGACTACGCGGCGGATAACAACCGTATGACCTTCAAAGAGATGCTGCTCGCCCTCAAGCGTCGCCGCCTGCTTTGCCTCGGCTTCGGCGGCTGCGTGTCGCTGCTGATGCTGATCCCACTGATCAACCTGCTGATCATGCCGGCTGCGGTGACCGGCGCCACACGCCTCTGGGTCAGTGAACGCCTGCTTAACGAGACGCAAATCACCCCCTCCCACCGCTAGCACTTCATCAAAAACGGCGCCCGAAGGCGCCGTTTTTGATCGCTCAGGCTCAGTGAGCGCTTACACCAGCTCCATCAGCGCCTTACGGCTGAAGGGGATAATCTCCTGCTGACGCCCTTCGCGAACCTTGCTGGCCCACTCGCCATCCACCAGCAGCGCACGACCGACCGCCACCAGATCGAACTCGGCCTTATTGAGGCGCTCGATCAGTCCATCCACCCCCGAGGTGTCGGCCACGGAGTCGTTCTCCACCATGTATTCGAGGAAATCGCTGTCCAGCCCCACACTGCCGACGGTGATGGTAGGCTTGCCGGTCAGCTTGCGGGTCCAGCCCGCCAGGTTGAGGTCAGAGCCCTCAAACTCGGGCAACCAGAAACGGCGGGTACTGGCGTGAAAGATATCCACACCCGCATCGGCCAGGGTCGTCAGGAACTGCTCCAGGCGCTCAGGGGTATCACACAAACGCGCACTGTAATCCTGCTGCTTCCACTGGGAGTAGCGGAACTGGATCGGGTAGTCGGGGCCAACCGCTTCGCGCACCGCCTTCACCAGCTCAACCGCAAAGCGGCTGCGGTTCTCGAAACTGCCGCCGTACTGGTCGGTGCGCTGGTTGGACCCCTCCCAGAAGAACTGGTCGATCAGGTAGCCATGGGCACCGTGCAGCTCGACGCCGTCGAAACCGATACGCTTGGCATCCGCCGCGGCCTGGGCAAAGGCGGCGATCACCTCGTCGATATCCTGCTGGGTCATCCCCTTCACCACCCGCTGGCCATCCTTCTCTTTGTCCATCGGGCCATAGCCTGGCACTTCGGGATCGGGGTCCGTGCCCAGACGGCGAACCGCCCCTACGTGCCATAACTGGGGGAAGATCTTGCCGCCCTCTGCGTGCACCGCGTCCACGACCCGCTTCCAGCCGGCCAGCGCCTCTTCACCGTAGAAGTGGGGCACGTTGGGGTAACCGTTGGCGGCAGCGTGATTGACCACGGTACCCTCGGTGATGATCAGGCCAACCGAGTTGGCGGCCCGGCGGCGGTAGTATTCCACCACCGCATCGGTGGGAACACCGCGGGGGGAGAAACTACGGGTCATGGGGGCCATGACGATGCGGTTGTTGAGTTTCAGCGGTCCCAATTCGACCGCTTCAAACAAGACGTCGGTATTACTGCTCATTCAAAATCCCTCAGGTATAGGCACGGGCCGCAGCGAGGCGCCCCGTGGGGTGTGTTCAGGCAAGCAAGTGCGCAGGCCACTAACATAGGGGCAGTACCCCCCCGATTCAATGGCGAGGGGCTACTATCAGCGCGCTGAATAGCGGCGCATAGCGGGAAGGGTTAGGGGCCTCGTGGATGAGCGGCCTAGCTCCAGTCGAGGATCACCTTGCCCGACTGGCCGCTGCCCATGATCTCAAACCCCTGCTGGAACTGGTCGATGGGGAGGTGGTGGGTGATGATCGGCGACAGGTCGAGGCCGGACTGCAACATGGAGACCATCTTGTACCAGGTTTCAAACATCTCGCGCCCGTAGATTCCCTTCATCACCAGCCCCTTGAAGATCACCTGGTTCCAGTCAATCACCGTGCCGCTGGCGGGAATGCCCAAAAGGGCCACCTTGCCCCCGTGGTTGAGGTTCTCCAGCATCTGGTTGAACGCCTGGCCATTGCCGGACATCTCCAACCCCACATCGAAGCCCTCGACCATGCCCAGCTCGCGCATCACCTCCTCGAGGGTTTCGCGGGCCACATTGACCGCCCGGGTCGCTCCCATCTTACGGGCCAGCTCGAGACGGTACTCGTTCACATCGGTAATCACCACGTGGCGGGCCCCCACATGGCGGGCGATGGCCGCAGCCATGATACCAATGGGGCCGGCGCCGGTGATCAACACATCCTCCCCCACCATATTGAACGAAAGCGCGGTATGGGCGGCGTTGCCGTAGGGGTCGAAGATGGAGGCGAGGTCATCGCTGATGTCATCGGGGATCGGGAACACGTTCACCGCCGGGATCACCAGGTATTCGGCGAAGGCACCGGCGCGGTTGACCCCCACCCCCTGGGTATTTCGGCACAGGTGGCGGAAGCCCGCCCGGCAGTTGCGACAATGTCCGCAGGTGATGTGCCCCTCTCCGGAGACCCGCTGTCCCACCTTGAGTCCGGCCACCTCGATTCCTATATCGGCAATTTCGCCAACAAACTCGTGGCCGACGGTCATCCCCTGGGGGATGGTCTTCTGCGCCCAGTCGTCCCAGTTATAGATATGCATATCGGTGCCGCAGATCGCAGTCTTGCGTACCCGGATCAGAACATCGTTGTGTCCCATCTCCGGCATCGGCTTGTCATCCATCCAGATCCCCTGTTCGGGGTGCAACTTGGCCAGGGTCTTCATAGTGCTCTCCTAGTGAATGACGCCGAGTTCACGGCCCACTTTGGCAAAGGCCGCAACGGCACGGTCGATCTGCTCCCGGGTGTGGGCCGCCGACATCTGGGTACGGATGCGTGCCTGCCCCTTGGGCACCACCGGGAAGGAGAATCCGATCACGTAGACCCCCTCCTCCAGCATGCGCCCGGCAAACCGTTTGGCGAGGGACGCATCCCCCAGCATGACCGGAATGATCGGGTGCTCACCGGGCACCAGCTCGAAACCCAGGGCCTCCATCTGCTGACGGAAGTAGGCGCTGTTATCCCGCAGGCGCTGGCGCAGCTCATCCCCCTCCGACAGTAGCTCCAGCACCCGGATGGACGCTGCTGCGATCACCGGCGCCAGAGTGTTGGAGAAGAGATAGGGGCGGGAGCGGTTGCGCAGCCAGGCCACCACTTCGCGGCTGGCGGCGGTGTAGCCGCCGGAGGCGCCTCCAAGGGCCTTGCCCAGGGTGCCGGTGATGATATCCACCCGCCCCATCACCTCACAGTACTCGGGAGTACCACGCCCCTTGTCGCCGATAAAACCAACGGCGTGGGAGTCGTCGACCATCACCAGGGCGCTGTAACGATCAGCCAGGTCACAGATCCCCTTGAGGTTGGCAATGGTGCCATCCATGGAAAAAACACCGTCGGTGGCGATCAGTTTGTAGCGCGCTCCGGCGGCATCGGCCGCCTTGAGCTGCTGCTCCAGATCTGCGAGGTCGTTATTGGCGTAGCGATAACGCTGTGCCTTGCACAGGCGCACGCCGTCGATAATGCTGGCGTGGTTAAGGGCGTCACTGATGACCGCGTCCTCCGGCCCCAGCAGCGTCTCGAACAGGCCGCCGTTGGCATCGAAGCAGGAGGAATAGAGGATGCAATCCTCCATCCCCAGAAACTCGGCGATGCGTGACTCCAGCGCCTTATGTACATCCTGGGTCCCACAGATAAAGCGCACCGATGCCATGCCATAGCCATATCGCTCGAGGGCCTTGCGCCCCGCTTCGATCAGGCGCGGATCATTGGCCAGCCCCAGGTAGTTGTTGGCGCAGAAGTTCAGTACATGGGCGCCGCCACTGACCTCGATATCCGCCTGCTGCTGCGACACAATCACGCGCTCATCCTTATAGAGCCCGTCGCGCTCCAGCTGGGTCAGCTGTGCCTGCAGGTGATCGTTAAATGATTGGGGCATAGATCCTCCAGATAAGGGAACAGGTCCATCAACAGGCCTGCAGTATAGCACCGCCCCCCCTATCCCCCTGTCGTGGAAATTACCTAACCTACCGCCTTCAAACGCGGCAGGGCGTTTCGGCTACGGCCCCGGTCAGAGCTCGCGCAATACCCCTAAGGGAGAGCGAGTCACCACCCTCCGGGTTCCCCACCAGCCCGCGCCCCCCACCAGCAGGGCTCCCAACAGTGGCAGCGCCAGCCAGTAGATGGGGTGCCAACTGAAGGCGATATCAAACACCTCTTGGTAGAGTACAAAACTGATGGTTTCGGTCCCCAGTGCCGCCACTACCCCCGCCAACGCCCCCAGTAGCAGAAACTCACTGATGTGGCTGGCACGGATCTGGCCGCTGCGCGCCCCCAGGGTTCGCATCAGGGCCCCCTCCTGCAGGCGCTCATCCAAACTGGCCTGCATGGCCGCGAAAAACACCGTAAAACCGGCGCACAGGACAAACAACAATACATACTCCACCGCCAGCGACACCTGGTCGACGATGCCCCGGATCTGCTGGATCACCACCTCCAGATCCAGCACCGTAACCGACGGAAAGGCCCGAATCAGCTCTCGACCGACTTCGGGGTTGTCCAGCGGGCGATGGAAGCTGGTCATGTAGGTGGAGGCGAAGGGTTCCAGCACACCCGGCGCAAAGACCATATAGAAATTGGGCCGAAACGACTCCCACTCGACGCTGCGCAGGTTAGCCACCTCGGCTTCGAGGTTGACTCCGGTGATGCTGAACCCCAGCCGGTCGCCCACCTCGATGCCCAAACGCCGGGCTAACTCGGCCTCCACCGACACCAGGGGCGTTGTCTGCTCTGTCCCCTCGTTCCACCAGCGACCACTCACTAAGCGGTTGGTTTCTGGAAGCCCGACCGACCAGGTGAGATTGAGCTCTCGCCGGAGGGCGTTACTGCCGCGCCCCTCTTCGCTGACCACCTGCCGGGCAGGCTCCCCGTTGATCTGGGTTAAACGCCCCCGCACCATCGGGAAGACTGCGCTTCGAGCCAGCTGGCGCTGGTCAAGGAACTGCTCCAGCGCCTCGACCTCCTCGGTGAGGATATTGACGGCAAAGACGTTGGGGGTATTTTCGGGCAGCTCTGCCTGCCAACGCCCCACCAACTCGGTACGGATCATCACCACTACCGCCATCGCCATCAGAGTGATACCGAAAGCCAGCACCTGTCCCACCGTCACCTGGGTATTGCGCAGAAGATGGTTAAGGCCGAAGCGTAACGCAACACTCAGGGTACGGGTGCGCAAGCGGTGCACGGTCACGCGCAACAACAACCCCAGCAGCCCCCCGAGGGCCAGTGCCGACATAATGACGCCGGCGAGGATCGCCAGGGTCAGCTGCACACTGTTGGTATAGCGCCACATCAGCAGCATCAGGCAAAGGATCGCGGAGCCGTAGATCAGCCAGGCTTGCGCCGGCATCGGCGTCAGGTCGCGCCGCAACACCCTGAGGGGTGGCACCTGGCGCAATCGCACCACCGGTGGCAGGGCAAAACCCGCGAGGGTGACCAGGCCGGTGGCCAGCCCCAGCCATACCGGCTTAATGCCCAGGCCCGGCAACTCGCCCGGCAGCAGAGGGCGCAACAGCTGCACCAGCCCCTCCTGCAACCCCCAGCCCAGCAGCAGCCCAAACAGGCTGCCAAACAACCCCAGCCAGAGCAGCTGCAGCAGGCTGATCATCAGCAGGTCACGCTGGCTTGCCCCCATGCAGCGCAGCATGGCGCTCATATCGAAGTGGCGCTCGCTGTAACGGCGTGCCCCCATGGCAATGGCCACCCCCGCGAGCAGTACCGCCACCAGGCTGGCCAACCCCAGATAGCGTTCGGAGCGCTCCAACGCACGACTGATCGCGGGCCTTCCGCGCTGCAAGGTGATCAGCTGCTGGTTATCGCTCAGCTGCGGTGTCAGCCAGGTCAGGTAGCGTTCCAGCGAGGGGGAGTCCCCCGCCAGCAGCAGGCGGTACTCAACCCGGCTGCCGGGCTGAAGTACTCCGGAACGCTCCAGGTCCTCCATGCTCATCAGCAACCTCGGGGCCAGGCTGTAGAAATCGCCCCCGCGATCCGGCTCATAGACCAGCGCCCTCGCAGCTGTCAGCGCGGTTATACCCAACTCCAGGGATGCGCCGGGCTGCAGCTCCAACAGGCCAAACAGGCGCGGCTCCAGCCACACCTCCCCCACAGCGGGAACTCCAGAGGTGACCTGTCCCTCGGCAAAGGGTTGTGGAGCCGTACGCAGCTGGCCTCGCAAGGGGTAGGCGGCGTCAACGGCTTTCACCGAGGCCAGCTGCATCGCCTCGCCGGCCAGCACCACACTGCGAAATTCTGCGGTCGTCGCCACCAAGAGGCCCTCTGCACGGGCCCGTTGAACCCAGGGCGCAGGGATCGTTTGCGAGCTGGCAATCACCCGGTCAGCCCCCAACAGTTCAGTGGCCTGCTGCCCCATGGTGCGCTGCATGCGATCCGTGAAAAAACCGATCGCCGAGGTCGCCGCCACGGCAATAATGAGCGCCACCAGCAGCAGGCTGACCTCGCCGGCGCGGCCATCTCGCAGCAGCAGGCGCCAGCTTAAACGCAACCAGCGCTTCATGAGGCCTCCACTCCGGTCGTCTGTAGCGCCCCCTGCTGCAGCGACAACCTCCGCTCACAGCGGGTGGCCAGCTGCTTGTCATGGGTGACCAGCACCAGAGTCGCCCCCTGCTCCCGGTTCAATTCAAACAGCAGGTCGATGATGCGCTCACCGGTCGCGCTGTCAAGGTTGCCGGTGGGCTCATCGGCAAACAGAATATCCGGGCGCAGGGCAAACGCCCGCGCGATAGCAACCCGCTGCTGCTCCCCCCCCGACAGCTGACGGGGGTAGTGGCTGAGCCGCCGCTCCAGGCCAACCCGCTCCAGCAGCGACTCCGCCTGATCGACGGCGTCGTCGCGACCGGCCAGCTCCAACGGTAGCATGACGTTTTCCAGTGCAGTCAGGCTCGCCAGCAGCTGGAAGGTCTGGAATACAAAGCCGACGTTGTCGGCTCGCACCCGAGCCCGTTCATCCTCGGTCATTGAGCTGATGCGATGGCCCGCCAGCTCGATGGTGCCGCTACTCGGGTTATCAAGCCCGGCCATCAGCCCAAGCAGGGTGGACTTGCCCGACCCGGAGACACCGACAATAGCCACACTCTCCCCGCACTTGATCTGTAGGGAAATCGGCGACAAGATGGTCAGGTCCCCCGCCGCAGTGGTGACCCTCTTGGTCACCTCCTGGAGGATGATTGCGGGGGGCTGAGGAGATTCAGTGCACTTATCCATAAGACTCCTGACGGGGCTCGTGATTGTTTTGCTCAGCCTGGGCCGACCGGCGCTGGCTTCGGCTGAGACGCTGCTGGTACTGGGTGACAGCCTGAGTGCAGGCTATGGCATCCAGCAGGAGCTGGGTTGGGTCAGTTTACTGGAAAAAAAACTCCAACGGCAAAACTCTGCCTTTGAGGTCGTCAATGCCAGCGTTAGCGGTGAAACCACCGCCGGCGGCCTGCAACGGCTTCCCTCTGCGCTGGAGCGCCACTCTCCGCGCTGGGTTCTGGTCGAACTCGGGGCCAACGATGGCCTGCGGGGGGGTAACATCAACAGCATGCGCAACAACCTGGCGGCCATTCTTGAACAGGTCAAACGGGCCGGTGCCCAACCGATCCTGTTTGAGATGATGCTACCACCCAACTACGGAGCCACCTACACCCGCCTTTTCCAGCAAAGCTTTAGCGATCTCGCCAGCCGCCACGACGTTCCCCTGGTCCCCTTCTTTCTCGCCGACGTGGCCAATGAGCCCCACCTGCTGCAGGAGGACCGGATGCATCCCACAGAGGCCGCCCAGCCTCTGATCCTTGACCGGGTGTGGCCCGTGCTTGAGCCTCTTTTAAACAATTGAGCGATCATAGCGGGATTTTCGCGTTCAAATCCGTATAATTCGCCCCATTTCCCTTACCCCCGACCCAGTTTCAGGGCGGCGGGGGGAACCATCTATACTGGTTTAGCAGTTCTCTCATGCAAAGGAAATTATGACCTCACCTAACGTACTGATTTTTAACTGCGGTAGCTCATCACTGAAGTTTGCCCTGATCGATCCCATCTCCGGCGTGGAGGTGATCAGCGGTTTGGCGGAGCGGCTCGGTGAGGAGCTGGCCTCTATCCGCTACAGCATGGGGGGCATGAAGCAGCGGCTGGAACTGCCTGGCGCAGATCACCAGGAAGCCTGCGCGCAGATCCTCGGCCTGCTCACAGAGGCAGGACTCAAACAGCAGATTGGTGCAATCGGCCATCGGGTGGTCCATGGCGGCGAGCGCTTCAGGGAGTCCACCCTGATCGACGCGCAGGTGATGGACACTATCCGTGACTGCCAGCGGCTTGCTCCCCTGCATAATCCCGCCAACCTGATCGGTATTGAGGTAGCCCAACAGCACTTCCCGAGCCTGCAGCACGTAGCGGTGTTCGATACCGCCTTCCACCAGAGCATGCCGGCAGAAGCCTACCTCTACGCGATTCCCTATGCGCTCTATCAGCAGCACGCCGTGCGCCGTTATGGTTTTCATGGCACCAGCTACCGCTATGTCAGCCAGCGTGCGTTGGAGCTGCTGGAGCTGCCGACCGACCACTCGCTGCTCTGCGCCCACCTTGGTAACGGCAGCAGCGCCGCCGCCATTCGCAGCGGCAACAGTGTGGACACCACCATGGGCCTCACCCCCCTGGAGGGGCTGGTGATGGGAACCCGCAGCGGCAACGTCGACCCCAATCTGTACGACTTCCTGGCCAGCGAGTGCGGCTACAGCTTGCAGCAGACATCGCGCATGCTGAACAAGGAGAGCGGCTTGCTGGGACTCTCCGGCCTGAGTAACGACATGCGAACTCTGGAACAGGCGGAGGCCGAAGGTAATGAGCGGGCCCGCTTGGCCATCGATATCTATGTGTTCACCCTCGCGCGCCAGTTAGCCGGTCTCGCCACCAGCCTGCCACACCTGGATGCCCTGGTGTTCACCGGCGGTATCGGTGAAAACTCATCGCGTATCCGCGAGGCTACCTGCCGCCGCCTGTCGATCCTCGGCATTGACATCGATCTCGAGCGCAACGTTGCCAACGGAGCCCAAAGCCAGGGACGCATCAGCGCCGATAACAACACCCCTGCCGTGCTGGTGATCAACACCAACGAAGAGCTGATGATCGCTCGCGACACCCATCACCTGGTTGCCCAACAGGTCGCTGATACTGAGCCGTCACCCTCCCGTCACCACTAATTACGCTTTCAGGAAATCCTATAGCCATGCATACCTTCTTTATTGCCCCCACCAGTTTTGGCGTCGGTCTTACCTCGGTCTCCCTGGGACTGGTGCGGGCTCTGGATAACGTCGGCCTGCGGGTCGCTTTCTGCAAGCCCATCGCCCAACAGCATGCCACCGACTCGGGCCCGGAGCGCTCTACGCTACTGATCCATCAGGTGATGGGGCTCACCCCCTCCGACCCCATCACCCTCGAGCGCGTCGAGGACCTCCTGGGTGACCACAAGCGAGATATCCTGATGGAGCAGATTGTTGGACTGTTCCAGAAAAGCGCCGACGATGCCGATGTGGTGATCGTTGAGGGCCTGGTGCCAACCCGGCAGGCGCCCTACGTCACACGACTCAATGCCGACATCGCCAAAACCCTGGGTGCGGAGGTGATCCTGGTCTCCGCCTCCAACGAGGACTCCCTCGATATGGTCGCCGACAAGCTGGAGATCGTCAGTGACAGCTTCGGAGGGGTCAGTAAAAAGCGGGTGCTGGGGTACATCATCAACAAGATGTCCCAGGAGGCCTTTAGCCAGCACTCCCCCGGTGCCCCCCACGAGATCGTCAAGCTAGACGCCTTCCGCAACAAGCCCCTGATGCCGATCGGCTACATCCCCTGGGATGACTCCCTCGCCTCCCCCCGTACCAAGGATGTTGCACAACTGCTCAACGCCCGAGTGCTCAATGAGGGGGATATCGCCCAGCGCAGGGTTACCTCCCGGGTGTTGTGCGCGCGAACCGCCGCTAACATCACCCACCTGCTTAAACCTGGCGCCCTGATCATCACCCCCGGGGACCGGGATGACATTATCCTGGCCGCTTCCCTGGCCTCCCTCAATGGTGTGCCTCTGGCGGGTTTACTGCTGACCAACGGAATCATGCCCGCCGACTCCATTATGGACCTGTGCCGTAAAGCAGTGCAGAGCAGCGGGCTGCCAGTGATGCTGATCGAGACCAACTCCTACAACACCGCCACCAAGCTCGACCGCATGAACAATGAGGTACCGGTGGACGATGTGGATCGGATCGAGCGGGTGATGGACTCGGTCGCCTCCTGCATCAACGCCGAATGGCTCAAGGAGCGCTGCGGCCACAACACCGAGCCGCGTCTGTCCCCCCCGGCCTTCCGCTACCAGTTGGTGCAGAAGGCCCATAACGCCCATAAACGCATCGTGCTTCCCGAAGGCAACGAACCCCGCACCATCCAGGCCGCGGCGATCTGTCACCAGCGAGGCATTGCCCAGTGCATCCTGCTCGGCAAGCCCCAGGAGATCCAGACCGTCGCCGAGGGTTGCGGCCTCATCCTACCCGACGACCTCGTCATCATGGACCCCGACGTTGTGCGTGGCCGCTACATTGAACCCATGGTGGAGCTGCGTAAAAACAAGGGCCTCAATGCTCCCATGGCCGAGTCCCAGCTCGAGGACAATGTGGTGTTGGGAACCATGATGCTGGCCCTGGATGAGGTAGATGGCCTGGTATCCGGCGCCGTTCACACCACAGCCAACACCATTCGGCCGGCCTTCCAGCTAATTAAAACCCGCCCCGATACCCAGATCGTCTCCTCGATTTTCTTTATGCTACTGCCTGATCAGGTGCTGGTGTACGGCGACTGTGCCGTTAACCCGGACCCCACCGCCGAGGAGCTGGCGGATATCGCCATCCAGAGCGCCGAGTCAGCCGCCGCTTTCGGTATACCACCGCGGGTTGCGATGATCAGCTACAGTACCGGTACCTCAGGTTCCGGGGTGGACGTTGAAAAGGTGCGCAAGGCAACCGAGCTGGCCCGCAGCAAGCGCCCCGAACTCCTGATCGACGGCCCCCTGCAGTACGATGCGGCGGCGATCGAAAGCGTGGCCCGCAGCAAGGCCCCCAACAGCCCGGTGGCCGGGCGCGCGACAGTGTTTATCTTCCCCGACCTCAATACCGGTAACACCACCTATAAGGCGGTGCAGCGGAGTGCAGACGTGATCAGCGTGGGGCCGATGCTGCAAGGGCTGCGCAAACCGGTTAACGACCTCTCCCGGGGAGCCCTGGTAGATGATATCGTTTACACCATCGCTCTCACGGCTGTGCAAGCTGAGCAAAGCCACCACTAACGAATACCCAAAACTGACACTATGCTCACTTTCCTCCCTCCCTTTGTGCGCGGCATCATCGCCGCGCTGATCCTCACCACCCAGACACTGCTGCTGGTTCCGCTGCTGTTGTTTGTTGCGCTGCTGAAACTGCTCCTGCCCATTCCACCACTGCGGGTCTTCTGCACCCGGGTAGGCATCGGCATTGCAGAGATCTGGATCAGCATCAACAGCGGCTGGATGCGGTTAACCCAGAAGCTGGAGTGGGATGTTGAGATGCCGGAATCGCTGAACACCGACTCCTGGTACCTGGTAACCAGCAACCACCAATCCTGGGCTGATATCACCATCCTCCAGCACCTGCTCAACCGCCGCATACCCATGCTGAAGTTTTTCCTTAAGCAGGAGCTGATCTGGGTTCCGGTGATCGGCCTGGCTTGGTGGGCGCTCGATTTTCCCTTTATGAAGCGTTACACCCAGGAGTACCTGCGAAAACATCCCGAAAAAAAAGGCAAAGACCTGGAGACCACCCGTAAGGCCTGCGAAAAATTCAAGCATACTCCGGTGGCAGTTTTTAACTTCCTGGAAGGCACTCGTTTTACACCCGCCAAGCATGAGCGGCAGCAGTCCCCTTTCCAGCACCTGCTGCGCCCGAAGGCGGGGGGGATTGGCTTTGTACTGGGGGCAATGGGGGAGCAGCTCGACACCCTATTAAATGTCACCATCTACTACGCCGACAGCCCGGAGTCCCACCGTCCCAGCTATTGGGACTTCCTTTGCGGCCGGGTCAACGGCGTAGTGGTGCGCATGGCGCAGCAGCCGATCCCAGCAGAGTTCCGTGGCGGCGACTACCTCAATGATGATGGCTATCGTGAGCAGTTCCAGCTATGGGTTAACCGCCTGTGGGAAGAGAAAGATCAGCAGCTCAGCGAGCTTGCCTGTAACAAAACAGCCTAGCGGCCATTGGGGGGTCAGGGATCACCGAACCCCCTCACAATCCCATTCTTGAATCGAACCTCGCGGGGCCAGCCCTCAGAACGCACTCCATAGTGCCAATACTCGAACAGATCGCCCTGATCGTTCCAAAAGCTGCGTCGTGAAGGTTCGGATCGGCGGTTGGCCGCCAGTACCTGCTCCTTGGTCATACAGAGTTTGATTCGTCCCAGACGCACAGCGGTGGTAATCTCGTGAACGTCGGGACAATAATCAGGCCTCTGGGGCTCTCTTGCGGGTCGGTTGACCCGTTCGGGAGGTTCGCGCAGCGGGGCGACTCCGGTCGTATAGGGCGGCGGAGAAACCGGGTCACTCTGCTGGATCTCGGGCAGAATCACCGCTTCCGCGTTGGGCCCGCAGGGCTGGTCCGCATAGCGCACTCCATCCTCATCGACACAGCGGTACACCTCAGCCTCAGCCCCCTGCACAACCAAGGCGAGCAACACCAGGAGCCGGGGGAGCCGGCCAAGGTCCCACGCTACTGTGCCGGCCATGCTCTTCACCTCCCTCAGCGCTGGGCCCTGCTAGCGCTGCACTTTGAACTGGCCTACCAGCGACTGCAGGGTGGAACCCAAACTATGAATGGTGCCGGCACCGCTGGCGGTCTCTTTCAGCCCGGTGGTGGTCTGGCTGCTGATATCCGAGATGCGGGTAACATTGCCATTGATTTCGTCGGCAACCGCCGTTTGTTCCTCGGCGGCGCTGGCGATCTGTGTAGTCATATCATTGATGGTGTTGATGGAATCCACGATCGACTGCAATGAATCGCCCGCCTGGGTAGCCTGCTCCACCGAGCGGTTACTCTGCTCACGGCTGGCGGTCATAACGGTCACCGCACGAGCGGCTTCCTGCTGTAAGCGGTTGATCATCTCCTGGATCTCGGCAGTGCTGTCCTGAGTTCGACTGGCCAGGGTACGCACCTCATCAGCCACCACCGCAAAGCCTCTGCCCTGTTCACCGGCACGGGCCGCCTCGATAGCGGCGTTGAGTGCCAGCAAATTGGTCTGCTCGGCTATGCCTCCGATCACTCCCAGTACCGACCCAATGTTCTCGGTCTCGGTTTCAAGGGTCTTGATCACACCGGCGGCCTCATCAAGACGTTCATCGAGAGAGCGAATGGAGGAGATGGTGGCGTTAAGTACCTTCTGGCCTGCAACCGACTCCTGGTGCGCCTGGTTGGCAGCACCAGCGCCCTCACTGGCACTGGAAGCCACCTCCTGGGCTGTTGCGCTCATCTCATTCATGGCGGTGGCCACCTGCTCGACTTCAGCGTGTTGAGAGGCCATGGCGTCGCTTTGCTGGCGACTCTGGGTACTGATCTGGTTAGAGGCCGAGGAGAGCTGCTCTGTCACATCCGTAACTTGGCAGATGATGTCATGTATCTTGTCGGCAAAGCGGTTGAAGGCACCGGCCAATTTGTCCATCTCGGTGTTGCCATCCACTGTGAGGCGGCGGGTAAGGTCGCCATCCCCCTCGGCGATATCCTCCATCACGGCGACCGAGGCGGTAATCTTTGATACGGTCTGACGAACCATAATCAAGCTGATGGCAATGACAGCAATGGCTGTCAGTAGGGCAGCACCAAACAGCCAGCCCAACGTGGTCTTCAAACTGGCGGCAAAGTTGGCTCGTTGTCGAGCAACCAGTTCATCGACATCGCCGATGTAAAATCCGGTACCCAGCATCCATTTCCACTTATCAAGGCCAATCGCATAGCTCAGCTTAGGCTCGGTCTCTTCGCTGCCGGGCTTGGGCCACAAATAGGTGTAGAAATCCCCACCGCGCTTAGCGATGGCGATCAGGTCCTTAATCACATATTGACCGTTGGCATCCTTGAGGTTGGAGAGGTCTTTACCCTCGAGCGCCGGATTGGGCCCCATGGCCACGTTGATAGCGTCATAGTTGTAACCAAACACATAACCCGACTGGTCTTCATCAAAGCGCAAGCGCCGAATCACTTCCTTGGCACCCTCCTGGTCATCCGCATCATAGTAAGGCTTGATCGCGGTAAGGGTCATATCAATATAGTTTTTGAGCTCAGCCTGCTTGCTGGCCATGATCTCGGAGCGAAAACTTTGCACCTCCTGATCTTCCAGCAACTGCAAACGCCAACCGGTGACCATCATTACAATCAGCGTGATCAGCAGCAACGGCACGGTGGTTAACAGTAGTATTCTCGCTTTGATGCTCATTATTGTTCCTCGATCCCCTTTGGATAGCTGTGACACGGCTGTCTGGGGGTTAACGGCTAAATTAGTAATTTCTTGATACTATAGAACACTTACGTCGAGCGCGGCGGAAACAAAGTCAACTACCCCATACCAACAGCAAAAAGCATTACACCGAGGCCCTTTGAGTGGTAACTAGCAACACATCCACCCCCCACCAAGACTACCTTCACAGCTACCGTTTCCAGTGGCGCTTCCTACTGCCTAATTATTGGGGGGTTTGGCTGCTGTTCACGCTCCTGTTTATTATCGGACGACTACCGCTGCCCGCCTTGATCGGGTTGGGCAAGCTGATCGGGCGGCTGTTCTACCGTATCGGGGGCAGCCGCCTGCGCATCACCCAAACCAACATCAGGCTATGTTTCCCAGAGCTCACAGCAGAAGAGCAAGAGCAACTTATACGTAAAAACTATGAAGCGCTGGGCTTTGCACTGCTCGAGCCGGGGCTTATCTGGTGGTGTAGCCTGGGCCGTCTCAAGCGCATAAGCCGTGTCAGCGGCTATGAAGAGCATATCAAGCCGCTTCTTGCCCGCGGGAAGGGTGTCATCCTGTTCGGCGTGCACATGACCTGTATCGAGGCCATTGCTCGCCTGGCGGGCGTCTCCGGTGTGGCGTACAACATTCTCTATCGGGTTCATGATAACGCCCTGTACGAGTACCTGACGGGCGTTATGCGGCGCCGAACACTGGGTCGATTCATACCCAGAAAGGAGGTCAAGTCGATGCTCCGGTTCGTGAACCAGGGCGAGATCGGGATCATCCTCCCGGATCAGGATATGGGTAGAAAAAGAAGCATCTGGACACCTTTTTTTGGTATCCCTGCAGCAACCATTCCGGTCACCTCAGACTATGCTCAACAGACCGGAGCGACCGTTGCTATGATCCAGTATTACCGTGACGAAAGGGGTCATTACGTTCTGGATTTTAGCCCCCCGCTGGACAACTTCCCCACCGGGAACCTCGAAGCCGACACTTTGCGGGTAAACGGCATGATTGAGGGGTTTATCCGCCAGCACCCTGAGCAATACCTTTGGCAGCACCGACGCTTTAAGCACCGCCCTGAGGGTGAAGCAAAACTGTACTAAAGGGAATCCGCCCCTAGGGGGACACTGACTAAAAAGGGGACAGGTCAGTGCCTAGCCCTTTCCTGCTGGACCAATAGCTCCTCAAACCCTCGGCCCTCTCTCCTTTTTCCCGCCCCTGGTTACAACCCTGTGCCTTGCGGTGAACCTGGTCTTTGAAGTCGCATAACCTGCGTATGCCCTTTCACCAACAGTGAGCTACCAAAGGCGACTGCGCAACGTTACGAAGGTTATGGAGTGACTGGTAGGCATGGGGAAGGGAGCATTAGAGGTGGTAGAGGGTAAAAGGGAACCTAGCGCGGGCACAGGAGGAGGATTCAAGGCATAAAAAAACCCCGACCTGTGCAGATCGGGGTTTTGTGTAAAAGCTTGACGATGACCTACTCTCACATGGGGAAACCCCACACTACCATCGGCGCTAAGAGGTTTCACTTCTGAGTT